>CAZFWN010000205.1:0-9777 GCA_964522745.1 uncultured Ktedonobacterales bacterium
CCGCTGGCCCAGGTGACAATGCCAGCAAAGCGACAGGATGGTGATTGAATGAGATCGACTCCTGCCTCTTCCAGCACCTCGCGCTGCACGCAAGCAAAAGGCGTCTCATTCGCCTGAATCTTGCCGCCCAGGCCATTCCAAAGTCCCTGATTTGGCGGGCGATTGCGATGCAGCATCAACACCAGATGCTCATGATAGCAGAAGCAGATAGTATAGGGCAAAGCTAGCATCTTATATTCAATCCTGAGCAAATGTATCGATCATCAGGCGCACATCATCACCAACCGGATAGAGAATCGGGCAGGTGCAGCCAGCGCGGTTATACTCCTCTACCTTCGCCCGCGCTTCATCGGGCGTGCCGCTGGCGGTGATCCGCTCAATCAATTCATCGGGCACAAATTGCATCGCCTGATGAATTTGCTCTTTGGTAGCTGGCCAGCCCAGGATACTCTGCACCTGCTTCACGGTTTCTGGCGGCGTGCCGCTGGCTTCGGCAATGTGTGGCTGCTGCGCCAGGTATTGGGTAATCAACTCTTTGGCCGCCTGGATGGCTCGCCGGTGGTCGTGATCGACGGAGCAGACAATCAACTGCGGGCGATCAATGGCGTCCAGGGCACGTCCAGCTTTTCTGGCACCGATCTCCAGATGTTTTAAGGCTTCGTGGTTATATGCCGGCGGCACGCAATAATTGAGAACCACCCCATCGGCGATCTCGCCGGCAAGCTCCATCATGCCCATATGCGTCGCGCCAATATACATAGGCACGTTGCGCGGCTGGCGGCGACCATGCACTACATCAAGCTCAATGTCATCCACCTGATGAAATTCGCCATGAAAGGTGACGCGCTCCAGCGCGAGCAGCCGCCTCATCACCTCAATGGTTTCGCGCATGGCTTTCAGCGGCTTTTTGCGCTCAATGCCCACCTGCCTTGCCAGCGGATCCCACCACGCGCCCAGGCCGCAGATGATGCGATCCGGCGCCAGATCATCCAGCGTCAGGTAGGTCGCGGCGAGCAGCCCAATATTGCGCGTCCAGTTGTTAATCACGCCGCTGCCGATCTTGACCCGCGAGGTCACGGCGGCAAAAGCCGCCATCGGCACAATGGCGTCGCGCACCAGGCGCGACTCTGCCTGCCAAACGGCCTCGAAGCCACGCTGCTCGGCGTACTGCGCGTAGGTCATGCCTTCGCGGATGTCATGCTTATCTTGCAGGTACATTGCCACACGCGCCATAGCATGTCTCCTTTTCACTGCCTTCGCATCATCTCCGCTGCGCGCAAGGCTGCCTCGACTGGCTTGACATAGCCAGTGCAGCGGCAGATGTTTCCGGCAAAGGCGGCGCGCACGTCCTCTTCGGTTGGATTGGGATGTTCCTCAAGCAAGGCATAGGTGCGGATGATAAAGCCAGGGGTGCAATAGCCGCACTGCGCCGCGCCAGCGACGGCAAAGGCTTCTTGAATCGGATGCAAGGCCGCGCCCTTCGCCAGTCCTTCAACCGTCACGATCTCTGCTCCTGCTGCCTGCGCCGCCAGCATGCAGCAGGCATTGATCGACTCGCCATTGAAGAGGACGCCGCAGGCGCAGCAGTCGCCCGTACCACAGACCAGCTTTGGCCCCTTGATGTTATGCTGGTGCAGCGCCTCAAGCAGCGTCTCGCCTGGCTGAACACGCCAGCGCTGCGCTCGCCCATTGACCGTAAGCCGGACCTCAAGCTCTTCTATTTCAGGCATGATGCCACTCCTCTGGATGCTCTGCCAGCCCCGCCGCCTGGCGCAGTGCGCGCAGCGTGGCAACGGCGCTCATGCGGAGTCGATAATCAGCCGATGCCCGCTGGTCGCTGATAGGCCGCGTTTCCTCTGCCGCCCTGGCTGCTGCCTGCTGAAGCACCCCTTCAACCGGCGGCTGCCCCTCAAGCAGCGCCTCGGTGGCGCGGGCACGCAGCGGCGTCGGCGCCACCGCGCCAAGCGCGATGCGCGCATGGGTGATCCTGCCATCGCGCAGTGTCAGGGTTACGGCAGCGTTGACCATCGAGATGTCCTCTGCCGTGCGCCCGATCTTATAAAAGCCGCCGCGTGTCGTGGCTTCCGACGATGGAATATGGAACGCAACGATGATCTCCCCTGGCTGCCGGACGGTTTTAGCCGGGCCGGTAAAAAACTCGGCCAGCGGCAAGGCGCGCTGACCCTGGACTCCGGCCAGCACCACCTGCGCATCCAGCGCCAGCAGCGCGGGCGGCGTATCAGCCGAGGGCAGCGCCGACGCCGTGTTGCCGCCAAGCGTCGCCATGTTGCGAATATTCGGGGAACCACAGACGGCAGCGCCCCGCGCCAGAATGCCATCCGCCAGCCCTTGAATGAGCGGCGAGCGCGCCACCTGGCGCATCGTCGCGCAGGCGCCAATCACGAGCATGCCCGGCTGCCCGCCCTCTTCTGGGCCGGAGATCGAAGCCAGGCTAAGCTCGCGCACATCCACCACCTCGCGCACGCCAGCCATATAGCGCGGATTGACCAGCAGATCGGTGCCCCCAGCGATGATAGTGCGTCCGGCATCTGGCTCCGCCAGCAGTTGTATCGCTTCTTCAAGAAGTTTTGGACGATGATACGCCTGGATTTTTAACATGGGATGCGCTCCACAAGAGAAACCTTATTTTATGGCAATGGGCGCTTAAAAATTAGGAAGACTTGATATTCCATAACAAGCTCCCATCCTTGCTGCCCCAGCCAGTTGGAATAGTCATATATTGTCATTCCCTGCCCACCCTGCACCTCCTTACCGTTTGCAGAATAGGGACGATGGACGTCGTCGTATGTAACTTCCACATATAAATACTCCCATTTGCCCATTTTGTTTCCCCCTCAAACGTATCAAGCCTTCTTTTCTTCCGCAAGGTTGAGCAAATACAGCAGCGCCTCCAGCGCCCCTCCAGCAATCGCCCGCGACTTATCGGAGATGCTGAAGCAATGCTCGCGTTTGGCGCGTGGGTCAATATCGCCAATCTTCATCCCCGTATGTACCACCAACCCATCATGCACCAGCCCGCGCAAGACACCTGTGATCCTGGCCTCGACTGGCACGCCGGCAACGGTGGCAATGATCTCGCCTGCTTCCACGATCTCGCCGATAGCGCAGCGGGCCAGCAGGGCACCATCAGCCGGCGCGCGCAGCAGCCGCTCTGCTGCATAGCCGCCGATTTCGCCCGGCACGCCCGTATTGCGTTCGGCACAGCCGGTGAAATAGACGCGCCCCAGATTGTGCCCCCGATTGGTTTCAATCACTGCATGCACATCGACGCCAGCCTCAAAACCTGGCCCCAGCGCCAGTACGATCTGCGCATCGCTCAGGCTGACGCCCGTATTGCGCTTGGCAAGCGTGCCATCGATAAGTGCAGTTGGCTTGAGCGCCCGCAGCAGCAGCGCGCCATCAGGATCAACCAGCACCGGCACCTTCTCTGCCGCCAACAGCGCTTGAGCATCCTCAACGGTCTCCGTTCGCACGCCAGTTAGCCCCTCGATGGTAATCGAGCCGCTATAGATCGCCTCGGCAAAAGCCACCGTGCGGCGCAATGCCAGCGGCTGCGGCAGTTCTGCTGTCACGAGCGAGAAGCCGGCCCGATGCAGCCGGTGAATAGTTCCGCTGGCGAGGTCGCCAGCGCCTCGCACGCCTACCAGGATATGCCGAAACATGCTCATCTCCAACTGGCAAGGCGCATCGCCTGGGTAATGCGCTGCCCGGCTTCGCAGACAGCGCGGATACAGTCGCTCTGGCGTGGCCGGCAGCGCTCGCTCGGCCCGCCGACGGAAACCGCCGCCGCAATCGCACCATTCTGGTCAAAGATCGGCGCGGCAACCGCCTCAACTCCTACTTCCAGTTCGCCGCAAGAGATGGCATAGCCGCGCGCCCGCACCTGCCGCAATTCTTCGGCCAGCCGGTGCGGGTCGGTAATCGTCTGGTCAGTATAGCGTTTCATCCGTATCTGCGCCAGCAGTTCGCGTAGCCGCCCCTCCCACTGATAGGCCAGCAGCACCTTGCCGGTGGAAACCGCGTGCGCCGGCAAGTGCTGGCCGGGCACGTTGACCTCGCGCACAAAATAATACGAATCTTCCGTATCGATAATGACCACATCCAGATGTTCCAACACCGCCAGATGGACCGATTCGTGCGTCTGATCGCGCAGTTCCATCAGGATCGGCCTGGCAACCCGACGCACGGCGTTGGTGCTGAGCAATCCAGCGCTCAGTTCGGCGACGCGCAGGCTTAATTGATATTTATGGCTATCCTCATCCTGAAGCAGCAGCCCTTCCTCAACCAAAGCTGTTACAATACGATGAACGGTTGATTTTGGCAGGCCGGTTAATTCGGAAAGCTCGGTGATGCGCAGCAAGCCCCGACTCTGGAACGCAGAAAGCACCGAAGCCACCCGGCGCACCGTCTGGAGGGCGCTTGTGTTCTCACCATGTCGCATGGCCTGCCTCAGCTTTCTGTTCCGGCCAGTGGAATTTTGTTCCATTCTCGGTGTGAACAGAGTATACTTGCGGGCAAAGCCGCTGTCAAGACTTTTGGAGGGAGCAAATATGGGCATTGCGCGTCGGATTCGCGTAGCGCGAGGAGAGGAGCCGGGCGACCTGCTGTTACGCAATGGGCAGTTGGTCAATGTCTGCTCCGGCGAAATCTACCCGGCAGAGATACTGATCGTGGAGGGAACTATCGCGGCTATCGGGCAGCCTGGTGAGTATGAGGCGCGCGCCTCGCGTGATCTGGGTGGCCGCTTTCTCGTGCCCGGCCTCATCGATGGGCATATGCACATCGAAAGCACGATGATGACCCTGGCGCACTTCGCGCAGGTGGTCGTGCCGCGTGGCACCACAACCGTCATCATCGATCCGCATGAATACGCCAACGTTCTGGGCGTTGAGGGCATTCGCTATGCTCTGGCGTCTGGGCGCAATCTTCCGCTCACTGTCTACGCGGTTCTCTCCTCTTGCGTGCCTGCCTCGCCTCTGGAAAGCCCGCGCCAGGCGCTCTCCGCCGCCGATCTGCTGCCCCTCTTGGAAGATGACCGTGTGCTGGGGTTGGCGGAGATGATGGATGTATCAGGCGTGCTGCATGCGGATCCGCAGGTGTTAGCAAAGATTGAGGCCACCAGAGCGCGCCGGCGGGTGGTCGATGGGCACGCGCCCGGCGTGCGCGGGCGCGACCTCAACGCTTATACGGCTGCCGGCATCATGTCCGACCATGAAAGCACATCCATTGACGAGGCACGCGAGAAGCTGCGGCTGGGCATGTGGCTGATGGTCCGCGAAGGCTCGGCGGCGCGCAATCTGGAAACGCTGCTGCCGCTCATCAAAGAACTCCATCCGCCGCGCGCCTGCTTTGTCACCGATGACCGCGACCCGGTGGACCTTGTAGAGCGCGGCCATATTGACTCAATGGTGCGCATGGCGATTGCCGGCGGCCTGGAGCCGATGCAGGCTATTCGCATGGCAACGCTGAATACCGCGCAGTATTTCCGCCTGGATGATCGCGGCGCGCTCGCGCCAGGCTACGTGGCGGATATTCTGGTGGTTGATGATCTGGAGCGCTTTGCTCTTCAAGAGGTCTATAAAGACGGGGTGCTGGTCGCTCAGGCAGGCAAGGCATTGTTTAGCGCGCCGCCCGCGCAGGCAACGGCGGCAACCGGGACTGTTCATATTGGCACTATTCTCTCGGAGCAGTTGCGCATCCCCGGCCACGCTGGCGAGGTCGCCGTAATCGGCATCGAACCAGGGCAGATTACGACGCTGCGCCTGAGCGAGCCGGCACCCTTGCTGGATGGGCAATTGGCGCCAGATGTCTCGCGTGATCTGCTCAAGCTGGTCGTTGTTGAGCGCCACCATGCCAGCGGGCGCGTCGGCCTGGCGCTGGTCAAGGGCTTTGGACTCAAGAAGGGTGCGATTGCTTCAACAGTTGCCCACGACGCGCATAATCTGGTGATTGCTGGCACCAATGATGCTGACATTTTGCGCGCGATAGAAGCGATCAACGAAATTGGCGGTGGCTTTGCCCTGGTCGTCGATGAAGAACTGCGTGCTGCTGTGCCGCTGCCGCTGGGAGGGTTAGTCTCGCCGCTGCCGGCAGAGCAGTTGGCGGCGCAATTGCACGCGCTCGATGCCGCCGCTGCCGAACTTGGCTGCGCGCTGGAGCATCCCTTTATGACGCTCAGCTTTCTGAGCCTCTCGGTCATCCCATCGCTGAAACTCACTGACCAGGGGCTGATTGATGTTGCTGCTGCGCGAGTTGTACCCTTGCAACAATAACTCCTCTTTTTCCTGGAAAGGAAATGTTTATATGCAAGAGCAATTAGACAAGCAGCAGCTAATTACATTGGTGCAGAAAATTTTGAGGTCGGAAGAGAAATTATATAAGTGGAGAGATCTCATTAATCGCAACGTTCCCTGTCCAATTGGACATTTCATGGATCTCATCTACTGGCCTCAGCAGAATGGATTAGGCAACGATCCCACTGCTGAAGAAATTGTTGAGAAAGCGCTCAGCTACAAACCAATTCAACTCTAAGAAAAATGATGAAAAAGAAGACTGCTGAGCATTGGATAGATGCAGGAAATAAGCAGTCTATAGGAGATTATCATGCTCCTCAATGTCACTGAGTATCACCGACCAGAAACGCTCGAGGAGGCGCTGCGATTACTCGCTCGGCCCGGCATCAAAACCGCACCTCTGGCCGGCGGCACATGGCTGACCGGCCAGCGCGATGATACCCTGCAAGCTGTTGTAGACCTGCGGGCTCTTGGCCTCAACACGATCAGCGAGCATGAGGATGGACAACTCCATATGGGCGCGATGGTCACGCTGCAAGCACTGGTTGATTCGCCCCTGGTGCAAGGAATAGCTGGCGGCATCCTCGCCAACGCCGCCAAATCCTCAGCGGCGCGGCTGATTCGCAACGCCGCCACGATTGGTGGCACGCTCGCCGCCGGGCCAGCCGCCCATGCCGATCTGGCTGTTGCCCTGGCGGCGCTGGGCGCGCGGGCGACACTCGTTGGCGAGCAAGAGCGCGCAGTTCCGGCGGAGGCCGTCTTTGAGCAGCGCCGGCCCGGCGAGTTGCTGACAAGAATCATCATTCAGCAACCCCCTCCTGATACAGAGGGCGCCTTGCTGCGCCTAGCGCGCACCCCAGAGGATGTCGCGCTGGTGCATGTGGCAGCAACGCTGCGGGTCGCTGGCGGCATCTGCCAACAGGTCTCTGTGACTGTTGGGGGCGTTGGCATGTCGCCGATGCGGCTGCAACACACTGAAGCGATGCTTGTGGGCCAATCACCTGATGAGGAGCGGATCGCATCCGCAGTGAAGGCTGGCCTGGATGGCTTCAATCCGCCGCCCGATTTCCGCGCCAGCCCTGAATACCGGCGCCAGATGGCCGCTATCTTGGCGCGCCGAGTGCTGGAGCAATGCGCCGACGCGGCTCGCTGGAAGCAGTTGATGGGCAAACAGTAGGCAGCGCCGCAATCAGAGGCGTTGTGCTTGTAGCGCTGGCTTAGAGGGGAAGCAACAGGCGATGTCAATAGAAGAGCATAAGGCGATCATCCGCCGTCTGGTCGAAGAAGGGGTAAACCAGGGCAGGCTGGATGTCTTTGATGAATTGTTTGCCCTTGGCTTCGTTGATCGCTCTACCCAGGAGCAGATTCCTGGCCCGGAGGGGGTCAAGCAATTTTTCCTGGCACTTCGGGCGGACTTGCCTGATCTCTCGGTCAGCATCGATGATCTGATTGCTGAAGGAGACAAAGTGGTCATTCGCACCACCTGGCGGGGCACAGGCCCATCCGGGCAGCAGACCGCCAGAACCATGATTCAGATTTTCCGGCTGGCAGATGGAAAGCTCGTCGAGGAGTGGAACGAAGGCGAGGGGCTTCTCTAGAGCCAGGCTATTTAAGGCAGAACCGAGGCCAGAATGCCTATCTCAAGAGCGGTAGGCGTTCTTAACCGATGCGCGAGGCCAGGCAGAGCGCGGGCCGGCGCGCAAGAATGCCCAGAATGTCTGGAGTGCCTACCCTGCCTGGGAGTGGCGAGAGGAAATCAAAGCATCTTATAAGGGAGTGAAGATATGCGCATTGGCCTGACGATCAACGGGATGAAGCGCTCGCTAGAGGTAGCGCCAAACGAGCGATTGCTAGAAGTGCTGCGCGGCGAGGGCATGTTCAGTGTCAAGCATGGATGCGATACCGGCGAATGTGGCGTCTGCGCGGTGCTGGTCGATGGGGTGCCCAGAAACACCTGCGTGATGCTGGCGGCACAGGCCGATGGCTCGGCCATCACGACGGTTGAGGGCATCGGCACACCCCGGCAGATGCACCCGCTTCAGCAGGCGATGGCCGACAACGGCTCGATCCAATGCGGCTTCTGTATTCCCGCGATGGTGCTGAGCGCGCAGGCACTCTTGAAGGACACGCCCAACCCAACTGATGAACAGATTCGGGAGGCCATCTCCGGCAACCTCTGCCGCTGCACCGGCTATGTGAAGCCTGTACAGGCCATCCAGCGCGCCGCCGCTATCCTGCGCGGAGAAGCACCGCCGCCGCTCTTTGATGATACAGAAGCCTGGTCGCCAGGGCGCTCAAAAGAGCATGGCAGCGAGGATGCAGAGCAAAGCGAGCATGGTGATGCTGGACATAGCAGCGGTAGTGGTCGCACCCAGCCGGGCGCTCAGGATGCTGGCGAGGCAGGCACCGAGGCCAGCGTCTCTACCCTGGCGATGACCAAAACCTCGCTCAAGACGGTTGGCAAGCCAGAGCGCAAGGTGGATGCCATCAAGCTGGCTACAGGAAAGCCCTGCTTTGTCGATGATATTGAACTGCGCGG
This sequence comes from uncultured Ktedonobacterales bacterium, assembly GCA_964522745.1. Classification (GTDB taxonomy): domain Bacteria; phylum Chloroflexota; class Ktedonobacteria; order Ktedonobacterales; family DATBGS01; genus DATBHW01. The sequence continues at coordinate 8,854 of CAZFWN010000205.1, forward strand.
CATGCTCTACGCCGCGCTGCTGACCAGTCCACATGCCCACGCGCGTATCCGCGACATCGATGCCTCCAAGGCCAGGGCGCTGCCCGGCGTACATGCTGTCCTGACTCACAAAGACCTGCCGCGCATCCCCTATACCACTGCCGGCCAATCCTGGCCGGAGCCGGGGCCGCACGATCAATACAGCCTGGATAACGTCGTGCGCTTTGTCGGTGATCGCGTCGCTATCGTTGCCGCCGAAACGCCGGAGATTGCCCAGCGCGCCCTCGATCTGATCGAAGTTGATTACGAAATCCTGCCCGCGCTGCTGGACCCGCGCCACGCGATGGACCCGGATGCGCCGCGCCTGCATCCAGAGCCGGATTCGTACCATATCTATGATGCCTCACGCAATCTGGCAGCGCGCATTGAGGCCGAGGTGGGCAACGTGGAGCAAGGCTTCGCCGAGTCTGATCTGGTGATTGAAGGCGAATATATCGTACCCCAGGTCCAGCAGACGCCCATCGAGCCACATATCGTCATTACCTATTGGGACGAAGACGAGCGGCTGATTGTTCGCACCAGCACGCAGGTACCCTTCCATGTGCGGCGCATCATCGCGCCGATCATTGGCCTGCCGCCCCGGCGCATTCGCGTGATTAAGCCGCGCATCGGCGGAGGCTTTGGCGTCAAGCAGGAAGTGCTGATCGAAGACCTGGCCGCGCATCTGACCATCGCTACTGGCAGGCCCGTGCGCTTCGAGTACAGCCGCGAGCAGGAGTTTCGCAGCAGCCGCTCGCGCCATCCACAGATACTCAAGATGCGCACCGGCGTCAAGCGCGACGGCACAATGGTCGCCAACGAGATGACCGTGCTGGCAAACACAGGAGCCTATGGCACGCACGCGCTGACCGTGCAGAGCAACACCGGCTCCAAGTCGCTGCCGCT
>CAZFWN010000206.1:0-9518 GCA_964522745.1 uncultured Ktedonobacterales bacterium
ACGGGCATCGCGCTGACGCGGCTCTTGGAGCGGCTGGGCTGTGAGGTGACGTTTCCTCTGGAGCAGACCTGCTGCGGCCAGATGCACTACAACACCGGCTATCAACGCGAGGCGCTGCCGCTGATCCGCCACTTTGTTCGCGTCTTTGGCGAGGCCGAGATGACCGTTTGCCCCTCTGCATCCTGTGTGGGCATGGTGCGCGAGCAGTATCCCCGCGCCGCCGCGCAGTTTCAGGATGCGCCGCTGGCTGCGGCCATAGAAGCACTGGTCCCGCGTGTCTATGAGCTTTCCGAGTTTCTGACCGATGTACTCAAGGTAGAAGATGTGGGAGCGTATTTCCCGCATCGCGTCACCTATCATCCCACCTGCCACAGCCTGCGGGGCTTGCAGGTAGGGGATCGGCCTCTGCGGCTGCTGCGGGCGGTGCGCGGCATCGATCTGGTGGAATTGCCCGATGCCCGCGAGTGCTGCGGCTTTGGCGGCACCTTTGCCATCAAGAATGCCGACACCTCGCAGGCCATGCTGGCCGATAAAGTCCGCGCCGTGCTGGATACCAAAGCCGAAATCGTCTGCGCGGCGGATAACTCCTGTCTGATGCACATCGGCGGCGCGCTCAGCCGGCAGCGAACCGGCGTTCGTCCCTTGCATCTGGCCGAGATTCTCGCCGCGACTGAGGAGGAGCAGGGCTGATGGCTATCAGTGACAAGATGCTGCCAACCTTTCAGGCAGGGGCAAAACAAGCGCTAGGAAATACCCAACTGCGGCGCAATCTGGGCAAAGCCACCAGCACCATCCGCGCCAAGCGCGCCAACGTCGTCGGTGAAGTGCCTGACTGGGAGGCGCTGCGCGAGGCGGGACGGGCCATCAAAGCGCAGACGCTTGGGCATCTGGATGACTATCTCGTACAGCTTGAAGCCTCGGTGCGCCGCGCCGGGGGGCAGGTGCATTGGGCGTGTGACGCCGCCGAGGCCAATCGCATCATTACGGAACTGGTGCAGGCCACCGGCTCCCGCGAGGTGGTCAAGGTCAAGTCGCTGACCACCGATGAGATCAAGCTCAACGCGGCGCTGGCCCAGGCGGGCATCACCGCGACGGAAACCGATCTGGCCGAACTGATAATTCAACTGTCCGGGGAGTCCTCGTCGCATATTCTCGTGCCGGCCATCCACAAGAACCGCTCGGAGATTCGAGCGATCTTTCGCCAGACCATTGCCAGGGGCCAGGACTTGACCGATCAACCGAAAGACCTGACGGCTGCTGCCCGCGCCCACCTGCGGCGCAAGTTTTTAAGCGTAGGCGTAGCGATCAGCGGGGCCAATTTTGCCGTTGCTGACACAGGGACCATCTGTGTCGTCGAGTCGGAGGGCAACGGGCGCATGTGCCTGACCCTGCCGCAAACGCTGATTACGGTGATGGGTATAGAGAAGGTCATCCCCACCTTTCAAGACCTGGAAGTTTTCTTACAGCTTCTTCCCCGCTCCTCGACTGGCGAGCGTATGAACCCCTATACCAGCCTGTGGACCGGCGTGACGCCCGGCGATGGACCCCAGGCATTTCATCTGGTCCTCCTCGATAACGGGCGCACGCATGTCTTGCGCGATGAGGTGGGGCGGCAGACGCTCCAGTGCATTCGCTGCTCGGCCTGTCTGAATAGCTGCCCGGTGTATTCCCGCGTAGGCGGGCATGCCTATAGCTCGGTCTATCCTGGTCCCATCGGCGCGATTCTGACGCCGCAACTGGCCGATCTCCGGCAGGCCGAGACGCTGCCCTATGCGTCGAGCCTGTGCGGAGCGTGCTACGAGGTCTGCCCGGTGAAGATCGATATTCCAGCGGTGCTGGTCCATCTGCGCGGGCAGGTGGTGGCGCGTCAGCAGCGCCGCCTGGTCGGAAAGCTGAACCCGGAGCATGTCGGCATGCGCTGGCTGGCGCGGCAGTTTGCCACGCGCTCGCGCTACGAGCGCGCGCAGTGGTTGGGACGGCGGGCGCAAGGGCCGCTGGCGCGTGGCGAGGTGATTACCTGGCTGCCGGGCACGCTCGCTGGCTGGACGGCGACCCGCGATCTGCGGGCGCTGCCCAAACAGACGTTCCGCGAGTGGTGGCAGCAGCGGGAGGCCAAACGATGAGCGAGGCCCGCGAGGCGATCTTGCAGCGCATTCGCCAGGCGCTCGGCGATACGCGAGGGGAACACACAGCCATTCTCCGCGATTACCGGCAGACTGGTGATGCCAGCCGCGCGGCACTGATCGCCCAATTTGTGGAGCGGGTAGAGGACTACAAAGCAGCGGTGTTGGAAACCACTGAAGGTGATCTCGCGGCAGCGCTGGCGCGCATGTGCGCTGAGCGTGGCTTTCGCCGGATTGTAGCTCCGGCTGATCTGCCCGATGCCTGGCTGCCGGCGACAGTGGAGGTCGTGAGAGATGAGCCGCCCCTCAGCTATGAAGCGCTGGATGGGGTGGACGCGGTACTCACCGGCTGTCGTCTGGGCATTGCCCAGACGGGCACGATTGTGCTGGATGGCGGCGCGCATCAGGGCCGGCGGGCGCTCTCGCTGATACCAGATACCCATCTCTGTGTGGTGCGTGCCGGGCAGGTGGTTGATCTGGTGCCGGAGGCCATCACTAAGCTACAAGCGAGTGCCACCAGCCCGATGACCTTTATCTCTGGCCCCTCAGCGACCAGCGATATAGAGTTGAGCCGCGTTGAAGGGGTGCATGGCCCGCGCACCCTGATTGTGCTGCTGATCAGAGATGCTGGCGGGCATTGACGTGAGAAAGGCCGTCTCACCTATATCCTGGTTGTTTTACCGTAAAAAGGATGTCCTTGCCATCCATGAGCTGAGCGAAATACCTCGTATTGTCTTGAGGAGAGGCATATGGCCCTGCGGGGGGCTGGATGGCGAGAGCAAGCAGTGAGGAAACGCCGGCCTGAGCCTGGATCAGCAGGCTGTACGGTTGATCGCTCATCGGCGGCACATACCAGGAAAGCGTCACTTTCATATAGCAGTTCTTAGGAACGACAACCCAACCACCAAACATGGCGCGCCCCACCTCATCACTCTGTTGGTTTGGAGGTGGGCCGATCATATCGAGCGGATGATCGGTGCCTTCATACGGATCACCAAAATAGGAGGCAGCATAGCCTATCTCTATTGGTGGTGTGCAGATGAGTGAGCCATTGCCATAGACATCTGGCCGACAGAGACGATAGCCTGATTGTGCATCTCCGCAGTATGGCCGGTCATATTGATCAAATCCGCTTCCCGTGATGAACTGGCTATTTGCTGGTACATACACACGCACGTAGTCGCGGTAGGTATCTAACCCGTAGACATCGCCTGTTTGTTGATAATCCAGGGTCAATTGTAAGCGATGGGTGGCTCCTCCCCAGGTATCGAGCTGAATGGTATCCTGGATGATCGTGGTCACATATTGCGAGGCTTTGCTTGCGCTTAAATTTGACTGCACGATAAAAAGTCCATCGTGGCTGGTGGAGCGATCCAGCGAAGCCGTTGAACCATACGTGCCAATCAATGCTTCAAGCTGTGGGTCGGTGACATAGATCTGAAGGTCTTTGCTTTTCGTTGACTGGAACATTTCATTTGCCAGGGACACCATTTTATCGAGTGGAAGATGGGTTACTGCGTTGATCAGCGCCGTCGTGACTCGCTGCGTAAAGAGTTTGCGGGCTATCTGCGTGTCCTGCACATGCTCAACGATCTGCTCCTGGTAAATACCATTGTTATCCAATTGATAATAATGCAGCAGATTTTCCAGGTTCTGCTCGGTAATGGTCTGATGGTAGGCGGGAATGGCGATTGGCCCGGTGACATGCAAGACGTGCTTGATCAACGCGGGCGTAAACATGATGACCCCATCGACTGCTTTTCCAAACTCATACTGGTAGCGATCGATGACGATCCTGGCAGAGGTAGGAAAATCGGCGGAGAGATTGGCATCGCGCACGCCAAAGTTCGGAATCGGCCACCAGTCTGAGTAAGGAACCGGAGCGCGCTGGCCGGCAACTTTGGGATAGATCGTCGGATCAGGAGGGGATCCCCCCTCATACGTGTGGTCCTCTTCATATTTCCCAATGTTTGAAAGCTTGAGGGGTCCGATATGCGCGCCGTTCAAAACCAATTCGCCAAATTGCCCGGTAAATCCGCCAGTCGCGCGCAATTCAGCGCTATCCATCGGCTCTATCAGAAAGGTGCGCTGACTGTCAATTCCCAAAAGCCAGGCAAGCGGATCGCGGAATTCGGACCGCTGATTGAGGGCCGAATCGAGGACTGGAAGAAGCGGCAGCAGTGTTGCTATCATTGCCTGCTGCTTGCTGCTGATTGGTAAAGAATTGAGCGATACTCCCTGCGCAGAGAGGGCCATCCGATGAATAAGCGGTGCAATGGCATCCAACGTCGTCGTGATCTCTTGATAAGAAGCTGGCGTGAGATAGGGCTGGAGAAGCGGCTGCGTTGTGCTGGAAGAGGTGTTCTGGAGAGCCAGCGCTATTGAAGGGGCAATATCGCTTATCGTTTTGAGCAAGTGCTGCCCGGCATCTGTTCCATCAGCCGCGATACGACCAAGCGCGCGGGCGGTGCGTATTTGCGTGGGCCAAAGAGGAGAGGCCAGGGAAATCGTGGTCTCACGCTCAAGGGTATTGCTCAGTGATGCGAAATCAGTATGGGCAACGGCCATTTCTTCCTGTGCCTGATGCAGGTTCCCGGTATCGAAATAGTGGGCAAATCCATCAGTGGACGTGCTGTGCAAAACATTTACTGCTGCCTGGAGATGGACAATCCCATCTTGCATCTGCCCTTGTATCTGCCTATAGAGGGTAAAGACATGGATCACTTCAAATACAGCAAGAAAAGAAGGAAGCAAGACCAGGAGAGATACAACGACCAGGACCATTGTTTTTTTTCTGGCTATCCGGGCGCGTCTTGTTTTTTTTTGCCAATAGAGCAGCCTGCGACCTCGTGTTTTGGACGGGCGGCCCTGGCGCTGATGCCAGGCGCCTTGCTTCAGGCGAGGTAGCAGCCTTCTCACTGAGAGTTTGGACATGAGATTATTCTCCAAAGACATCCTAAAATATATAGGCGATTCCTGACTGACCGATCAACTTGGCTTGCATGGTTCCTCTTGTCAGTCTGATAGGTATTATGTCACCTGCGTTTCGTAGCCGTTTGGCGCTCGTTCCGCTTTTGCTTCATGGATTTGGAAAAGCAAGATCAGAGCCAATTTTTAGGAGGTAGCAGCGTGATTCTCTTTGATGAGGACAGACCATCGGACTCGCCGTTTGTCGAACGGGTCTGGCGCAGTCATAGTGAGGGCGCTGACCCTTTTATCTCTATTGCGGAGAGCCGCTGGGAGATCGTTGTGATGAGGCTCAATGGCAAGACCACCCTGATCGTGCGCGGGCCAGAGACGAAAGCCACGATGCTTGGGGATTGTCCAGCGGAGGGTGAGTGGCTGGGCATCCGGTTCAAGCTGGGCACGCTGATGCCCCATCTGCCCGCCAGCAAGCTCGTGGATGGAACCGTGACCCTGCCTGAAGCGACGAGTACCTCCTTCTGGCTGCATGGCTCGGCGTGGCAATTTCCGAATTATGACAATGCGGATACGTTTGTCAGCCGGCTGGTGCGTGAGGGCCTGCTGATTCGTGAACCCGCCGTAGGCGCTGCCTTACAAGGTCAACTGCCAGACCTATCGCTGCGCTCCGTGCAGCGCCGGTTTTTGCAGGCGGCTGGGGTCACGCAGAGCGCTGCTCGTCAAATCGAACGCGCCCGCTATGCAACGCTCCTCCTACAGCAAGGTGTCTCGATCCCCGACACCATGTACCAGGCTGGCTATTTCGATCAGCCGCATCTGACCAGATCGCTCAAGTATTTCATCGGACAAACGCCTGCCCAAATTATCGGTAAAAGCAGGTCTGAGCAACTGTCGTTTTTGTACAAGACCTTGCCCTTTTCCTAAGCTATGATCCAAACGTTCGATTCATAGCAAAAGGAGCATGAGCATGAGCAATGTCCTGTCGAAAGACGGCACGACTATTACCTACGATCAGGTAGGCACTGGACCAGCGATTATTGTAGTGGGCGGGGTGCTAGGTGACCGATCACAGCAGGCGCCGCTGGCCGCGCTGCTGGCAGAACACTTCACCGTGTTCAACTATGATCGCCGGGGTCACGGTGAGAGCGGGGACACGCCCCCCTATGCAGTCGAGCGCGAGATCGAGGATCTCGATGCCGTCATCGACGCCGCTGGTGGCGCGGCCTGTGTCTACGGAACCTCCGGCCTGGGGATGCTGTCCCTGGAGGCAGCGGCGCGCGGACTCGGCCCCAAGATCAAGAAGCTCGCGGTGTGGGAGCCTCCGTACTTCGTCGATAACAGTCGTCCTCCCTTGCCGCACGATTACCTGGAGCAACTGACCTCCCTGCTGCGAGAGGGTCGGCGAGGCGACATGGTCGAACTCTGGATGACAGCAGCGGTGGGCATGCCTGCGGAATTCGTTGCCCCGATGCGACAGATGCCGTTCTGGCCGGCCCAGGAGGCGCTGGCGCACACGCTGATCTACGATGCCATTATGACTGGCGATTTCTCATTGCCAACCGAGCGGGTGGCATCTGTCACCGTCCCCACGCTCGTGATTGACGGCGGCGAGACCCCCTGGCTGAGCCACGCCGCGCAAGCCGTCGCAGCAGCGCTGCCCCACGCGCAGCGCCGCACCCTGAAAGGGCAGCCCCACAACGTAGACCCGGCAGCCATCGCTCCGATGCTGGCGGAATTCTTCAAAGCGTAAAACGGTAAAAGATCATTGCTAGAAGGCAGAACAGGGCATGAGAAAAGTAGCTCTTGGCATGAACGTGTCGCTTGATGGCTATGTGGCAACGGCTGACGGAGGGCTTGACTGGGCCTTCGCCAATTTCGACGCCGAGCTGGGCGCGTCAACAATTGAGGTGCTGAGCCAGTTGGATACGGTTCTGCTTGGCCGCAATAATTACGAGGAACAGGCAGCCGCCTGGCCGAACAGGGAAGGCCCGCTCGCTGACATCATGAACCACATGCACAAGATCGTCTTCTCCAAGGCGCTGGAGCAGGTGGAATGGCAGAACTCCAGGCTGGCGACGGGTTCGCCCGCCGAAGAAATCGCGCGCCTCAAGCAGCAGCCGGGCAAAACCATTGGCGTGGCTGGAGGCGCGCGGTTCGCGCAGTCGCTCTCGAAGGAAGGTCTCATTGATGAGTACCGATTAACCATTCATCCGGTGGTGCTGGGCAGCGGCATGCCGCTGTTCGTGGCTCCGCTCAAGTTGAAGCTCCTCGATACGAGGACATTTGCCACCGGGGTGATGCTTCTTACCTACCAGCGCGTCTGAGTACAGATCATCCGATCTACCCGCTCGCTTCGTCGGATTTCACACGCACCACTTGACGCCGCTTCCTCAATTGATCGCCCTGGCTTGATGTGCTAGCCACGAGCGGCGCGCCGGCCCGGCTGCGCCGCAGCCGGGTTGCCACTTGCTCGAAGGTGGGGATGCCCTCCGTGCCGTGCTGCTCGACGGCGAAGGAAGCAACGCAGTTGGCGAAGCGCATGGCGGCGTGCGCATCCTGGGCCAGCGCGTACTGGAGGAGGAAGGCGGCGGCAAAGACATCGCCCGCGCCGGTAGGGTCCACCTCGATGGTTGGGTAGGCGCGGAAGCGGCGCGCCCGGCCATCGCAATGCAGCGTGGCGCCCTTCGCGCCCTCGGTCAGCACCAGCAGACGCACTCGCTGTGCCCAGGCGTCGATCAGCGCCTCGATCTGGTCCTGCTGGTGGCTGCCGCCGTTGTGGGCCGCCACATCCTCGCGGCTGAGGATCAGAGCGTGCAGGCGGGGAAGCACGTCAAAGGCAGAGGTCCAGGCGGTGGGCGAGACGAGGCCACTGCTGTCCCACTGGCGCAGCCAGCCCTGCGGGGTGGCGCCCAGCAGGGCGGCGGGAAAGATGGTGGCGAGTTCGGGGGCGACCTCCTGCGCCAGCGGGCCGAGCAAGACGACGCGCGCCTGCCGCCAGGCTTCGGGCACGTCGCCCGGCCCCAGCGGCGCGGCGCGTCCGCGCAGGTATTGTCGGCGGCCAGTGGCCTCATAGATGTTTTCAAACGTGGTGGAGTCGGCGGCGGGCCGCGCCGCGATGGCAACGCCGGGCAGCGCCTCTGGCAGCTGCGCCAGCAGGTCGGGTGCGGCGCTGGTGACCACGCCGGCGCGCAGACCCAGGCACCTGGCCGTCATCGCGGCATAGGTGGCGGAGCCGCCTATCGTATAGCCACCACCGGGCAGCAGGTCTTTGGTCACATGCCCGATCACGAGAAAATGCGGCGGCGTGGTGAGGTCGGCAGATGCTTCATCCATGATGCAAGTCTCCTCATCTTTCTTTTTCAAGTCGGTCCAAGTCGGCCTGAGAATGGAGTCCATTCCATTCGCTTTCTCCCCTCTTTGGACTCGCTGTTCTAAAGAACGTCTGGCTCAGACTTTTTGGGATGTCAAGAAGCAGGGGCGGGTGAAGCCGCCCCTGCTTCTTGCATCATCAATTCAGTATACATTTGCTCCCTATCGCCCGGTCTGGCGGCGCAGCGAGATGATCACGCGGCGCTGGTCGCCTTCGCCCTCGCTGTGAGTCATCACATCGGGGCTATCGGAGAGGGCCATATGCACGATGCGGCGCTCGTTGGGTGGCATGGCCTCCAACGGAATGGCCCGGCGCGACTGGCGCACCTGCTGCGCCACGCGCAGCGCCATCTGGCGCAGGTTCTCCTCGCGGCGCAGGCGGTAATCCTCGACGTCGATGATGATGCGCTGGCGATGCTTGATGCGGTGACTGACGATCAGGTTGACGAGCAACTGGAGTGAAGCTAACGTTTCGCCGCGCCGGCCAATCAGCAGGCCCAGGCCATCCTCCATACGGACGTTGAGCGTCAGGGGGTCGCGGCTGCGCACCTCGACTTTGCCCGGTATGCTCATATGGTGCAGGATAGTTTGCAGCACCTCGACGGCTGCGTTGACCAGTTCGCGGCTGGCCGGGCCGGCCTCGCCCTCGAACGCCTCTTCTTCTTCGGCTTCTGGGATGGCGGGCGCGGCGGTCAGCAGGTCGTCCTCCTCTTCCTCCTCCTCGTATTCTTCGCCCTCTTCCTCTTCCTCCTCAAATTCCTCCTCGTCCTCAAACTCCTCTTCTTCCTCTTCCTCCTCAAATTCCTCCTCGAAGACGGGCGGTGGCGGGGCTTGCGGCCTGCCCCGCTGCGGCTGAGGCTGGGCGGCTGGCTGGGGTTTGGGCGGTGGAGTGCGCGCGGGAGGCGCAGCGGCCTCGTCAAGACCAAGCAGCGCGTCGGCCAGTTCGGGCGTAATCACCGCGCCAGAAGCGGCCCGGCGTGGCTTGACAGTGACTCGTACCCGCGCGTCACGCATGCCTAGACCAAATGATCCCCGGCTGGGTTCTTGCAGGACTTCGATATTCACTTCATCGCGGCGCCGGCCCAGGCGCGCCAGTGCCTGAAG
>CAZFWN010000207.1:0-4959 GCA_964522745.1 uncultured Ktedonobacterales bacterium
TGGTCCCGCTTCTTTGGTCACGCGCCCCAGGCGGCGCCCCGCCCCACCCCGCGCGCCGGCAAGGATGTCAGCGCTGCAAGCAATAGGCCGGCGGGGCAGTGGGCCATGCCCCAGCCGGCTTCGCTGCCCGCGAAGATGGCCTTCCATATGGCAGCCTCCGCCTTGCGCGCCGCGCCCCACGCCACCCCACCCGCCGGCAGGGATGCCGGCGCTACCAGCAAGAGGCTCCCAGGCTCGCCGGCGCTACAGACGCCTGCCCAACCCTGGCAACCGCTCGCCGGCGTTTCGGGCGCCCCACCTGGACGAGCCGGCTGGAAGCCGGCGCCACACGCGCCGCAGGCGAGCAGAGACGCCGGCACGCTGGCAGGCGCTTCCCTTGTACCGCCGGCGGGGACGCCGGCCCGTCCAGGTGGGGTGTCGTCTCATCCTGCCCTTGCCTCCTCTGCCGACAGCATTGCTCTGCCATCTGGCACAGCGAGCGAGAGACCAGCGGCTCACGCCCCACGCCGCCCCATGCCTGCCGGCAGGGATGCCGGCGCTCCCAGCAAGAGGCCAGCGGCCCAGGCGCCGGCGATGGTTGAGCCGCTGGAGCGGCTGCCCTGGCGCGAGTGGGAATTGCAGGTGCTGGTGGCAAAGGCTCCGCCGGAGGTGCGCGACGCCTTGCTGGACAACCTGCGCCAGACGATGGATCATCGCGCTCTGTCCATCCATCTGCCTGCTCCGCGTCGGCAGGACGAGCTAGACCAGATCGAGCGCGAACGCTTCGGCTTGCTGGGCGAGCGCTTACAGGATCGCCCGCTGGGGGAACTGCTGGGGAAGGTGGATACCGAACTGCGCGAGATCGCCTGGACGCTGGAGACCGAGCGCTGGCGCCTCGTGCGCAACTGGCAGGTAGCAATGCACAGCGCCCGGCTGGGCCAACTGCTCTGGGAATTGAGCCGCCAGCCAGACATCGATGTCCTGGAAGCCGCGCGTGACCTGCTCATCTGGCTGTGGGTCTAGGAGAATGCTTAGCGCTGGCTTCCTTGCCGGCGAACGTCGTTCCGGCTGGGTGCCAGCGCTACACGCAGAGGGGGCACGCTGGTAGCGCTGGCATCCTTGCCGGCGTTTTGTCTGTACCGCCGGCAGGGATGCCGGCGGGTGTCGCGCACCGGCGGGCCGCGAAGTCCGCCTTCAGGGCACCAACGTCGTAAACACCACCAGTTTTTTCGTGTACTCTTTGCCTGTCCAGTCGCCGGTGCAGGTAATCAGATTGAGATTGGCCGTCTTCGCCGGGCCAAAGATACGCTGCACAACCGGGTCATTGGCGCCGCCAGTCGGGTTCGCAAAGGCTTTCACCTCGGTGACCACAAAATGCAGCGTAGCGCCCAGCGCGGTCCGAACAAACACCGAATCGCCTGCTATCAGCTTGCGCAAATTCCAGAAGATGGCCGGTGAGCCATCCTTGCAATCGAGATGCCCGCCAATCACAGCATTGCCGATCTGCCCTGGCATCGGGCCATATTTCCACCAGAACGTCTGAAACCAGACCGGGTCGCTGTTTGCCCCCTCTGGAGCCGCCATTGCGCCGTGTGCATCAACACCCACCGGAATGATCCTGCCAGTGATATTGGCTTTGGGCGCGTCTATCCAGATGGGCGTAGAAGCCTGCTCCAATCCATCGCCCTGCTGCGTGCCACTGGCGGGAGGCGCCGTTGCGCGAGCAGTGGCAGCGCGCTGCGCCTGCGCGCATGGCGTGACAGCGCGCCTCAACACCAGCGGCGTGACGATGAACAGCATGCCAGCAAGCGCGAACACCGCCCAGATGCCAATCCAGAGGCTCCGCGAGCTAATCCGTCGGGATACTCGTTCTGGAACGTGCGGTTCCATACAACCTCTCTTAGCCTCCTGGTGTCACCCTAGCGGAGCCATCGTCTGCGCGCGAGCAGCGTGCCGCCCAGCCCAGCCAGCGCAAGCATCGTGAGCAGCGCTCCCCACAATACCCAGGGAGACTCACCGCCTGTTGGGGAAATCGGACCGCCGCCCGTCGAAGGGACGGAGCCAGGAACCGCTGTGCCAGCAGCCGTACTCGTGGAAGTCGGCAACGCTTCTGACACTTCAACAACACAGTTTTGATTGAACCCAGGAGCCGAGAAGGTGAATTGCGTTGCGAAATCCGGGACAATGTTGACTGTGGTACCCGCAGGGACCGAGGTAGTCTGTGTCCGGCCCGATAAAGTGAACGTGAAGGTGACCGTCACATCTTTATTAGTAGTATTGTCAAAGGGCAGCGCGGTTCCAGCTTGAATTTGTATCGCGTTGTTAGGTTGTGTCGGGCACGGATTGAACCCAGCATTGCTAATGGTCACCGTTGGATTTGCAGCGGGGAGCGCGGCACTGGCAGGTGGCTGCACAACGGCCAATATCCCCAGACAGAAGAGCGCTCCAAGGATGGCTGCTGCCACACAGGCGAAACGAAGTGATCGACGCGGCATCTTTTTGCTCCTTTTTGAAGTCATAGTGGTTTAGTGGTTTTTCAGAGAGGTATTGCTATCAACACCGGGTGCCAGGAACGCCGGGGCATTTATGGCAAGATGCATACCTATCCCAGGCATAGAGGCGAAGGAATTGGCCGAAACCACCTTGACAAATTAGAATTTTTGTTCTATACTAGAAGGTGAGAAAGAAACCCAAAAACCTTATAACGTGGGCATGTGGAGGTGGAATGATGCAGACACGATTCTCGGTAACTCTGGTAACTCTGGTAACTCTTCGCCAGATCACGCGGCTCCAGCCGCTTCTGGAGCCGCGCAATCCATCTCAGTCACCCCCCTCAAGAGTTACTCATCCATCGTCGGCGGTAACGCTCGATCAACGCCGCAGCGCCTCTAGCTGCGATCTTTAGTTGCCAGGAAGGAGCCATTTCTTTGCGTACCCTTACATCATCTATTCAGAACGCGCTCGCATCAACGGCCCGCGCGCCCGTCATCAGCGCGCAACTATTCGACCCTATCGAGCATTACAGCGCCTATCAAACGCTGGCTATTGCCGAGGGCATCAGCGCCGCCTGTGTCGCTGGCGACGGCTCGCTGGTGCGCGCCTACGTAGACCGCCCGGTAGGCGCGTTTAGCGCCACACTCTCCATCCAGCGCGTCACCGATCCAGGAGCCACCTCGCAGTGGTCCACCTGGACGGTCCTTTCCAGCGCCAACCTGCTGCGCGACGCCGGCTGCGCGCTCTCCAATAACGCCGGCACACTGCGCGTCTTCGCCCAATCTGGGGCCAGCCCGTACAACCTGCTCGTCTGGAATAGCACTGACAACGGCGCCACCTGGAGCGGTCCGGTCACTATCGCGGCGATCAACGCCACCATTCGCGGGCTGGGCAGCGCCGGCCAGAACGACGTCTTCTACGCCTACGACGCTTCCGGTGGCGAGGCGCTGGCTGTCTCGCGCTACAGCGGCGGCGCGTGGTCCGCGCCGGCAAGCTGGACGCTGGGTGTCTTGCCGGCCTGCGTCGGCCTCGACGCCGCCTGGGACAGTGCAAACAGCCGGTATCTCCTGGCCGTCTCGGATGGCAGCCAGATCAGCGGCTATAGCTACACGCCCTCCGGTGGCTCCTGGGCGCTGGTCGGCGCGATAGCCCCGCTGGACAGCGCCACTAGCCAGGGACTCTCGCGCGTCTATCCGCGCCTGCAAATCTTCGACGCCATGTATAACCTGGCATATCTGGAGGTAGATAACGGGGCAATGACGGGATTGAGCTACAGCTACGCCCGCCTGCGGCAATCGCCGGACTTCAGCCATTGGAGCGATGGGCTGCTGCTCAGCCAGCGCTGGTCCTTTGACCCCACCTGGCTCAAGGCGCCCACGCCGCCTGCGGGCAGCGCCGGCCCGGCCTATTATGTACTCAACAACGCCTACGCCTGGCGCGCCCCGCTCTATAACCCGGCCAACCCGCAGCGTTTTCTGGATGTCTCGGCGCAGGTCTTGGAGGCGCGCCGTCACGAAGCGCGCGGCAAAGCCGGGCAGATCATGCTGCGCCTGAGCAACGCCGGCGGGCAGTATAACACTCTCTCGATGCTGGGGCTGAACACCAGCATCCAGCTTTCCGAAGGCTACCACGACCCCAGCAGTGGTGCGCCCAGCAGCATCGCGGTGGGCATCTATTACATAGACCGCTATCAATATCTGCGGGCGCCCGATCATAACGAACTGTTGATAACGGCCCGCGATGCCACCAAACGACTGGAGCGAGAGGCGCGCCTGCAAACGGGCTACAGCAGCCAGCCGCTCTCCTGGCTCCTGACCGAACTGGCCGCCCGCGCCGGCCTCTTCTCCGTCAGCATCCCGGCCAGCAGCCAGTTCAGCCAGATTGTGCCGGACTATATCGTGCCCGCCGGACACACCTTGCGCCGCGCCCTGGATGATCTCTGCGCCATCTACTCGGTCTACTACTTCCTCGACCAGACGGAGACGCTGCAATTCCGCGAGCTTGCCAGCAGTGATGCCCCCGTCTGGTCCTATCAGCCGGAGCTTGAGACGCTGACCATCGGCAGCGACGATCTGCGCGCCAACCATGTGATCGTCACGGGCCGCGCCACAGCGGGCGCGCTGGTCTATGGCGAAAGCTACGACTTCGCCCACCTGGCCCAGACCGGCCAGGAGCGCCCGCTGTACCACACCGATCCCCGGCTGACCAGCGGCGCGCAGGCCAGCCTCAAGGCCGGATTCCTGCTGGCCGATGAGCAGCGGGCAGGCACGCACCATACCATCAGCGTGCCGGCCCATCCAGGGCTGCAACTCCTCGATGCCGTCACGCTCACCGACAGCGCCGCTCCGGCTGGCACTGGCATCTCCACCAACGCCCGCATCAGCGCCTTGCAGATGGCCTACGACGCCCAGCGTGCCCAATTCGCGCTCACCCTCACCCTGGAGCAGCCATAAACAAGAGGAAGCACCCTAATCACTGTAAGAGCGC
>CAZFWN010000207.1:5059-6452 GCA_964522745.1 uncultured Ktedonobacterales bacterium
CCTTCTCCTGTATCATAGGAACGTGAAGAGATTGACAGCGACAGAGCAACCTGCTATGATCTCAGCAGTTGTTCACCGCTCTCTCCAAGAGCGCTTCTCGAACACCTTGCTAGCTGCTTCGGCCCCATCTGGCCGAATAGTGTAAAGAACGCAGAATTTTTGGTCAGGAGTAAGCCACGATGGCGACAGATGTGCCCCCTCCATCCGACGAAGGGGATGAGACGCTTCCCACTGTCGAGAGCCTGGGAGAGCCGAACCCCAGTGCTTCCGACGTTGAGACTCTTGCGGCTGTCGAGGACCAGGGAGAGACCAATCCCAGCGAACCCGATGGTGAACCTGCTGGCAGCCAGCCGTTACCAGATAGTGAGGCTGCACCACCCGGTGATGCTGGCAGCTCGCCTGCGATGGATGATGTCTCTCCTCCAGCAGGGCCGAAAGCTTCACCTCCACAGAAACAGGGCAGTCGCAGGCTGAAGCTCGCCCTTCTCGGCGTCGCTGTGCTGCTGGTCCTCAGCGCAACCGGCGCGGGTATCACCTACGCGCTTACCAGGCCCAGGCCGCTTATCAGCGTCACCAGCGATTACAAGCTTGGCAGCGTTCCGGCTGGCTCAGCCACAACAGCCTTGCATGTCGCGGGCAGGCAATTCTCCAGTAATTCTGCCATTACCTTCTTGCTTGATGGGGAGCCAGCCCCAGGCAGCCAGATCGTGCCAAGCGATCAGAACGGCACCTTCCAGGCAGATCTGACTATTACGGCCAAATGGAAGCCTGGCGCCCATCAACTTACCGCCAGAGACGCCACTGGCGCTACCACACAGGCAGGCGTCATGGTGATGATTGTACAGCCGGGCGAAGCTGATACCCCCGGCCCAAAAGGCGCGCCAGCTAATGACACGTCGCTCTTTACCCTCCATATCACTGTGGATGCTCAGAGTAGTGCTGCGAGCCAGAGTGGTAATCCCACAGGGAGCTTTAGTCCCAACGGCCTTGCTTTCCTGGGGTTTGGTCCGCTGGTGGACATCCCAACGATCTTGACGGTTCAGGGCCAGCCTGACCCGGCTGGGGGCACAGTATGTAACCTCCCCAACGACGATGGAAAGCCCCATGTTTCCCAATACCAATACGAGGCGGTGAGCATAAACAACCTGCTCAACCCAGGAACCCTGATCACTATTCACGCCTCGCTCACTCGCACATGCAGTGGCAGCTATAAGGGCGGGAAGATCAGCTATACGGAGACGATCACCAACTATCAGGAAAGCTCCTCGAATGGTCCCACCTGTAGCTTGCCAGTCCCAACTATCGACCAGCAGATCCAAGGAGCCTTCAACAGCGCTACCACCGCCAGCGGAACCTATAGCGCTCCAGCACTCACCGTGACGTGCAGCGATGG
>CAZFWN010000207.1:6552-9489 GCA_964522745.1 uncultured Ktedonobacterales bacterium
CTGAGCGTGGATGGCGCATCCTGCCTGCCACAGTGTCTTTTCAAGATCGGGCTTCGCATTGAGTCGCATGAGCCAATCGGCTCTGCGGCTTTTTTGTGCCTGTTAGGTGCCGTGTATCTTGAAAGGACCGCACGATGTCATCAGTTCTCCGTCCCGATCTCTGCTACACGCAAAACTTTCTCAAAGACTCGCGCCTCGTTACCTCATTGCTCGATAGGAGCAGCATTGGCCCTGACGACGTGGTCTATGAGATCGGCCCCGGCAAAGGCATCATTACCGAGCAGCTGGCCCGGCGCAGCAAGCGCGTCGTCGCTGTCGAGAAAGACCCGCGCCTGGCAACGTTCCTGCTCCAGAAATTCGCAACGCGGCCCAACGTGACCATCCACGCGGATGATTTCTTACACTATCCATTGCCGCGTCAGCCATACAAAGTCTTTGCGAATATTCCCTTCAATATCACCACCGCCATTGTCACCAGACTCACGACAGAAGCCTCTCCGCCAGAGGATGCCTATCTGGCAATGCAGCAGGAGGCGGCAGCCAGGTTTCTTGGCACGCCGCGCGAGTCACTCTACTCAGTGCTGCTGAAACCCTGGTTTGAGGTCGAGATCGTCCACCGTTTCCGGCGCACCGACTTTGTGCCGGTGCCGCAAGTTGACGTGGTGATGCTGCGGCTGAATAAACGAGGGCCTCCCCTGGTGAAGCGCGTAAAAAGGCAATGCTTTCGTGACTTTGTCGTCTATAACTTTACCGCCTGGAAGCCGAATCTTGGCGCGAGCCTCAAAGGCATTTTTACCGGGCAGCAACTCCAGCATATCAGGAGAACGCTGGCCCTGGACCTTGAAGCAACTCCAACAGCCTTGACGTTCGAGCAGTGGCTCAGCCTCTTTGAATGCTTCAAAAAGATTGGAAACGCGCAGGCCATGCACACGATAGCGGGGAGCGAGCAGCGCCTTCTCCAGCAGCAACACACCATGCGGAGACCGCATCGCGCATAGCAGCGCCGGCAAGATGCCAGCGCTACAGGGGACGGGCCGCCAGGGACGGCGGCGCTACAATGCTACAGAAGGTCATTGGCGGCGCGAGCGGGCGTCTTTTCAGACAGATCGTCTGCCGGGTCGGATTCGAGCCAGGCGGCTTCGGCGGCGGCGCTGGCGGCCAGGTCGTCTGGCTCGTCGTCGGCATCTTCGCCGTCGTCATCGGCTGGCCGCATGAAATCATCGCGCTCCAGCATGCCGATGAGGATAGGCACCATCGCCGAGGCCATCACCGCAACCACCAGCGGCGTGCGCACCCAGAGCGCCAGCACGCCGCTCAGTACATAGGCGATGCCGGTGGAGAGCAGCATCACCCTCCAGAATTGCCGCTCCGACTGGTAGATGCCCGCGCTTCTGGTGATGATGCCATACACCGCCAGCAGCAGCGTCACCAGGCCAAGCACGATGGGCAAAAGACCCCAGGCGATCATAGTACGTTCTCCTCCTATAATTTCTAGCTTGCTATAGCAGCAACGATGGAGCATGGCGAAATGTTACCCCATTCAGGGGATGGGCCGCCAGGGACGGCGGCGCTCTAGGGAAAATCCCCTCTTGCCAGCCTGAAGGAAGCATGATATGCTCGACTGAGTAACGACAGGAGGGCCATCACATGGCATCTGAAACACTACCACCCGAAACACCGTCAGCAGCACCGGGCCAGATCGGATCGCGCTGGCTCTGGCTGGTGCCGCTGGTGGCAACGCTCGTTCTTCTTTACGCTGCCCGCGATATTCTGACCCCCTTTCTGATCGCCGTCGTGCTGGCCTATCTGCTAGACCCATTTGTCGCCGCCGTACATCGCTATACGCGGGCGCCGCGCGCGCTGGTGGTGGTGGTGATGGCCTTGCTGGCGCTGGCGACGCTGGGCCTGCTGATCACCCTGGTGGTCCAGGTGACCGCCACCCAGGGGCAAGGCTTTGTCAAGAGTCTGCCCAGCTACCTGAATAATGCTGTAAACAATATCAACACACTGATCGCCCCAACAACGGTGCAGATTCCCAAAGATGCCATCCCAGGGCTGAATGGCAAATCGCTGCCCAACCTGAACATTGGCGACGTGCTGAGCTTTGCCGCCAGCTTTGCTACCTCCACCGGGCAGGGGTTGCTTGACTTCCTGCTGACCTTTGTTTCGACAATTTACTTGCTCCTGGACGGGCACCATCTTGCCAGCGGCCTGCAACGCTTCTTCCCACTAGAGCATCGCGCCCGTCTGGGCCAGGTGATGAAGAAAATCCGCCATGCCTGGGGCAATTATATTCGCGCGCAGTTGTTTCTGGCCGCGCTGATGGCTGTTGTCTCGTGGCTCTTGCTACAGTTTATCGTCCCCTTATTTGGTATTCATATCCCCTTTGCCGTCGTCCTTGCCGTTGCCATTGGGCTGCTAGAAACCATCCCGGTGATTGGCCCGCTGGTGGCCTTGTCGCTGGCGACCATCGTGGCGCTGGCGACGAATGGTATTGGCGGCGCCCTGGTCGTGCTGGGCGCGCTTTACGTGCTGCGCCTGCTGGAAGATAATATCGTGGTGCCGCAGGTGCTGGGCCACGCCATCCATCTGCCCGCAATTGTGACGCTCTTCGCGGTGGCGGTGGGCAGCATTGTCGCCGGTCTGCTGGGACTGATCCTGGCCGTGCCGGTGGCAGCAGCGATCAAGATCGTCATCGACGAATACTATCCGCACCCGCACCCGGCGCTGGCGGGCGCCGCTGGCAGCACCAAGGGGAAGGCGTTAGCCAGAAAAGTGGAGAAAGAAGACGAGGATGAGGATGAAGAAGATGCCGAAGATGAGGAGAAGACGCCTGCACCGCCCCCAGTGACCCCAGTGAGCGAGCTAGCGCCGGTCGTCGCCACCCCCGCGCAGCCAGAGACCCCTCCTCCCGCTCCCGACCCGGCGCCCTAGCGC
>CAZFWN010000208.1:0-2782 GCA_964522745.1 uncultured Ktedonobacterales bacterium
TCAACGATCATCCAACCTTTGTTCGCACACCATCCAACACGCCGACGCCGCCCAGTGTCAACAATCAGCCAACCTTTGTCCGCACGCCATCCAACACGCCCGCGCCTGCTGCGCCGCTGCCAAACACCATCCGCGCTTCCCGCCCACCCGTCGAGCCTCTGCGCACCGCTGCCACTCCGCGCCCACCTATCAAGGCGCCTGCACAGCCCACGCGGCGCATCTCGCGGCGCAAGGTGATTGTTGGGGGAGTAGCAGTGGTGGGGCTAGTAGCGGCGGGAGGGATTACGGCGCTTGTTATCAACTCTAAAGGAAACTCTCCTGGGGGAACTACTTCTTCAAGTTTTCATCAAGAGGTGACCACTGGATCTCAGATTACAAAGATTCAAGTAGGCACTGGCGTTGACGCGAACTCAGGCATTTTGCGGAATCCTGGTGACACCTTTCAAGTGGGTAATACTGTCTGGCTCGTCTTCACATCGAACAACGAGAACCTACCCACTGACTCAGCTGTAAATCTCTTCCTTAATGACCGGTTTGAGGAGATAGACGTCTTTGCGTCTACACAAGCCAGCGGAATTTACTATGCCTCTACCCTTGTATCATCCCCTGGCATATACAAATGGGAAATTGATTACAACGGCAGCCCCGAAGCGAGCATCACGTTTCAGGTCACGGGGTAGCCGGCGCCTGAAGGTGATGAGATGCCCCAGGCGCGAGGGTGACTGCTTGCGGGTTTTTACAGCCGGTCAATGAGCTTATCATACTCGGCGTGCGGGCCAATCCAAAACCAGAGCCAGTAATCTGCTCGGCGAAAGGCGAGGGCGCGATAGTGGATGCCAACCCGGACAGAATACACCGTGCTGGTGGAACTGATCGGCTTGAAAGCCAGGCCAGGGTGCGTCGGATCGCTCTTGAAGATCCGATAGGCTTCATTGGCCTGACGCTGCACGGCTTCAGGGAGAGCTTCAAAGAGCGCTCGAAACTGTTTGCTGCGCTTTGATCTCACAGAAAGCGCTCTCCGGTGATCTCCTCGGTTTCCCCCGCCTCGTCTTCAGCTATCGCCTCGGCTACCATGCGCGCCAGCAGTTGCTCGGAGCGGGGGTCGCTGAACAATTCCTCCCAGCGCTGCTCAGCGTCCATTGCCTCAAAAAGCAGTTCGGCCATAACGCGCTGCTCTTCTTCAGAGCGCTGCGCGGCCTGCTCAACCGCCTTTCTCAGTTGTTCGATCATCGTATCCACCTCGCTTCTGTGCAGAGTTCCTTTTATCAAAAGTGTACCATAAAAACCGGGTGCCTGAGGCAGCTAGCACTCCAGCTCGCCAACTGGTACGAGCCGGCTGGAAGCCGGCGCTACAAGGGCCACGCCTCTGCCGGGCTGGCATGCTCCTTGCGCCAGAATCATCTGTGAAAGATGGTTTCATATAGAAAGGAGCGCTGCATATGGCCTATGGCAGAGGACGGGGTGGGTGTTTCTCAACAGCCGTCTTTGTCGTGGTGCTGCTGATTCCCATTGTCGGTCATATTATTCTGACCTTCATGATCCTGGGGGATGATTACAGTCTGGGAGAAAAAATTCTCTGGATCGCGTTTGTCTGGCTCATTCCGATCATCGGCCCGCTGATCTACCTGCTGTTGGGCCAGCGCAGAAACCGCGTGCTGGGGCCAGCGATGGCCTAGCATTTCGCCGATTGAAATCGGCGCTACAGGCTGCGGCCAAGAAGTCCCGTAGGGACTTGATGGCGCCGCAGGCGCCCGTAGCGCCGAATTTATTCGGCGATGGGGTGAGGTGGTCTTCCTTCTAATCCTCTTCAAATCTTTATATGGCACAGTGCATAGTAGTATCAAGGAGGGTTTTATTAGCAAGCAAATATAAAAAACACCGCCAGGGCTAAAGGAGACGACCTCGTATGAATCGTTCCCGTTGGATTGTTGTTGGAAGTGGCATCGGCCTGGTCATCATCATCGCCGCCGGCGCGGCCTATGCCTACGCCGCGCATTTCGCCAGCAGCGTCAATCAGACCCACAAGGCTCCAGGCATCGCCACCGCCTGTGGCACCCCCGTTCCCACCACCGGGCTGCGCACCTTCCAGATCGTGCCCGCGCAGACCACCGCCTCCTACAGCGTGTATGAGAACCTGATTTTAGAGAACAAGCCTAACAACGATGCCATTGGCACGACCCACTCGGTGCAGGGCAGCTTCCAGTTCGGCTCCGGCGCGTCGCCCGTCGTGGCCGCGATGAACATCACCGTCGATCTGCGCACCCTCCAGAGCGATTCCTCCCAGCGAGACCGACACGTCCAGCAGGACTACCTGCAAACTGACAGCTATCCCAACGCCACCTTCGTCTCGACCTGCGGGCAAAACTTGCCGGCGAACTATACCGATGGGCAGGCGGCCCACTTCCAGATTGTCGGCAATCTGACGCTGCATGGGAAGACCAATAAAGAGGTCTTTGATGTGCAGG
Source organism: uncultured Ktedonobacterales bacterium (assembly GCA_964522745.1). GTDB lineage: Bacteria > Chloroflexota > Ktedonobacteria > Ktedonobacterales > DATBGS01 > DATBHW01. The sequence continues at coordinate 2,466 of CAZFWN010000208.1, forward strand.
CCACGCTGAGCGGCAAGACCGTCACCGGCACAGCAACCAGCACCATCTATATGACCGACTTCGGCATTCAGCCGCCCAATCTGGCAAATATCGCCATTGCCCAGAATAAAGTGCTTGTCACCGTGACCTTTACGGCCCAGGAGGGGTAAGCCGCTGTAGCGCCGGCAGGGATGCCAGCGCTACAAGCAGCACGCGGGGTGTGCCTCCTCACAGGTGCTTCCAGGTATGGGGGCTATATTCGCGCAGCCAGGGCGCATCGATTACTTCAAAGGAGTGGTCGGCGCGGCTGTGCCAGCGCAGCAGGCCCATTGAGCCAG
>CAZFWN010000208.1:2882-9470 GCA_964522745.1 uncultured Ktedonobacterales bacterium
ACTTCAAAGGAGTGGTCGGCGCGGCTGTGCCAGCGCAGCAGGCCCATTGAGCCAGCCTCCAGCGCGTGCCCCCGATCATGGCGGTCCCAGATCAGGTCTACTAGCTTCTCAAGCTGGGTGACGCCATTGTCCGCCCGCTGGCTCACGCGCATCAGATCGTAGTGCCCAAAGAAGTGATAGCTGGGCTGGTAGAGATCGATCAGCAGCCCAATCTCCTCGATGCCGGAGCCGTAAAAAATCTGATCGCGCGCCGAATCGTGGGTGAGCAGCACATCAAAGGAAACGTCGCTTAGCCGATTCAGCCGCTTGCGTTCATAGGACTGAATATAGGTCGGCTTGTCGCGCTTCGGGTCTGGCGGCGCGCCGATGCGCCCGACGCCCAGAATGGTGATGCGCTCGTTGTGCGCCTCAAAGGTGTAGGGCACGCCGGTTTTCAGGCACCACAGGCGCTGGTAGGGGTCCACCGAAAAGATGGGCGCGTTGGCCTGCTGCTCCAGGCGGTCCAGCCATTCGTGATCCTCGTGGTTGCCGCGCACGTAGATCAGATCGCAGCGAACCTCCTCCAGCACTCGTTCCACAGCGGGATGGGGCGTCACAAAATAGTCCAGGAAGCCCAGTTCGCTTGGGTCGCGTTCCGCGTGGCGCTTGGTGGCGCTGTCCGCCCGCGCCAGATCGGGGAAGGTGCCCAGATCGCCGGCCTGAAGAATCAGATCGATCTGCTCGCCGGTCTCCTGCTGCCAGCGGGCGCAGAGCTTGAAGGCCAGCAGAATCCGCCCATGCACATCCGCAAACACCGCAATATTCATTACTGCTCCTCAGAGAATAGCGCCGGCAAGATGCCAGCGCTACAAGCACGCATGCCGGCTGGAAGCCGGCGCTACAAGTGGGCGTCCGCCAGCAGCAGTTGGCGCGTCAGTTGGATATGGCCCAAGTGCAGCGCGCTGTGTTCGACGGCATGCAGCAGGCAGGCGCGAATGGTCATCGGCTCGTCGCCCTGCCAGGGACGGTAAGGCGGGGGCGGACTTGCCAGGCGCTCCATCGCTGCTTCGGGCAGGGCATCCAGCACAGCATGCAGATCGGCGATCCAGCGCTCGCAGCGCGCCGTTAGATCGGCCAGCGTGCCGCTGGCGCGGAACTCCGCCGGGCGGTCACGCGGGATGTCTCTGCCGCCGGCCAGCACCAGCGTCCAGAACTCGCCGGCGCCCGCCAGATGCGTCGCCAGCGCGTAGAGCGTGTTGACCTCCGGCAGCGCCAGTGGCCGGTTGAGCAGTTCATCGGATACGCCATCAAGCGCAGTCAGCGTATCGCGGGCGACGCGCTCCAGCACCGTCGCAAACTCGGCCCCGGTGGTTGGCATCGTTTCACCCCTCGTTTGATGGCCCGAAGTCGGCCCCATGCTTTTCGACAAACTCCTCCACCGTCATGCCAAACACCAGCTTATCAAACTGCCGGCCCCTGGTGAAGATCATGCGGCGCAGCCGGCCCTCCAGTTGAAAGCCCAGGCGCTCGTGCAGCCTGACGGATGGATCGTTAAAGCTGTAGACCTCGACGGTGGCCTTCTGATAGCGCAGTTCCAGAAAGAAATAGCGCAGCAGCAGCAGAATTGCCTCGGAGGCATAGCCCCGGTGCTGATGCTCGCGGCGAATGCCGATGCCATAGGCGAAGGTGCCATGATGCGGCTCGCAGGAATGCGCGTTGAGCGAGCCAACGATCTCCCCTTCGAGCGTCTCGACGACAAAGAAAAACTTATCATCGTCGGGTTCTTGCGTCGCCTGCTTTTCGGCCCAGCGCTTCACCGACTCCTGCGAGCCGGGAAAGGGGATATAATACATGCCCCTGGCGGCATCGCTGTCCTGATTCCAGTCGAAAAAGCTCTGCCAGTCGGCTGGCTCAATCGCTCGCAGCCGGACCCGCTTGCCCTCCCAGATGGAACCTTCATCAATCTGTTCATGGGTCTGTTCGCTCATCGGATACCCTCCCTCGGCAGGGTGCGCAGCCAATCGGCAAGCTGTTCTTTGCTCATCTCCCTGTTCGCAACAGCCATCATCACTTCATAATATGCCATCTCTGTGGCGGTTGGCTCCAGGCCATTCAACTTCAGAAAGGTGAGCATTGCCATGCCGGCAGTACGTTTATTTCCATCAATGAATGGCTGATTTTGCGAAAGATGAAAGCCATAGGCTGCGGCCATCTCAAAGAGAGCAGCGTGGAGAAACTGCCCGGAAAATTGCGCTTTGGGCATCGCAAGAGCCGAGGCCAGGAGACCCTGATCTCTCACGCCATACAAGCCGCCGTACAAGCGAATCTGATCGTCATGGATTGCTACGACAATCTCATCAGGCAGAAAGCGCATCATCGACTACTCTGCCAACTTTTTATTGGCGTTGCGATAGCGCGGTTCAAGAGACTGATAGGCAGCCCACGCATCGTGAAAGTCGGGGGTGGCCTTTCTCAGAATCACCTGATCGCCGACAGCCTCGATAGCAATGGTATCGTTTTCCGACAAATGCAGATCTCTGACCAGTTGGGCTGGCAAGGTAACGGTCAGAGAATTTCCGCTTTTGCGCAGTTTGACCTCGTACATGCTGGCTCCCTCGTATATACATCTGTATATACGAGATTATAAAGTATTGTTGGGGGATTGTCAATATCATGATACCTGTGACGCAGTTCACATTCTGCGCAGAGAGCAGGCAACACTTTTTGGACGTAATTACAGCAGAAGTTATGTTGCCGGCTATGCTGACGCTGCGCCAGAGGAGATGACCTATGCTGAGACAGATGCTCACCCGCCTTCGCCACCCCGGACGCCGCGCCCTCTTGATCGGGCTGGCCGCGTTGATTGTACTGCTTGGGCTGGGGGGCGGCCTCTGGCTCGCGCTGCAACCCCGGCATGTTGCCACCGTGCCCAACCAGGGCAACTCGCTGCTCTATCTCAGCGCCTCCGGGCAGGGCAATGGCTACGAGGATACGCTGACGATGATTCGCACCAGCGATGGCGCGCTGCTCTGGCACTATCAGATTCCCGGCCAGTTTGACACCGGGTTGACCGGACAAAATGCCATTCAGGCGGGTTATGCCGTCCAGATCGTCAACGGGGTGATCTATTTCCTGGTGGATACCAACCCGCAGTCCTATCCAAACGCCTCTGTGCATAAGCTCATCGCTCTGCGCGCCAGCGACGGCTCGCAGCTCTGGCAGCAGCAGATACAGACCGGGCTGGCATCGCTCCTCAGCGTTGGCGACGGGGTGGCCTGCATTGAGACCACGCCCAAAAAGTATACCTATACGGATGCTTCGCTGACGATACAATGCTATCGCGCCGACAGCGGATCATCCGCCTGGAATCGCTCCACAGGTGATATTGCCGGCGACCATCTTGGCGCAGAATTCATCAGCAGCATGAATGGCCTGCTCTATTTTCTTACAGGCATGCAAGGCGCGCGTGGTCAGTCCACTCCCATACGCATCATAGCCGTCCAGATGAACAACGGCCAGACGCGCTGGTCATATGAAGACCAGCAAGCCAATGGTTTGTTCAGCTTCCCCATCCTCAGCGAGCATGGGATCGTCGTCATCTTGCTGACCATAGGCGATCTCTTGTCAAACTCGCAGAACGACCGTGAAGACCTGATAGGCGTTGATGAGAGCAGCGGCAAGCTGCTCTGGCGCTATCAGGTGCCAGGCTTCCTGACCAACGGCTTCAGCCATCAGCAGAGGCCATTCTTTGGGCTTGGGGCCGGACTGGATAACGGCGTCTTCTATTTTCCATCGGTGACCGACAAGGTCGTCCCGCCGCTCACCATCACCTCGTTCAGCGTGACGGCGCTCAGGCTCGCCGATGGCCGGCAGCTCTGGCGCCACACGCTCACCCAGGGCGGGGCCATCCTGCTGGATACGACGCTGGCGAATGGCATGCTCTATGTCGCCTATGACCATTCCGATGGCACGCCGCGCGGCGTCGCCACTGACACAACGATTGCCGCGCTGCAAACGAGCGACGGCACGCAGCGCTGGGAGAACCGCTTCACCCACCTGGAATACACCGCGCTGGAGGCGACCCCGGATGGCATGGCGGCCCTCGTGCATGGCCCGACCATCGCCGAACTCCAGAGGCAGGATGGCTCAACCCGCTGGCAGCAAACCATCAACGCCCAGGAACACAGCATCATCTTCCTGATGCGCGCCGGCGGCAAATTGGTGGCCGCCTATCAGGATACCAACCCGGAGGGCGGCGCCGGCACCGCCCATCTCTGTGGGCTGGCGCCAGCCACCGGCAGCACGCTCTGGTGCCACGACTTCAACACCCAGATTGACGCGGTGGAGCTTGGGCCATAGCCAAGCCTTCGCCGATTAAAATCGGCGCTAGAGGCCTTCGGCCAGGATGTCCCGCAGGGACAGAAGGGCCGTCTGTCCGCCTCACCAGTCCCGCAGGGACTTCGTGGCGCCAGAGGCGCCCCTCGCGCCGATTTCAATCGGCGGATGGCTCAGCGGCTGGCTCGCTCCTGGTGAGCAGCTCGTTGCGCCATTCGTGGGCAAGACGAACGCCTCTCGGCTCTTCCCAAGAAACACGCCTCCAGTCGGGTTCCCTCCCATCTCCAGACGGATGCCTTTCTGCGCGCGCTCAGGTATCCTTTGGGCGTAGACAAGAAGTCTTCCCCTGGGGAAGGCCGATGAACGGCACACGCTCATCTCAACAGGAGGAAATGATCATGAAAACTTCTTTTTTCAACGCGCTCTCGCGTTGGGTGCTGCCCGGTCTGATCGCCGGAGCGGTCTTCCTGGTGATTGTCCTCGTCACTGGCGCGCTCGCCACCACCGTCTGGGCGATGCCCGATGCCATTGCTCAGACGATAGGGATTGCCGCTCCCGCAGGGTACGGCTTCGCGCTCGTGCCGGTGGTGGTCGGCATCGCGGTGCATCTGGCGCTTTCCATCGGGCTGGGTGCCATGTTCACGGCGTTTGTACGCTGGCGGCGGCTCCACGGTTGGATCCTGGTAGCTGCTGCGGTCATCTTCATCACCATCGAAACACCCATTGCTCTCTGGGTCGTCATGCACACCCTGTTGCCGGCCACGACGTTCCAGTTCTTCTTAGCCGCTATCCCCTGGTGGGGATCGGTGCTTGGTCACTACCTGTACGCGCTGAGCCTGGGCCTGCTTCTGGCGCTCAGCCCATCTGTCGCCGTCTGGAAGTCTCAACGGCCCACTACGTCAGTCATCCCAATCTTGATGGGCAACTCTAGCGAAGGCGCTGGCGATTAAAATCGCCAGCCACCCATCGCCAGCGACTTTTACATCGCCCTGTTCAGCGGACCCTTGGCATTGGTGAGACCCCAGGCATCGCCAGGCGCTAAGCAAGAATGTCGGCCTTCAGATCGCACAGCAAGCGAATAAAGGTGTGCTGCCAGGCGTGGTCCTTCCAACCGATCAGGGAAGCGCCTGAAGATGCCCCTTGAGGTTCTGCGAACCACCAGAGCAATAGTCAGAAATCTTGATCTATTCCAACGGTAGGTTTAGCCATAGTGACTACCGCTGTAGAGTCATCAGTTACACATTGCTAGTATCAAACGTTTAGGTAAGTGAGAACTTGTACGGCTGATTATAGACAAATGAGGGGATACAGGATGGTATGCTGGAGGAAGGAGGGGTAAAGGGAAAATACTTGCGGGTGGAGGGTGGGCGACACATTTCAAACCGACTGTGGGTAATCAACCGTTGTGTGATTTAGGCATCGATTGTGGAGGTAGGATGATGACCAATTCGACCGGTAACCGTTTAGCTGCTCCTGCGACCTCATCTCCAACCAGCAAAGCAAACCAATATTTTTTAGCAGGGGTTTGTGCCCTGGCAGGAATCGTCTTGTTTTTTGCCTTTTCCCTCACCTGGATTCAAACTGATGTCTCCTGTACCCCTATGACCGACGGAAGTTGCGTGGAGGGTCTTAATTTAACTCAGCCAAATCACCAAATAGCCAGCGGTATTGAACTGGCGAGTGGGATTATCAGCATCCATTACGATCATCTAGAGGTAGATTTTGGGGCATCTGTCCTCTGGGCTATCCCTGTGGCTGCGTTCATTTTATTTTTTGTGCCATTGCTCACTCAACGCAATACCTCCACTGCCAGGCGAGGGTTCATCCTGATGATGATCGTGGCAACGGCAGTTCTTGCGGTGGTATTCATCTATAACTCTCGTCTCTCGCAAGCCTTCTCCGATCAACGATCGTTTCATGCGTATGATGGTGACTATCCCCAGATGACAACAACTGTTCAGGCAGGGATAGGTTTCTGGCTCGCTGGTGTGGCGGCACTAACAGCACTTCTTTGTTCCCTGGTGGGGTATTTTCAAGCACGGAGGCAACCATAGAATAGACAGCAGGGATTTCAACCCAATAGTATTAGCCGGCGAAACGCCCCTTGAGGCTCAGAACTTCAAGGGGCGTCTTCGAGCGCTTCCTGCTCACCTCCGCCGTTCGAAGGCGGCCAGCAGGTGTTTTAGTTCCTGGGCCAGCGTGCCGGCCTCGGCCTCGGCCAGCACCTCCTCCAGCCGGCGCCCAATGTACTTCGCCTGGCGCGCCAGCAGGACG
>CAZFWN010000209.1:0-9452 GCA_964522745.1 uncultured Ktedonobacterales bacterium
TTAGCCAAGGGGAGTGTCAATTCTCCCACTCCGCTACCGCCCGATGCTGCGCGTGCGACGGCACAGGCTGGCCTGGACGCCGGTGATTCTCGCGGTGGCAATGGTGCTTGGCTGGCTGTGGATGGCCTTCGTCGATCATAATGGCGCTACGGCGAATGCGCTTGATCTCTATTGGTGCTCGGCCTCATCATAGCCGCCTGTGCAACGCTGGCGTATCTATAAGGCAAACAAGGGGGAAGTCCCTCGACAAACGCGCCGCCCGCCCTTATCGTTGGGCGGGCGGCATTATTTGCGCTGAGCAGGAGTGGTTAGAGCAGCGCGGCGTCTGTTGAAGGCTTCTGGCCCGCGTGCGGCGTTGAGCGGTAGGTCCAGAGGCGGTGCATGGCAAAGTTGACAAAGGTAACAATCACAATTGCCACCGCCTGCGCGCTGACAGGCGCCAGCCGCCCAAAGTGGTGCGCGGCATAGGCTATCGTCAGCGTCAGCACGAAGCCAACACTCGCTGGACCATGAAAGCGCAGGCAGCGCATCAGCCAGGTGCGCTGGCGACCCAGCGTGCCGAACGTGGCGCGATCATTCATGACGAAGTTACAGAGCAACGAAATTTCGGTAGCCAGCACAATATAGGCATCGTAGGGCAGGGTCGTATACCGAGAAAAGAGCCAGACACAGGCCAGATTGACCAGCGCTGCCAGCCCGCCAAAAAAGAGGAACGAGCCAAAACGCACGACCTCTGCCGCGCGGCCTTTGGTGTAGTAATCGAGCCGGACATACCACAATCTATAAAGTGCTTGATAGCGCGCAGTGCTTTTTCGTGCGAGTGAGCGATCATCCGCTCCATCGCGCTCCTGAAGACGCTCAGCGTCTGTTATCATCTGGTGCAATTCCTTGAAATCTTCATTCAGACTTCCGGGTCGTTGACATGCTCTTTTGCAAGGATAGCGCCAACACACCCAGCACGCCTGAAGAACCGGCGGGGCAGCCGTCTCTGCCCCGCTTAGATAGATACGTTTAATCTTCTGGCGAAGTAACAGGGTCAGGGCCGGCCAGCGCGCTATCTCTCATCAGGCCAGCCCTGACGCTTGCCATCAGCGATAGCCCATTTGGGTATCTTGTCGTTGCTTTTGTTGTGTCTGCTCATCGGACTAGGATATACTGGTTGCCGCGAGGAGCCGACAAGACAGGCTCTCTTCTTGAGCAGAGCAACCAGCGCCTATCAGGCAGCGATATAGAGGCAACGAGTAGAAAGGCGGCGTGTATGGACGACGAGCAGTGGACCTCTCCCCCAAATCGTGGAGGCGCTCAGCGCCAACGCCCTGCCGGTGGAAACTCTGGCCCGCTGCCAGGGCAGCGCCCTGGCCCCACGCGCCCCCCAAACGCCGCCGGCCCTACCGGCGGCGGACGTTCCCCATCGGGTGGTATGGCGGGTGGGAGCCAGTCGCCAGGAAACTCACGCCCGGTCCAGCGGCCAGGGACATCCGGTCCACTGTCGCGTCCGCAGGGGCAACAGCAGTGGGGCACTGAAGGCGGTTGGGGTCCACCAGACCGCTCGATGCAGTCGCCACCACAGCGCCGGGGGCCATCCGGCCCAATGAACACCGGCGGCGGGCGCCCCAGCACGCCGCTCTCTTCGAGCGGATCGGCGCGTGGTGGCCCCACTCCCTCGGCTTCGCCCACTACAGGGGCAAACGGGCGCCGCTCTGGCGGGCTGCCCAACCAGCGCGGTGGTGGCTGGGAAGAAGAAGAGAATAGCTGGACGGGCAATGGCGCGGCGCGCGGCAGCCGCGCCATGAGCGCGCCGCCTGGACGCTCCGGGCAAGGCACCCAGAGCGGACGTGTTGGGCAGACCGGCCAGTGGGGCAACGCAAACGGGCGTGGCTGGGACGATCAGGACGAAGAGGATGATGGCTGGGCAGGACGCGGGCGCCAGCAGCGCTCGCCCTCCGGCCAGATGGGGCCAGCAGCGCGTGGCGGGCAAGGCCGAACGAGCGGCTCCCAGCGGAGTCCGGGGCGCGCCGGTGGAACCACCGTGCGCGGCAACTGGGTGATCGAGAATGATGCGAAGGGCGGCAGTTCATCAAGCGGCAACCCACTGCGCAAACGGCTGCTGATGTTTCTGCTGGTTGCGGTGGTGGCGCTGGGCGGCATCGTGGTGCTGGTGCCCAGCGTCCGGCATCGGGTGCAATGCTATCTGCCCGGCGCTTCCTCTTCCACCGCCTGTAACGCTGCGGCAGCCCAGGCCACGACCCCGGCCACGCCCGGCACGCTCATCATTCAGGTGAACGTAACCGGCGCGACGGTGACCGTCGATAGCCAGAAGCAAACGACGCAGGCCGGGCAGGCGGGGACATTTGCCAGCGCGAGCTTCAAGAATCTGACCACCGGCAGCCACACGCTGACGGTTCACGCCGATAATTTTACCGACTTTACTGGCCCGCTGACGCTGCCGGCAGGTGGCGCAACGGTGACCGCCTGGCTGGCCCCCAGCCCGACCGCGCTGACCAACGCTGGCAACCAGCTTGCGCCCGCGACCCAACCCGATGGCGGGGTAGCCAACGATCACTATGCCGCCGGCAAGGCTGCCAATGGGAAGATTACTATCAACATCAGTTATCAGATCAGCGGCTGGCCGAATCCTTCGCCGTTCACCAGCCAGCTTGTCAAGAGCGCTGATACCAAGACCTCGCCCTTCACAGCGGCGACGCTGGCACTCGTGCCGGTCATTAAAGTGACCAGCGGCGGGACGACGCTCTACACCTCGCAGTATCAGGCGCTGGCGACCACGCAATTTGGGGTGCAGTTGGTCCCGACGGTGGATGCCAAGGGCAACGTTCAGTTGAGTGCGCAGGGTATCGTCCTGAAGGCCGGCGGCCAGGATGTGAAGCTGACCTTTGCCGGCCCCGCTGCCAGCGACTATGCGCTCTTCTACGCGCTCGCCTCCATCCTGCCGGCAACACCAGCCAATGCGCTGAGCTTCACCTGCGCGGGCGCGGTAGATAACAAAAATTTCAACCCGGAGGATGGGCTGCAAATCACTGAAGCTGGCGGCGCCCACTACTTCTATCGCTGGGGCCTCTTCTGGGCAACCAACGCTGCCGCGCACACCTTGACTCCCACCGCGCCGATGGCCCAGCCTGGCAGCAATGAGTTCAACGCTGCCAATACAGCGCACGCGAACGCCAGTTGCGGCAGCTAACGAACGTACCCGCGCACGCCGCCTGGCGATTTCAACCGCCAGCCTTCTCTCGCCTTAGTCGGCGCTGAGCAGCGGGTGCGCGGCAAACCACATCTGCATATCCAGCGGCGCCTGGCCCTCAGCCGGGCGCCGGCGCGTATAGGAGCCGTCGGGTTGCAGCTTGCGGGCGTTGACCGTATCTTGCAGCAGCTTCTTGAGTACCTTGTCGCGCAGCGCTTCGCGGAAGCGTAGGTTCTCGATGGGGAAGAGAACTTCGACCCGCCGGTCCAGGTTGCGCGGCATCAGGTCCGCGCTGCCCAGGTAGAGTTCCTCCTCGCGCCGGTGGCCGTTGCCATTGGCAAAATAGAAGATGCGGCTATGCTCCAGAAAACGTCCCACCAGACTGACCACGCGGATATGCTCACTGACGCCCGGCACGCCTGGGCGCAGGCAGCAGATGCCACGCACGATCAGGTCCACCTGCACACCGGCGCGCGAAGCGCGGTAGAGCGCGCGGATCATCTCCGGGTCCACCAGCGAGTTGACCTTAAAGATCAGCCGGCCCGGCGCGCCCTCCTGATGGCGGCGAATGACGCGCTCAATGCGAGCGAGCAGCTCGCGCCGCAGCGAAAGCGGCGCCACCAGCATCTTGCGATAGTCGCTCTGGCGCGAGTAGCCGGTCAGGGAATTAAACAGTTCCGAGGCGTCGGCGCCCAGATCAGGATCGCAGGTCAGCAGGCAAAAGTCCTCGTAGGTGCGCGCCGTTGTGGCGTTGTAGTTGCCGGTGCCCAGGTGGATATAGCGGCGCAGCCCGTCGCGCTCGCGGCGGACCACCAGCGCAACTTTAGCATGCGTCTTCAGCCCAACCAGTCCATAGGTCACATGCACCCCGGCCTCTTCCAACGCCCGCGCCCACTCGATATTATTCTCCTCATCGAAGCGCGCCTTGAGTTCCACCAGCACGGCCACCTGCTTGCCGCGCTCGATGGCTTCTAGCAGTGCCCTGACCACCGGCGAATCTTTGCCGACTCGGTAGAGCGTTTGCTTGATCGCCAGCACTTGCGGGTCGCGGGCCGCCGCCTGGATAAACTCGGCCACCGAGCTAAACGAATCATAGGGGTGGTGCAGCAGCAGATCGCCTTGAGCGATGGCGGCAAAGGGATCGCGCCCGGCGCTGAGTTCGGGGGCCACACGCGGCACCAGCGGCGGGTCTTTCAGGTCCGGGCGCTCCAGCTTGTGCAGTTCCATCAGATCGCCCAGCCCCAGCGGGCCATCGACCACCATGACATCTTCTTTGTTGAGTTCCAGGTTATCCAGCAACACGGCCCGCACCGACGCCGGCATATGCGTATCGACATATAACTCCACCGGCGCGCCAAAACGTCGCTCACGCAGCCCAAGCTCGACCTCCTCCAGCAGATCAACCCCATCCTCCTCCTGAATCTCGATCTCGGCATCGCGCAGCACGCGGAACGGATAGGAGGCGACGATCTCCATGCCACGAAAGAGGGTATCCAGGTGCGCGGCGACCACCTGCTCCAGCCAGACAAACGCCACCGGCGCTGGCGCTGGCGCGGCAGGAATGGGCGGCGTGGCTCCATCAGACGCGGGCGGTGGCACTTGGACACCAGCCGCCGCTTCTGGCTCGCGCTCGGCCACCGGCACGGGCACGAAGCGCGGCAGGGTCGGCGGAATCTTGAGCCTGGCGAAGCGATCACGGCCAAGCGGGGAGCGCAGCAGCACCGCCAGGTTCAGACTGCGGTTGGAGATATGCGGGAAGGGATGGCCGGGGTCCACCGCCAGCGGAGTGACGATGGGAAACACCTCGCGGTGAAAATAGGCTGAGGCCGCGATGCGCTGCGCCTCATCAAGCTCGCTATACTGCAACACTTGCACACCCTGCTCGGCCAGCGCGGGTAGCAAGACTGATTGCCACAGATTGCGCTGCTCGGCCACGATTGGCTCCAGGCGCTGGTGAATAGCGGCAAGCTGGGCGGTGGGCGTCATACCATCGGGTCCAGGCTCGACCAACTGCGAGGACTGCTGCTCTTTGAGGTTGGCAACGCGCAGCATGAAGAAGTCTTCAATACCATTTTCCAGAATTGCCAGGAATTTCAGGCGCTCTAACAAGGGGTGACGCGCGTTTTGCGCTTCCTCCAACACCCGCCGCTGAAACTCTAGCAGGCTGAGTTCTCGATTGATATACAGTTCGGGCCGATCTAGCCCCTCGGCAAGCGATTCCTGGCTAGGCGCTGGCTCTGGTGCCAAATGCGCCGCACGTTTGGTACTCATACGATGCTCTCTTACTAACTGGTCGATGCTCTTAAATGATAATTATGCACTTGTTAAAGGAGCTAGTATCCAGAAATGGCCTCTCTGGCACCTTTGCCATGAGAGGCCATCGTAGTAGTTCTATTATATCCTCTTCTGAGCAATCTGTACATCCCAGCAGGAAAGGGCTAGATTGCTTGCTCACCATCCTTGCGTTCCCTCAGCCTTTGTGTTAGAATAGCACCAGAAGTCCTTTGCTCCACGCGGGAGTAACTCAGTGGTAGAGTTCCTGCCTTCCAAGCAGGCTGTCGCGGGTTCAAGTCCCGTCTCCCGCTCCAGACCGCTCCATAACCGGCTCGGAGACAACCGAAAAGAATAATCCAGTGGTGCTACAACGTCGCAAGACAAGATAACTGGATGCGTTCTCAAATCGGAAAAATGTCTCGAAAGGAGCCGGTTTCTTATGCCCTTCAAACCTTCCCCGGAGCCAACACTATCTGCCTCACCAGCCTTTCAACAACTCAGCAAGAGCTTTCAGCGGTCGATCCTCGCAGCCAATAAATCTTCCAAGACCATCGAGACCTCTATGGAGGCGCTGCGGCTCTTTGGTGAGTATCTGGCGGCCCAAGGAATGCCCCAGGAGGTTGCTCACATCCGCCGGGAGCATGTGGAATCTTTCATCGCGTATCTGCTGGAGCGCTGGAAACCAGCCACCGCCAATAACCGCTACCGGGCACTGCAACAATTCTTCAAGTAGTGCCTGGAAGAAGGCGAAATCAAAGCCTCGCCGATGGCGAACATGAAGCCCCCAAAAATCCCTGAAGCCCCGCCCGACGTTCTAACCGATGAGCAAATCAAGAAGCTCTTGAAAGGCTGTGAGGGGCGCGATTTTAGAGCCAGGCGCGATACGGCTATTATCCGGCTGCTGACGGATAACGGGATGCGGCTCGCCGAGATGGCGGGATTGAAGGTGGAGGATATTGATCTCGATCCACCCGCATCTTTTCCGGCACACGTTTGCTCATCAATGGCTGGCCGCCGACGGGCAAGAGGGCGATCTGATGCAACTAGCCGGCTGGCGTTCCCGAACGATGCTTGGACGCTATGGCGCTTCCGTTGCCCATGAACGAGCGAGAGCGGCGCACAAGCGGCTAAGCCCAGGAGACCGCCTATAGATTGCCACAGCGGTTCTTGTATGCAAGTACAGAACCAAGCCGGTTACTCTCCTCAGTAACCGGCCTGGTTGCTTACTATCTGGTTTCTTGTAGTAAGAGCCGCATGAGGTGCTGCTATTTTCCAGACCATGCTGGAAAAACATCACCCTTGGGTCAGTAGGCCATACTCAAGAGCAGCCAGACCCAAATCAGCCAACATCACCCATGCTGCTGTCGGCGTTTGTTTTTTGCCTTCTGCAGCAGGCCGAGCCGCTTGGTCTCATGTGCTCCTCACTGCGGCTCCACCCGTAGCGTGGTGGGTAATATCTCGTCGCGGACCATAGAAGCCAGAGAAGAGGGATCGTTGCGATACTTCTGTCGATACGCATCGCTCACCTGCTTGATCGTTGCGTCGTCCGTTACGGGCATGGCCTGCACAGGGATCCGTTGCCCATCCACATGTACCGCCGCGACGGGATTCGCTTTGATTTCTTGATACCAACGTCCAGTCACGCCACGAACCGAGCGGACATAGACAGCATCTCCGACGACAACGACCCAGATGGTGGTGCGATGGGCCGGGGCATTGGCATCACGTCGCCGCGTTTCGATCTGTATCTCCTGCGCTTGGGCCAGGCGGTTACGGACATCAGGCGCGAAGTGCTTCGGTGTGATGGTACTCATCTCTTTCTCCTCCTTGATCTTTGCAGTATCGAGCGTGCAATGTTGAGCGTGATCCCTGAGGGCTGTTGCAATCCATGTGCCCATAGTGTCGCCAGTCTGCCTGTATCTGTGTGACAAGGAGAGTCCCACCTCGCATGCTGTTTGAGGTGGCACGTTGGGAGCGAGGGTGAAATCTGACAGATGACAGTAAATTCCCCGATGCTGTTGATGGTTTGACGGTGGTTTGATGAGGGTGGTCAGTATGAAACCTCCTGGGGAGCGCTTCCATGCTACAGAGAGGTTGGTACTGCTGCTTGGCAACAACAGTACCAACCTCTCTGTGCCAGGCTTGGGATTGGCTCTGAGTCCTATCCGTCTTTTCCAATCACCTTATTTGCTCTCCTGCCTGGGCGAATGGCCGTATCAGGCTACTCCTCGAATCCATAGCTCCTGAAGCGCAGCGTGCGGCAGTTCTCGGTGACGGTGCGCATCAACTGCTCAGAGGCGCCTTCAGGAAGTTCAGCCTGGATTTCGAGCGTGATCTCCACCTTCGCGCCCAGTTGCCCGGTCAGGTGCTGAATGACCTCGGCGACGATCTGCTGGACGTCGCGCCCGACGCGCAGCGCATCCAGCGGGGCAGAGCCGTAGAAGTGGCGAGGTAGGGCCGGCGCGGCTGGCGGTGAAAGCGGCGGCAGAGGTTCATCGGTGGCAATGGCTGTTCCAACTTCTGCCACCCCCCGATACGTTTCAGTCTCTGTGCCTGGAAGCCCGTAGGTGACGCCACCAGTTGCCGTTTGGGACGCCGCTGCTGCCCCTGCGGCTGCTGCTTTGGCTGCTTCGGCGGCTCTGCGGGCGGCTTCGTCAGCCGCAAACTGGGCAGCGGCCACCTCCGGCTTGACCAGCAATCCCTCCAGCAGGACAGCGCCCTGCTGCCCAGCACGCAGGCCGCGATAGCGTTGATGATCAGCATCCCAGCTATCGGCATAGGCAAAGGTTTCGCGCTCCCAGGTCAGGGCGGCGGCCCCATCGCGGGCGGCAGCCAGCAGCACCTCCGGGTCTTTCAGGCGCGGCAGGTAGAGATACTGGGCAAAGTCCTCCTGAAGCTGCTTGATACTCACCTCGTTGCCGCGCCAGAGCGGGATGCGGTCCAGCGCCAGGCGCAGCAGCGTGCCGGCCAACTGCGGCAAGAGCAGCCCATCGTTCTTGAGCTTGCGGCTGGCGCGCACCGCCAGTCCCTCCAGACCCTGGCCGCCTTGCAGGCGCGTCTCTTGCCACTCAGGGGTAGTGCCCTGAGGCTCCTGGCTGGGGACGAACAGCCAGCAGTAGGTTTCGGGGATCCGCTGTCTAATGGCCTCTTCAGCTTCCGCGCGTTTCCGCTGGGCCTGGTCAGCCTGGAAGGCATCCAGATTGAGGGTTTCACGCTCGCCCACGATAGAGTCCCAGGCTTTATGCTGGCGCACCGCCTGCTCCAGTTCGGCCAGGCGCGTGCGGTCAGCGGCCAGAAACACCAGCGCGTTGCGATAGCGCCGGGGGCTGGTGCCGCGCTCGTTGAGCAGCTTTGCGGCTTCCTGAAAGGCCGGACTCTTCGCGTCCCGGCTGGCGTGTTCCGCCAGGGGCCGCAGGATGACTAGACGCGCCTCGCGCTCGTCGGGCACATCGGCAGTGGAGCCTGGGCAGGCATGGACCCGATCAAACTCCCCGCGCTGGTTTTGCTCGGCGCGCAGGCGCTTTTCTATCTCCAGGATGACCGTATCGCGGTCCAGTTGATCGGCACGGTCCTGGGCCAGCCGGGTGACGCTGGGCTGGGTGGAATACCAGTAGCGCTTGCCCTGGACGTAGAGATGGGTCGCCTGATCGGTCAGTCGGCGCAAGGCATCGCCAAAGGTGGCAACGCTTTCGCCCGGCTGGACGCAGCCGAGTTTGATCTGCTGCTCCTCCAGGCCCTTGTTGGCGGTGTGCAGCGTGGGCGCGGACCCCAGATAGATGGTGCGCGCCACCCGGCGGCTGGCCGAGTAGCGGCCCAGGTTGGGGTGGTTGCGATCAATCTGAATCGGGACCGAGTGTTCCGTGTCCACATCCTTTTCAATCACCGGCGTCCAGGGGTCTTCCAGATAGCGGGTGAGTTCAAATTGCACGCCGTGATCGTCAATCGGGACGCTGGCCGGCAGGATGAGCAGGTTGGCGTCCTG
>CAZFWN010000210.1:0-9437 GCA_964522745.1 uncultured Ktedonobacterales bacterium
ACATCACCAGTATCTATGGGCAGAGTCTGGACCGGCGCATCGCCGATCCCGCCGATCCCGCGCGCATCTTCAAGTGGCTCTTGGAGGCGACCTACGACGATAAAGGCAACCTGATCCGTGCTGTCTGCGCTCACAGTAGAGGCTCCGCGTTCTGGATGGTCCTTTGCGGTATCGAATCAACGAGAGCAACAGGCCGAGGTTGAGGATCAAGAACCAGTATCAGTTTCAGTATCAGTTGTACCTGTTCTTCAAGGCGTCGCCCGGTTATTCTGGACGTAAAGCAGCAACTCCATTGGTCATGCCAGCAAGTGAGGAGCTTCTATGGGAAGCACCACCACCCCGGCCAGTCAGGTGATTACCCTTCCGCAAGGAGGGGGAGCGCTGCATGGCATCGGCGAGAAATTCGCGCCTGCTCTCTTTCCTGGGACAGGCAATTTTACTATTCCCTTGACCGTTCCGGCGGGGCGCAACGGCTTCCAGCCCCGGCTCAATCTCGTCTATAGCACCGGCAACGGGAACGGCCCTTTTTGCCTGGGGTGGAGCCTGAGTATTCCAGGCGTCAGCCGCAAAACATCGCAGGGGATTCCCGTCTATGACAACACGAAAGATACCTTTCTCCTCTCAGGGGCCGCGGATCTGGTGCCGGTCCCCGAAGGCGCCGCAGGCACAACTGCCTATCGCCCACGTACTGAGGGCCTCGATCTACTTGCTGCACGCTTTATCTCGAACTCTCTGGCTCGTAGCTGCTGTTTACTCCGTAAGCGAGGACCAATCCAACTGGGATCATGGTCTGTCCCACGGCAAATGGAGTTGCTGCCATCATCGTTAGGTTATTCCTGCAGTGCTGGGAACCCTGGTCGGGTGCCCCTTACCGTTGTACTGTTCGTGTATGGGCCAAAGAGTTCTCCTCAAGCGAGGTGAGCGCAATGTCTACCCTCCCAACGCTCCATGTGATCTATGCGCCTGATGAGCCAAAAGACCGAATGGACATCTCGTTCCTGCAAACGGGTCTTGCTCCCTTGTCTCCGGCGCCGACTCCCACTGATGCCAATGCACAAGACATTCTTATTGCGCTCCCAGATGACACGGTATGCCTGGTAACCTTTGATAAAACCGACCCTGATCTCGTTGCGCGCGTCGCTCAAGAATGTGATGCTCTCTACACCCTCTTTAGCGGGGAGGGCATCATATGCTTCCGGACTGCGCTTTTCATACCTGGTGGTTTGCCTTTTTTAAGGCCTGGCATTAGGGCCTTGGCCTCGGATGCGGCAGCAAAATATCTCAGTTCCCATCCACCGCTCCGTGGCGAAAAGCCAAATAATCTTCTAAACAGCTATTATGATCCTGCCACCAATCCTGTGCTTTCTGCCTTGCTCGAGGCCTGTTATAAACGAGAAGATGAACTAGTAAAAATCGCAAAGACGCTCGTCGAGCAATTTGAAAAGAAGGCCCAGATCCAGGCCGATCGCGAAATTCAGCGGACTATCGATGACCTGTTTCACGAGGCAGGTCGCTATTTTGGCCTGAAGGCGTTCCCGCCCACACCCGAGCAACCCACGGATGCACCGCCACCAATGGTGCGTGGAGATGCTGCACTTGCCGGGAAAGAGCTTGCTGGCCTGGCAGCGGCCCTCACCAGAATCCATAAGGCTTTCACTGCATTTGAGCAAGCACAGGCGGAGTATTCAGCGAAGTGGCCCCCAGGCAGTCCTTCGGGCGGGACGCCGCTGCCAGAAGAAACGGTACGGCAACAATTGGCAGCGCAGGGTCTTCAACAAAAGAGGGACGCACTGGGGCCAACGGTCATCGAGGCGTGTCGCGTATACCCCATCCTGTACCGGCTCTGGGATAGCCCCATCAGAAGTAGCGTCGCAGCCATCTGGGATGGGGAAGCGCCAGAGAGCGGCCGGCTTGACGTCCTCAAGCGCAACGAAACGGTGCGCGTTTGGCTGATCGATCTCATCAACAAGATCAGTGAGGCAGCCGGGGAGTTTCAAGCAGCCTTCCGCCAGGACGCATCGCTCATCTGGAAATACAACCGCGTTGTCTCTGCCACATTACAGACGCTCGGTCTCACTCCAGGTGATCTTGCCTATCGTGTTGTCAAAGATAAGCTTTGGAGTACCCAGGAGTCACACGAGACGTGGACCAGCTTGCTCTCAACCTTGAGCGAGTTCGCAAGTGACCTCGATCTCCTTTTAGGTCTGATCGGCGTTTCGGCGCCTCCGGTCGCGCTGCTGGCCACCGCCCTTTTCGGAGTCGAAACCATTGTGAAGATCGTCACCGAAGCAGAGAAGGATGCTGCATTCAACGCTTGCCTGGACCCTGGAAAAAGTCTGGTAAGTGAGCCAGGCTCTTTTGGTTCAGCCCTGATAGACGGGCTCTTCCTGCTCCTGGCACTCAAACATCTGCCAGGGCAGATTCGTCTCTTATGAAGGTCGTCCGATGAATGCCAAGCTGCCGCAAGAGCTAGAAGAAGCGTTCGACCTCCTGGTCCTGTTCTCCAGAATTGAGGACCGAGAAATTCCTCGCACGCTTGTCGAACTCAAACCAGGCTCACCCTTCCTGGACTTTATTCGCGCTAGCCCCGACAACCAGCGCGCCTGGGCGGCCTGTGCCAAAGAACTGCAGATGCTTTGGTCAGCCGAGGTGCGGGAAAGCTCCGTGAATTTTTCCAGGATTGACGAGGCGATAGAACGCTTCCAGAACTATGTGTCACGTGCCGATGTATCTCCGGAGGTGCGCAGACAATTGATGCGTGATTTGCGCAGGCAGAGGCGGGAATATGCCACATTGCTGAAAGAGCTGGAGGAGACAAAGGCAGGGCAGGGCGAAGTGGCAGCACGGTCCGCCGGCCCACGCCCTGCGGGGTCTCCTGGGGTCTCACCCGTAGAGGTCGCTGAAGATAAGCGGGTGGCCCGCCTTGTTGTCGACCTCCGCGAGACATTCGGCAAGCTACTTGCGTCAGCGCGGAAGACCACAGATGCAGAAGCGCTCCTGGTGCAGGCGCGCGCAGTATTAAAGAAAACGTTGAGGGAGCGGGGCCTGGAACCCATCTATGAATACCTGGCCAAGCTTTCCGACAGACAACGTCCCCTTATCAAACAGACCGCCACCCGCGTCATGAAACTGGAAGAAGCCAAGGCAGCAGCGATGGCACAAGGGCAGATGGAACTCGCCAACAAAATAGAGGAGCGGATTGAGCAAGCGTGGGCCGAAACGGACAACCTGGTGCGTAACAAGCTCAAAGGGGTTATCAACGAACTCTATACAAGCAAGTGGGCAGGATGGGCGGCTCAACGAGTGAAACTGCTTGACGAAGCCGTCGCCGTAGCAGAGAGATTACCTCAGCCCCCAGGATGGGATGTGATCCCGGTTTCGGGGGCCACAAGTGGCCCGATTCGCCTCGATGGCCTGGAAATCTGGGATGAAGCCGTGCTCATCGTGGAACGGCTGGCCGCGCCGGGCAGACCTCGCGCCATGCTTTTTGCTGCTGCGCAGCTGAAAGCTGAACGCGACGTCAGTGCTATCGGACAGGTCATTGGTGATATTACCAAGCGAGAACGACCAGGAGCCCTCTTGCAGTTTACTGATGACAAAGGGGGAGAGCAGATGTTCACCCTGTGGAAACTGCCTCCAGACGTCGAACCGCAACGCTGGATCCTCAATGCCTTGGGCGGTAAGTACTCGATAGCTGAGCTTCAGCAGGCGTATAGCCAATGGGTCAATCTTCAGATTCTGTCACATGACCTAAGTGTGAAGGAACTCAACGCTTTGTCCAATGCCTTTCTGATGTCAGCAGCCAAGACCATTCCATGACCGAAGCACTGTACCGTTTTCTTGTACTCCTCGCAGAGGGAGGGACACCATGCCAGACATCGCATTCTTTCAGCTCGTCAGACCACCTCGCCGTCCAGATCTCTCTGACAACCAGAAACTCCTGCTCAACAGCGAGTTTATTGGCGAGCTTGAGCAATTCTTCAAGAAGGGAGACACCCTCGCTACTCCGGAGGTGCAGGCGCTCTTAAAGGCTTTCGAATCCGCAACCTATAACCCGCTCGATTACGCGCTCGGTGTGGCAAAATCGGATGGTTTGCCAACTCAAGACATGGCGGTGCTTTTAGGTCAGTTGGAAGTGTGGCTCGCCGATCGTCATGACCGACCTGATGGGGCGGAGCTGTACGATGAAATTCAGCACCTGAAGGCGTCCTATACTAATTCACTAGCCGACTGGTCGCACGCACTGAGTCAGGTTGCCGACCTGTTGGCGGGCTGGCTTGCGCTGTGGGCTGCGAGAGGGAAGACCCAGCCTCTCGCCACTGGTACCCGCTTGGCGCTGGTCGCAGATCTGGCCAGGCTAGACGATACCACCCAGGCAGCTATGGCCAAGGTAGCTCCGGGTGACACATGGGATCTGCTCAATCGACGAGTGGTAGTCTTTCCGCCCGCGCTCACGGCGTGTTTCCCCAAAGCGCGTGTCACGCTGGTGCGCGAAGCCTCGGTCGCTGATCTTCAGGTCGTGCGGAGCGAATGGCGGGGATACGTGCCTGGCGAGATTGTCACAATTCGCAATGTCATGGCTGGCGAGAGTTTTGAGCAGACCGATAAGCAAGTAAACGAGACCGAGACAACACGGACCTTAGATACGCAAACCATGACCCAGACCCAGACCGATGTTCAACAGACAGACGAATCAGACATCAGCCGACAGGTAAACACGCAACTTCAGGTTGCGGTCCAGGGCTATCTGAACTCCACGTATCAGCAAAACTCACCAGGTTACAGCCTGTCTATCAGTGCCGGGGTCAACGGCGGCGTGCAGATTGGAAGGAGCGAAAGCCTGGCGACCAGGATCACTCGCCAGGCGGTCTCTCGCGCAGTAGCGACCGTCCAATCACAAACGCGTGAGGTGCGCTCGCAGCGGACGCTCATCAGAACGGAACAAAGTCTCGATCACAAATTCGAGGCGATGGACTCCAACCGGCGTGGGGTCTATCGCTGGGTAGATCGCGTCGATCGGTTCCAGGTCTTCACCTATCCGCAACGGTTGCAGCTCGAGTTTGAATTACCCGAGCCTGCCGAGTATTTCCGGTGGCGTACGGCTGCGCTTCAGCAGGCGGCCACTGTCGAGGCCCCGCCACCCTGGAATAGCAGCATCGTGGATAAGATTGATCCGAGTAACCCCTCCAAGGCGTTGGAGGCGGCCGCGATGTATCGCGCTTCCAATCTGCCAGTATTACCAGATAAACAGGTCGCGGTGGTGATGAGTGTCACGCTGGAGCCGAAAAATCTGCCTGAGGATTTTGGGGCGAAACAGTGGAACGCCCCAACCGTCGGCCAAGATACGGAGATCGCCATTCCCGATGGCTATGAAGCGACAGCCGTGAGCTATTCTGGCTACGCTACCCCGCTGCGGGCCATGTGGCACCGGGAGTATACTGATCCTAAAAACCAGGGAGCTGATGAACAGGATGCGTTTCACGCGATCGTAGCGAGTGTCACCGTTGGACACGTCACCACGACCTACACGCAATTTGGCAGCAGCGATCCGAGCTACCAAAACACCATCCAACCGCTCAAACCAGAAACCCAGTTTGGACAAGCCATGCTGAGCATTCCTGCTCCTGCAAATGATATCCCACAGATCAAACTCGAGGCGCCCGCCACTGGCAAAATGACCGTTGGCCTCCAAGCTGTGGGCGTGCGTTCAATTACCGCGACCTTCACGGTGACCTGCCAACGCAGTACCCAGGCGGAGGAGGCTTGGAAGGCCGCCGTCTACGACGCGCTGTACGCAGGCTGGAGCGACTGGAACAAGGCCTGGCAAACGGCTCAACAGAACCGCGCGCTGACCGGCGCGCTTCCGGTTGGGGAGTCGTCGCCCGAGCGAAACGAGCAGGCCGTGCGTGCTGAGCTGAAGCGTCAAGTGATCGAATGGTTACTCCAGGAGTCGCCCTTCCAGGGCCGTCCGGGACTGCAGCCACCAGGCGGGCCACCACCAGTTCCGCCAGACAAGCCGTGGAGGGACATAGATATCGCGGCAGCCCTCGCTAGCGCTCCCACGATTCAATTTCTCGAGCAAGCCTTCGAGTGGGCGAATCTGACCTATGTCTTTTATCCCTACTATTGGGCTGATCGAGCGTCATGGGACGCCCTGAACGGGGTCACGGCGATCGATCCGTCGTTTGAGAGCTTTCTCAAGGCGGGGTCGGCACGGGTGATCGTTCCAGCACGGCCAGGCATGGAGTTGGCTGTGCAATACTGGTTGTTGTACCAGGAACCGTTTCTGGGTCAACCCATGCCGGTACCTGGCGATCCGATGTACGTCTCGGTCGCAACGGAGATCCGCGATCTGCTGGTTCCCCCAGACGATGGCCTCCCAGGCGAATCCTGGGAGGCGCAGATTGGGACAACCTTCCTCTGGCTGGACGATTCAGGAGCGCCGCTGCCAACCAACTCTCTTGCCCAGCTTGGCGCTCCACCTCATGAACCCAAGCATCCGCTCTTCCCACCGCCGGCATCGTCCTAGTGGGAGACGAGAAGAGAGGGGGAGCGAAAGCTGGGAGTTCGAGCCAACCCGAAAGGCAGCTCTTCCTCTCAAAAGTGCAAGCCACCTGCAAGAAAGGAAGAGGCGGAACGGTTCAGAAGAGAAAGACGTAGCAAACAAGAGTGCACATGATCACGTGGGGGTTCTGAGCCGGAGGGCTGGTGGTAACAAAACAGATATGCAGTACATCTTTCTGGTTGGCCCTGCCTTCAGGAAGAGACCTCGCATGGTAGATTGAGTATCAAGATACCCTCTTGGGAGGAGTGGCAGAGCGCCAGCAGGAGGAAGGGGTCCAGTATGGAACAGTGTTCGTGGTGCCAGGGCGCCCTTGACCCTATGAACCGCCGCTGCCAGCAGTGTGGCCGTCTACCACCAGCACCACCCCAGCCAGCTTCAACGACCGGGCAGGATTCCACCTACCTGCAACTTGGGCTGGGTCGGGGAGCAGGGTATCTCGACTTCGATCTGGAGATCGGCCCCGGCCAGCGCGGCGTCTATCCCCTTCAGGTGCTGCGCTCGCCTGCCGGCGTCGTCTCCGGCCAGCTGCGCTTTCCGTTTGACGAGCCGACGCTCAAACAGACGCTGTTGGAATTACAAAATGCGCTCTTGCGGGCCAGCCAACCGCGTCGGCGGGTGGTCTCGCCCGAAGATGCCGTGGTGCAGCGCTTTGGGCAGCGGTTGTTCGAGGCGCTGTTTACGGAGGAGGTGCGCCGCCGTTATCGGCTCAGCCAACAGGCGGCAGCACAGCAGGGAAAAGGGCTGCGGCTGCGGCTGCATCTCCTGGCCCCCAACCTGGCCGTGGTGCCCTGGGAGTACCTCTACCACCCCGAGCAGGGCGATTATCTCTGCCTCTCTCGCACCACCCCCCTTGTGCGTTATCTGGACCTGTCCCAGCTTCCCGAGCCGCTCCTGGTCTCCTTCCCACTGCGCATCCTGGGGATGATTGCCAGCCCCAGCGATCAGGAGGCGTTGGATACCGCGGGGGAACAGCAGCGCGTCGAGGCGGCCCTGCGCCGCCTGCGGGAGCGCGGCCTGGTGGAGCTGGTCTGGCTCAAGGGGCAGACCTGGCGCGACCTCCAGCGGGCCATGCGCGGCGGTCCCTGGCACATCTTCCATTTCATTGGGCACGGGGGCTTTGATCCCCAGGCCGAGGAGGGGGTGCTGGCCCTGACCAACGAGGAGGGCACGACCCATCTGCTGCGGGCTACCGAGCTGGCGCGGCTGCTCGCCACGCAGCAGTCGCTGCGACTGGCCCTCTTGAACGCCTGCGAGGGGGCGCGCGCCAGCGCAGAGGACCGCTTCTCCAGCACCGCGGCTGCCCTGGCGCGGCGCGGCATTCCGGCCGTCGTGGCCATGCAGTACGCCATCACCGACCGCGCCGCGACGGAGTGGACGCGCGCCTTCTATGAAGCCGTCGCCGATGGGCTGCCGGTGGATGCCGCGGTGGCGGAAGCACGCACGGCCATCAGCCTGGCGGTGCCACATACGCTGGAGTGGGGTACGCCGGTCCTCTACCTGCAAGCGCCCGATGGAGTGCTCTTCACGCTGCCTGAGCCGTCCAGGCCGCTCGCAGCCTCTTCCGCCAAGACCGGGGCAGCGTGGCTGGCAGAAGCCCAGGCCGCTCACCGCGCCGGGCGCTTGCAGGAGGCACTGGCTGCCTATGAGGAGGCGCTCCAGCTGGCTCCCAACGACCCGGCCACCATCCGAGGAAAAGCCGCCGTGCTCCACTCCCTCCAGCAGGCTGCACCGCCACCGGCTGTCGCTCCAGCGTCGGTGCCTCAGGTTCCAGCAGGGTCCGGACCGCCCCTGCCTGCACCCTCCCCATCTTCCGCCCAGGCGACGCTGCCAGCCCAGCAGGTGACCCCAACGGAGCAGCCCACCGCGCTGCCCCCACCGCACAGCTCCTCGCCGTCCCCAGCGCAGCGCACGCCGCCAGCCCAGAGCAGCATGAGTGCGATGGGGCCAGGAGCTCCTGGCCAGGCGCCTCCCAGCCTCTTTGCGCCACCAGCGCAGGGTGGGAACGTCCCCACTGGAGCCGTGGCGGCCAGGCCGCCCACTCCAGCAGCTCCGCGTTCCAGGAAACGCCTTCCTGTGCGCAGGGCGCTGGTCGCCTTCCTGGTCCTGCTGGTCCTGCTGAGTGGCAGTCTGGGGGTGCTGGGGGTGACGGGCACCGGCCCTCTGGCGGCACTCGGGAAGCACCGCGCTGCACCAACTCAACCGGTCGCAACCACCCCTCGACCGACTCCAGCAACGCCTCAACCGGCGGGCAAGATCACCGAGTTCTCGCTCCTCAATCCCCTAGCCGGGCCTAAGGGGATTGCTGCCGGGCCAGACGGCAACCTCTGGTTTACGGAGTGGGGTTTCGGCCAGATTGGGCGCATCACCCCGACGGGCACCATCACCGAGTTCTCACTCCCCACTGGCATCCCCAGCTGGCCTGATGGCATCACCGCTGGGCCAGATGGGAATCTCTGGTTTACCGAGCAGAATGCCAGCAAGATTGGGCGCATCACCCCTGCTGGCAAGATTACCGAGTTCCCCCTCCCCAATTCCAACAGCTCTCCTATGGGGATTACCGTCGGGCCGGATGGCAACCTCTGGTTTACCGAGCATATTGGTGACCAGATTGGGCGGATCACCCCAACTGGCAAGCTTACGGAGTTTCCCCTCCCCCCTGACGTCCACGGCGACCCTGAGGGGATTACTGCCGGACCAGATGGCAACCTCTGGTTTACCGAGCAGAATGTCGCCCCCCAGATTGGGCGCATCACCCCGACCGGCAAGATCACCGAGTTCTCACTCCCCAATGCCAACAGCCAGCCTGAGGGGATTACTGCCGGGTCAGATGGCAACCTCTGGTTTACCGAGTGTACCCCTAGTACATCAACTA
>CAZFWN010000211.1:0-9330 GCA_964522745.1 uncultured Ktedonobacterales bacterium
GGGGCTATTCTGGGATGCTGCTTGCGGTCGGGAAGTCTGCCACCGAGGCTCGTGCGCCTCGCGCGACCGTGGATGAGGTTGAGAATCACCAATAGACAACGCCCGCTTCATGGCGCGTCGACCTGCTGACTCCCCGTCCGGTGCTGCCCTTCTCGGGGGCGCGCCTGTTGGCGCAGCAGGAGTATCAGGGTCCTTCAGGCACTGATACCGTGGGCATGCCTGGTGAGGACGGCATCTACCGTGAAGAGTGCAGAGACAGGGTCAAACCAGCACAGGGAGTTTGCAATAGCGTTCGTGCTGCTGCAAAGCGCCAAGGCCAGCCCTTCTGTGCTCCTAACAGGAGCGCAGCCTTCGTCTTGCCATGTTCCTCAGTCACTTTTTGCATTCACCTCATCTCGTTGCTCAACACGTGGGAACGTGTATGCAGTGGGCCATTCTCGGCCAGGGAAGGGTGCAAACTTGCCGTCTGTTCCCTTCTGCCCGCTCTTTCAATAGCAGCCGTGCATGTTCATGAGCATCCCGTTAGTCACTCGCAATTTACCTCTTGCTGGGTGGAGACGCTTCGGCTTCTTGATCACTCGGCTCCAGGCCTGGGGTACGTACCTCCTTGGCAATCTCTTCCCGGAAGAGGAAATCTTGATCAGGAGCGCTTGTTGTTCCTGATTCTCGCTTGCGCGAGAGGTGGCGAAAGGTCGCGCCCACTTCCCGATGCAACAGCAGCAGGATCAGCCCACAGACCAGCATGATCGCTCCTGTTGAAAGCACCCGCACCGCCAGGAAACCCGCCACCGCGTGACTCTTGCTGATGCCGAAGGTGAGCAACACCCCCAACCCGGACACTTCTACCGACCCCACATGTGGCAAAAATGGAACAAGCAGCACGATGACCAGGGAAAAGGCAAAGGCCGTCGTGGCGACCATCCAATTCCAGGGCTCCGTTGGAGCGATTACCACCTGGCCCACCACATACAGCGTCGTCGCCTGCGCGCCCAGGTACACCGCCGTCAGTGGCAAGCCGTAGACGAACGTATGCCAGGAAAAGAGCGCCTGGCTCCCCTCCACGAACTCCCTGCTACCCTGGCGGGTCGCTTGTAGCCAGGTTCGATGGGGCTGCCATCGTTCCAGCCAGCCGCGTAGCAAGCGCGCGCGGAACAAGAGGAACCCAGAGAGCAGCATCCCCACCAAGAGAAACGCCGCTGCCAGGCGCACCCAGGGCCAGGCTGGCACGCCAAAGGCGAGCAGGGCCACCAGACAGATAATAATCTCGGTAATCAGCATCCAGGTGGTGGCTGCCGCAGAGCGCCCCACCCCTGAGCCGCTTGAACCTTTGAGCAGGTAATTCTCCAGATAGACGCCCATGGGCAAACTGTTGCCCATCTCGCCCCCCGCGTAGGGAACCAGCACCTCTGGCCAGCTCGGTTTCAATCCCAGGCGGCCCAGATACACCCGCCACTGCACCAGCTTCACCGCCAGATACACCACTGCCAGCACCAAGGCCGGAAGCCACGCACCCGCAAGGGCTTGCGTTAAACACGTCCCAACCTGGCCCGGTCCAGCAACGGTCAGCGCAAACACCAGGAGCGCGGCACTGAGCAAGGTGGAAATAACAACCTTTGGGTCGAATACGCGTTTCAGGGCGTGTTTCACGGGAAGCCTCCTCACGTCTGCTGCATGCCTGGCCTTGCCACAGGCGAACCAGCGATACCATAACCCGCGTCCTTCTATGCGACGTGTATAGGCCATGCTATCATATGTACCAGACTTCCTGGCAAGCACAACAACACAACTCTCGAATGCGGAAGACGAGCAAGAGCAAGGCGCGCATGGTGGAGCACATCTACCCTGGAGAAACCTCCTTCTCCCCCAAGGCAATCTCTTCACCCGGCCTGGCTCCATGAAGGTATGGAGGTTGCAGCAGCGTAGTCAGAACGCCCGAGGATCTGCTCTCCTTGATGGCGCGAGGAGCGGTGGTTCCAGACACAGACCCATGGGAGCCTTGCAAGAAGCGTACACACGATGAACTGCATGCCTTCCACCGGCTCTTTGCCTACTTTGAGTGAGTGTCATTGTATGCGCGTTGTTGGCACTTCATCACCAAGCTCGGACAGTGAGGATCTATGCAACCATCTATCACCTCCTCGTTTCACGTGGTTGGCATCGCCGGAAGCCTGCGGACCCACTCCTTTAATCCTGGGCTCTTGCGGGCAACCCAGGCCGTGGCGCCTACTGGCATGCAGATTACCATCATGGATGTGACCCCGATCCCGTTCTATAACGCCGATGTCGAGGCCCAGGGGGATCCTGCCCCGGTAGCCCAGCTCAAATCAGCCGTCCAACAGGCAGACGCTCTCCTCATCGCCATGGCGGAGTACAACTATGGGATGTCTGGTGTTCTGAAGAATACGATCGATTGGCTCTCCCGCCCGCCTGACCGTTCCGTGCTGCACGGCAAGCCAGTCGCCCTGATGGGAGCGTCTCCTGAGATGGCAGGCACGACCCGGGCGCAGCTCCAGTTGCGTCAAACGTTTGTCTATACCCAGACCCCGGTGATGCCGCCCCCACCGGAGGTCCTCGTGAGCCAGGCCCAGCAGAAGTTTGACGCCAGCGGGAACTTGACCGATGAGGACACCCGCGCCCGCATACGCAGGCTACTGGAGGCCCTCGTGACCTGGACGCAGCGCGTCCAGCCACGCCCGGAGCCGCTGCTCGTGTGAACACGCTGCTCATGAGGGGGCTGGCCCTGTTCGGTATCTTTGCACTGCTGATCCCGGTCGATTGCGCCCGCACATTTCCTGTACTCGGCACAGGATTGCAAGAGCCAGCCGAGCTGCAAGGAGAAATAACCAATGAGACCTGCTCTCGATCCTGCTACGCCGTTCGCTCCTGAGACGCAGCACCCCGATCGGCTCCCCAGGTACACGCTCCCTGATACCGGACTGGAAATGGGCGCCAGCCTGGGGAATGCCAAATGCTGGGTCACTACCAAAGGGAATGGGACCATTGAACACCTCTTTAGCACCGAGCTGGGCCAGATCGTGATGGGCCCCATGACCATTCGCTATTCCAGTATCGGCAGCGAACTCGCGCGGGGCAGTGCAGAACCCCACGCTGCAGTCGCCTGCCCGCCCTGTGAACTGCTTTCGGCTGAGCGCCCCGATGCCTTCGTCCAGCTCCAACCGGAAACCCCTGGCACGTTTGAGGTTCATCCGGCCTATCAGCGCCACCAGTTCACCCTGCCTCATGCGTTGGAGGTGGTGGAAACGACCTTTGTCCCCAAAGGAGGGGAGGAACAGGCAATCCTCTATCAACAGATCGAGATTACCAACCATGCGCCAGTGCTCCGATCCCTCCGCGTCTATGGCTTTGCACACCTGCGCGGCGAGACGGAGCCAGACCTCGAGGCCGTCTTTCATCCAGAGCAGCAGATCTTGGTAGCCAGTAACCGCTGTCACCCAGAGTATACCCGTGCCTTTGGGGTTACTGCATCCGTGACGGCCTTCGAGACGACCTTTGACAGCAGCCTGGTCTATAATACCCAGATGCGTGCACTGAGCAATCGGACCCCGTGCCAAGGCGGCCATATGCTCGGCGCCTTGCAGGTCGATCTGGACGTGCCGCCCGGCGCATCGCGCCGCCTGGCCTTCATTGCTGCCTTTTCCCCTCACGGACAAGCGGAGGCGCTTCAGATCGTGGCACAAGCCTGTGATGCCACAGCGGCCTTGCAGGCTGCGATCGACTATTATCAGCAGCAGCTCGCCTCGGCTCAGCTCCTGACTCCCGATCCCATCCTCAATCAAGGCGCGGCGTGGGCGAAAGTAAACATGCTGCGGGTGCAAGCCGATTACCCCGAGGGACCCGCCTTCACCAATGATCCCTCGCGCTCGTCAGCGGTCGTGGCCCGTGATGCCTGCTGGTTTGTCTATGGCTGCGATCATTTCCTGCCCACCTTCTCCTGCCGCCTGCTGGAGGCATTAGCCCAGCGTCAGGACTCCTCTGGGAAAATCATCGAGTTCTACCATGCCGTGACCGGAGCGACCGAGGACTATGGCCTCAACATCAACGATAACACGCCCCTGTTCATTCTGGCGGTCAACCACCACTGGCGCAGCACGGGGCACCGCGAGGAGCTGGAGCGCCTCTATCCGGCGGTGCGCCGGGCCGCACGCTATATCCTCTCTCAAGAGGATAAGCGTGGTCTGGTCTTCTGTACGGCCACCGGCCAGGAATTGCACGGCATCATTGGCTGGCGCAATATCATTCCACACTATCGCATCAGTGGGGCCGTGACCGAGGTCAATGCCGAATGTGCCGCGGCCTTACGTGCGGCAGGGCACCTGGCCGAAAACCTGGGACGGCCACACCAGGAAGCCCAAGAGTTCTCGCACGCCGCAGGGCAGCTTACCGAAGCGATCAACACCCATCTCTTGAACCCAGAGACGGGTGTTTACTACCTGACCCTGGATGTGGATGGCAGCATGAGGAGCGAAGTCACCGCCGATGAAGTCTTTCCCGTGATCTTTCGGGTCGCCCCAGAAGAGGTCGCGTTCCACATCATCAGCCGCCTCAACTACCCCGATTTCTGGACGGAAGCCGGGCTGCGCACCGTGTCCCAGCAGAGCCTGGAGTACAATGCCTACCAGCAGTGGGGCTTGCTGGGCGGTGTCTGGCCGGGCATGACCTGGTGGTATGCCTTCGCTGCGGCCCGCTTCCACCCGGACGTGATGGTCAAGGCCCTACACGCCAGCTTCGCGCACTACGCGCGCGACCCCAAGAAGCATAACACCGTGCCGGGGCAGTTCAGTGAGTGGTTCGATGGCGAGAGCCTGGTCAACCGGGGCATGCGCCTTTCACCCTGGGAGGCGCCCCGCTTTCTCTGGGCAGCGGTGGAGGGCGTCTGTGGACTGATGCTGCGGCCAGGTGAGCAGCCCCCCCAGATGCATCCCTTGCTCCCCGAAGACTGGCGCTGGGTTGGCATCCGCCGCCTGCCCTATCATGGGCACCCCTTCTCCTGCTTTGTCGCCCGCGAACAAGGACGCTTCCGGCTGTATACCGATCAGCCGATCAATACGCGCCATCACCTGGAGCGGTATGAGGAAGACATCTCGGAGCAGGTGCTGGTGATGAATGGGCACCTGGAGCATCTGGCGCTGCGCCGAGCGGGCGAAGTGACGCTGTGCATTGGCAACACCTCCCGTGAGACGACGGTCTCGCCGGTCTATCTGCTCAATCACCTCCTCGATCCAGAGCAGCCGTATCAACTGACTATCTACAATAGTGAGCGCCAGGCCTGGGTAGCTGGAAGGAGCGGACCAGGCCTGGCGCTTAGCAGCCTGGCGGTGACCATTGAGGCGCAGGGCTTTCGCATCTTGCGCTGGAGGCGAGCAGGCTGACGCTGAGGTGGGGGAACCGGGTTGGCATGAGCTGATGAGGGTACGGACCCTGGGGCTGCTCGTGCTGGTCATGCTGCGCCAGGGTCTCCTGGTGCAGTCGTAGAGCAGGCGCAGGCCAATCCGGCGCGCACCCTCCTCTTGGAGTTCCCGGGTGATCGGCACGTCCCGATTACCGGGGATGCCCAGCGCCTCGGCCAGGTGGTGACCAATTACCTGACCAATGCCCTCAAATACTCCCCCGAAGATAGTCCGGTAGCCGTGGGCCTCACCCTGGAGGGCCAGCAGGCACGGGTCTGGGTTCGTGATGCTGGGCCAGGGCTGCCACCAGCGGAACAGCAACACATCTGGGAACGCTACCATCGCGTGAAGGGGATCGAGGTTCAGAGTGGGACGGGGATCGGACTGGGCTTAGGCTTGTATATTTGCCGGACCATTGTTGAGCGCCATCACGGGCAGGTGGGGGTCCAGAGTACTCCAGGGCAGGGATCGACGTTTTGGTTCACCGTACCGCTGTCAACGCCAGAGCCAGATCTGGAGGGGCGGGAAGCGGGGACTCCAGAGGGCTCGCCTGGGGATGGTAGGCCGCCGTCGTGAACTGCTCCAGTTGCGGGGAACCAGGCCCGCCCTGCTCCCGTTCTGGAGCGAGGGGCATCCCGCCTGCGTGTCTGAACCCCGAACGCGTGTTGTGAACACGTCACGACCTCCGCCCAAGACGAGCCGGGCACGATCCTGTGAACGGGAACCCGAACATGTTTGCGTTACATCTAGCAATCAGAGAACTACAATGGAAGCGAGCGGAGTGGGTACGCTACAGCGTACCTGAGCCAGTGTAGCACTACTAAAACAATACAGCAAGGGGTGAGCGCACCCGTCCATTCCCAAATCCTGATCAAATGTGCTCCATCTCTAACTACATGCGCTCCGCATTTCGGCTGGCGGTGCGCTTTGCCCACGTACCAGTCGTGATAAAGCCGAGAAACAAGACAGCGAAACCGCAACCAGCGATGATACCCCAACTTATGCGAGAAGCGTCAGTAAATGCACTACTCGCCACCAAGTGTGTGACACGTGAGGCAATAACAGAACCAATCACCGCTACACCGAGTGCCTGATCTAGTACAGTGAGGGAGAAATGGCCCCATGATAGAATAGGAGGGAAACAGCCCAGGAGAAGCTGGTATGCCGAAACAAGCCACACAGGTGATCCTCAGTGACCAAGAACAGGAAGCGTTAGTGCAACTCACCAAACGCCATCGGAGCGAACAGCAGCAGGTACTACGAGCGCGTATCGTGTTGGCGGCAGCGCAAGGATGCTCCAATGCACAGATTGCCCGTGACCTGGAGATCAATGTAGATACGGCCCGGTTGTGGCGAGATCGTTGGGTAGGACTGCAAGGGATCGAGTGGGAAACGCTCAGTGTCGCGGAGCGGTTGCGGGATGCACCACGACTAGGAACTCCGCCCAAGTTCACCCCTGAGCAACGCTGAGAGACTCGCTGCCGTCGCGTGCGAAACGCCACAGAAGGCGGGGCGCCCAATCAGTCAGTGGACTGGGCGCGAAATTGCCGACGAACTGAAGGCCAGGGGTATCGTGGAGCAGATCTCTCCGCGGCATGCTTCCTATCTCCTCAAGAAAGGGGGCTGCAACCACACCGCTTCCGGTACTGGCTGACAGCAGTGGCGGACGAGCAGCAGGAGAAGAAAATTGTGGAGGGGTGCCAGGTCTATGCACAGGCTGCCGAGCGAGCCAAGCAAGGGGAGCGCACGATCAGCCTGGATGAATTGACCGGCGTGCAAGCGCTCGAGCGTAAAGCACCTGATCTACCCATGCAAGCTGGGCACGTGCTGCGGCGCGAGTTTGAGTACATCCGGCATGGGACCTTATCCTGGTTCATTTCTTTTGATGTGGTGACGGGCCAGGTACTGGAGCCGTCCTGGGGGCCGACCCGTACCGAGGAGGATGCGCTGGCCCACATCCAGCGCCTGATTGCCAGTGATCGGAAGGCGACCCGGTGGCATCTCATCCTAGACAACTTGAACATCCATCAATCCGAGTCGCTGGTCCGGTGGGTAGCTGAGCGCGAAGGGATCGCCCCAGAGACGTTGGGGATCAAAGGCAAGCGGGGCATCTTGCAGTCGAGCTGGGTGTGGCAGCAACCCTTCATTCTCACAATGACGTTCCTGATGGGAGCAGGAGCGTTCGTCTTTTCCGGCAACGCGCTGATTATTATCATCCTGGCACAACAACAACAGGCGTCCCCAGTGGTGGTTGGCCTGATCTTCGCCCTGGGTGGGATTGGGGCGATAGCAGGCTCACTGCTGGCGCTTCGTTTGGAACATCGCCTGACGGTTGGACATTCCATCCTCCTGTGTCGCTGGTATTTTGTGCTGAGTTGGCCCTTGTATGCACTGGCGCCCTTTCCCTGGGTGCTCGGTGCGCTTCAATTTGGGACCGGCTTGGTGGA
This sequence comes from uncultured Ktedonobacterales bacterium, assembly GCA_964522745.1. Classification (GTDB taxonomy): domain Bacteria; phylum Chloroflexota; class Ktedonobacteria; order Ktedonobacterales; family DATBGS01; genus DATBHW01. Next base: position 7,856 of record CAZFWN010000211.1, read on the forward strand.
CCCGATTGAGGATGTGCCCTACTTCAGCCATCGCCTGAAGCTGATTCCTGACGAACTCAAGGGAAGAGTGTTGAGCGCCTGTCGCCTTGTACCAGGCACGATGCGTCCTTTGGGGCTGGCATTGACCGGCATCCTGATTCAGCAGGTCGGTATCTTCCCGACCATCTGGCTGGCATGGGCCTGGCTGCTGGTGAGTACAGTGATCGTGACCATCCTGCCACACGTGCGGCGCGAACGGGCTCTCTAATCCATCGACAGGTTCATCATGGACCTATTTACGCCTCAGTGTACTAGGTATATCCGCGCTTACAACGATGAATTGTTGAACATATAGACTTTTTGAGTAGCAAGGGTGTTGCGCCAGCTATTGAATAGGCAGAGCTCACGCGTAATAAGAGCCTGAAGGTGATCACTCCGAAGGGACATTGGCTTCTTTTCTCACACTTTCAAAGGATTGGTCAAGGAGAGTACCGAACGGCAGTGATATCTCTGGGGCAATCCACTCTTCGTATGCCACATACAGGCAAGAAATACCTGTGCTGGCTACTTTGCGTCATAAGCTCAGTATTTAGGAACGGTATACTTGTTCTGCTAGACACCTGCTTGTCACTGGGCTGGTCATCAAAGTACAATCCACGCATGAGAGCCCACTTCCCTGCATCTCTCACACCACTCCTCTGTTTGAAGGAGCCAAGAGAGCCGTGACTGCTCTGCGCATTTTGTTCAACCGCCGATTCCAGCGCTTATTCAGTCGGGTCCAGCAGTCTGTATTGCGGTGGACGAGGCCAACGAGCCGCTCCCGCTTCGTGGGAACCCTGAACGATCTGGCCCGCACCAGGGCTGAACTCATCGCCGAAAACGCCCTGTTGCGACAGCAACTGGTCATCCTTCGCCGTCAGGTGAAGCGCCCAGCTTGTACCAGATCCGATCGGCTGCTCTCGGTCGTGCTCGCGCGAGCCGTCAGGAACTGGAAACAGGCGCTCTTCATTGTTCAGCCCGATACTCTTCTCGACTGGCATCGCCAAGCGTTCCGCTGGTTCTGGAGGCGAAGATCCAAGACTGCTTCCAGGCACCCCAAAATCGCTCCCGAGACGGTCTCGTTGATCCAAACGATGGCGCTGAACAATCGCCTGTGGGGTGTGGAGCGTATCCGCGGGGAGCTGCTCAAATTGGGGATTCGTGTCTCCAAACGCACCATCCAGAAATACAGGAGACAAGGGCGTGTACTTCCCTCCTCGCAGACATGGTCTACCTTCTTGCAAAACCATGCACACGACATCTGGGCGTGCGACTTCTTGCCGGTCACCGACCTCTTCTTCCGCTCGCTCTTTGCCTTCTTCATCATCGAGCTGCAAAGCAGAAAAATCATCCATGTTGGCGTGACTCGTCATCCGACTGATGCCTGGGTTGCCCAACAACTCCGCGAAGCCACGCCGTATGGGCAAACTCCTCGTTTCCTCATTCGGGATAACGAC
>CAZFWN010000212.1:0-9134 GCA_964522745.1 uncultured Ktedonobacterales bacterium
TGCAAATGCGCAAGCATGGTTCTGGGGATGGGGACTTTTGTTTGCCAAAGCGCTGGCGGGTAGGGAACGGGCGAACCCTACCCGCTTTGTAGCCTCTAATCTGGCTCCCAATGAAAGAGTTCCGAGACCGAGGCGCCCTGGTGAATATGGTCAATAGCGCTGGCAAAGAGCGGCCCTACCGAAAGCACCGTCATGTTGGGCAGGCGCTTTTCGTCAGGGACGGGAATGGTGTTGGTGATAACGATCTCTTTATAGGCCGATTCGCCCAGCCGTTGGGTGGCCGGGCCAGACAGCACGCCATGCACCGCCGAGGCGTAGACATCGCGCGCGCCCTCTCGCTTGACCAGTTGCAGCGCCTGGATGATCGAGCCGGCGGTGTCGATCTCGTCATCAACGATCAGCGCGTTGCGCCCTTTGACTTGACCGATGATGCTCATCGCCTCGGTGCGTCCATCATTGCCCAGCCGGCGCTTCTGGATAATCGCCAGCGGCGCGTCGAGCAGGTCGGCAAAGTTGCGCGCCTTCTTGGCAAAGCCTTCATCGGTTGCCACAACGGTGAGATCGGGAATCTGCCGCATGCGCCAGTGGCGCGCCAGGATGTTCAAGGCGCTCAGTTCATCCACCGGGATATTGAAGAAGCCTTGAATCTGGCCGGCGTGCAGGTCCATCGTCAGCACCCGGCCTGCTCCGGCCACGCTGACGCAGTCGGCGATCAGCCGCGCCGTGATGGGCACACGCGGCTGGTCCTTTTTGTCGCTGCGGCCATAGGCATAGTAGGGGATGACGGCGGTGATGCGCCGGGCGGAGGCCCGCTTGCAGGCGTCGAGCATAATCAGAAGTTCGACGATGGAGGTGTTGACGGGTTTGCTGAAGGATTGAATGATAAAGACGTCGTGGCCCCGGATATTTTGATTGATCTTGACGAAAATGTTCTCATTGGAGAACTCGAAGACGTCTGCCTCGCCATCGTGTATCTTCAAATGCTGGCAGATTTCTGAGGCCAGCGGGCGATTGGCGTTGCCTGAAAAGACGCTAAGTTGATCCATTAGTCACCGCCTTTCTGACAGGGTGCATCACGGTCATCTCTGCTCTCCTCGTTCGCTGGCAAACGGCACGCCCTGGGCAGGCTGAGCCGCCAGGGGGTAGAACAAAACCGTTACAAGACACGCTGAATCTACCATTGGGCCGCTACAAGGCATCTGCTGGCAAGTAGGGGGCCAGCCGGAAGCGCCGAGCAAGGACGCGCTACAGGGCAGAACATGCAACAGGCGTGACGCTCAGGGTTGGGCGCCACGCTCACTCCACAAGTATAGCATATCCATTGTGTGACTGGCAACCTGGCAGGGTCTCCATGATGGACAAGGGGCGGCAGCGCCCTGTTACCAGATGGAAGGCTGCGCGTCACATTCTATGGAACACGCCCCGCAGCGTTGCAGAATAGCTCCCCATCAGATGCGCTGCCCGGCGTGACCCCATCGTTTGCCATCCTGTACAAGAGAAGAGGCGCGTATGCTGCTCGCAGACCTGGTTTTAGGCATGGGAAGCGGCGCTCTACTCGTTGCCTGGACGCTCGCCACGATTATCCTCTGCCTGCTTGGCTGGCTGGCCTTCAGCATCCGCCAGCGGCAGTACCGCGACGACGTGGAGGAGTAATACTGGAAGGATGTTCCCTTGAGACAATGCAGTCGATGCTTGTACCTGCAAGAAATGCAGGCGGCCAGCACGAGCGCGCCGGTGACGGACCCCTATCACTTTGCCCTGCCGGGCGACCAGCCCCACTATCCCCCAGACCGGCCAGCCGATGTCTCCCATGTGGCGCTGGACCTGGAGATTGATATAGAGCAGCAGCGCGTCAGCGGCACGGTGACGACCTCGTTTCGGGCGCTGTTTGATGATCTGCGCTCGGTACATCTGAACGCCTCTGAGCTTGAGATTGAGCGGGTCACGCTGGTGGGCGGTCCGGCGCTTGGCGCCACGCAGCATGGGAAAACGCTGACCATCGCGCTCGACCGGGCCTACCAGCACGGCGAGCAGTTCGATATTGCTATCACCTATGCGGCGCGCCCGCGTATCGGGCTGGAGTTTGTGCAGCCGGGGCCAGATGATCCCACCCGGCCTGTGCAGGTCTGGACCCAGGGCCAGCCGGAGACCAATCACTTCTGGTTTCCCTGTCACGATTCCCCCAATGATCGCGCCACCACCGCCCTTTCTGTTACCGTGCCGGGCCAGTATTTCGCGCTCTCCAATGGCCGGCTGGATCATACCGATGAGGATAGCGAGCGGGGCACGAAAACCTATCATTGGGTGCAGGATATTCCCTTCCCGGCCTATCTGGTGACCCTGGTGGTTGGCGAGTTTGCCGCCGTCGAGGATCACTGGAACGGCATCCCCGTGACCTATTATGTGCGGCATGGGCGCGAAGAGGACGCCCGGCGTATGATGGGCAAGACGCCCGATATGCTGGATTTCTTCTCGCGCCAGTTTGGCATCCGCTACCCCTACGAGAAATACGCGCAGGTGGTCTGCGAACTCTTCACCGGCGCGATGGAGAATACCTCGGCCACGACGCACAGCTTCTCGCTGCTGGTCGATGAGCGTGCCGCGCTGGATGCCAGTGGCCCCAAGCTGGTGGTCGCGCACGAGTTAGTGCATCAGTGGTTTGGCGACCTGCTCACCTGCCGCGATTGGAGCCATATCTGGCTGAACGAGAGCTTCGCTACCTATTTTGAGGCTGTCTATGCCCAGCACGACGATGGCGAAGATGACTTCCGCTATGAACTGCGCAACAATCTGAAGGGCTACCTTTCCGAGTCCTACCGGCGGCCCATCGTCTACAACGTCTATGCCAGCGACGGCTGGGAGATGTTTGACCGCCATGTCTATGAAAAAGGGTCGCTGGTCATGCACATGCTGCGCTTTGTCTTGGGCGAAGCAGCCTTCTGGCGGGCGCTGCAATACTACGCGCAGAAGAATCGCGGGCGCGAGGTAGTGACCGCCGATTGGGAGCGGGCGATTGAGGAGAGCAGCGGGCGCAGCATGGCGCGGTTCTTCGAGCAATGGGTCTATCGCGCCGGCCATCCTGAGTTTGAAATTTCCTATAGCTGGGATGGCGAGCATCACCTGGCCTCGGTCTCGGTGAAGCAAACGCAGCAGATCGATGAGCATCACCCCTGCTTTGTCACGCCGGTGGATATAGCCTTCACGCTGCCGGATTCGGACGACGCGCCGGAGGGTGAGACGATCACCCAGACCTTCCGCGTGCAGATCGACGAACCACAGCAGCGCTTCTACTTCCCGCTGGAGCGCAAGCCGCTGACGGTGCGCTTCGATCCCGGCGGCTGGATTCTGAAGACGCTCAAGTCTGAGCTACCGGCGGAGATGCTGCGCTCTCAACTGGCGCGTGACCCCGATGTGCTGGGGCGCATCGAGGCGGCGGAGCATCTGGGCAAGCTCGGCGACGAGAAGAGCGTGGAGGCGCTGGCAGCGGCGCTGGAAAGCGATCCCTTCTGGGGCGTGCGCGCCGAGGTGGCCGACGTGTTGGGCAGCCTGCGCACCCAGCGGGCGCTGGAGGCGCTGCTGGCTGGGCTAGCGCGGGCTGAGCATCCCAGGGCGCGGCGGGCCATCGTCAACGCGCTGGGGTCGTTTCGCCTGCCAGAGCAGCCAGAACTGGCCGAGCGCGCCGCCGTCGCGTTGAGCGAGGTGCTGGCAAAGGGCGACCCCAGCTACTTTGTCGAGAGCGCTGCCGCCAGCGCGCTGGGCCGGACTCGCTCGGCTGGCGCCTTTGATACGCTGACAGGGGCACTAGATCGGCCCTCCTGGAACGAGGTCATCCGCTCTGGCATTTTTGGAGGGCTGGCGGCGCTGGGCGACCCGGCGGTAGCCCCGGTGCTGGCAGAGTGGACCGGCTCGACCAGACCCATCCAGGCGCGCTCGGCGGCGGCTGGCGCGCTGGGGGCGCTGGCGGGGGATCACCGGCTGGACAGCGGACCGGCTCGCCAGCAGATGGTCGAAGCGCTGCTCGCGGCGCTGGATGATCCCTGGCTGCCGGTGCGCCGAGCGGCGGCGCGCTCGCTGGCCGCAATGCACGAGACAAGCGCGCTTGGCAAGCTCGACGAGCGGGCCAGCCGCGAAGTCGATGGCACCGTCATTCGCTCGATGCGGCTGGCGGCGAAGGCCATCCGCGAGGGCAAGGCGCCGAACGACGAGGTGCGCCAGTTGCGCACGGACCTCGATGAGATGAAAGAGGAGAACCGCACGCTGCGCCAGCGGCTGGAAGCACTGGAGGCGCGGCTAGAACAGACGCACTGAGGTCTTTTGTAGCGCCAGCGTCTCGCGGCCCGTCCAGTGATCTTCTCGTTCTCTATGGCTGGGGAGGTGCTGCCTCTTCCCTGGGGGCCTGCGTGTCGCTGCCAGGCGGGCTGAGCTTGTCTTCGGCAGGGGTCATGGTGGCCTCCCAGCCCGTGCGGTCAGCTTGCAGATTCTCCTGGGGCTGCCCGGCTGTCGGCCCGGCGGCGCCGCTGGCCGTCTTCTGCACCTGCGCTTCGTAGAGGATGCCCGGCAGGTCAGTCTTTGTCTGGCGCTGGCCGGTGCGGAACGAATTGATCTCGGCCCCCAGCAGCAGGATAAAACCGAAGTAGTAGAAGAAGATCAGAATCACCACCGCGAAGCCCGCTGTCGAACCGTAGTTCTGCGGGTGCAGGAAGTGCGCCGCGTAGAAGGGGAAGGCCAGCATATAGATTTCCAGCAGCGCCCCGGCAACCACCGCGCCCAGCCAGGCATCGCGCACGCGCGCGGGCCGGTTGGGCACCACGATATAGATTGCCAGGAAGAGGATGGCGGACACTATCCAGCCGGCGATGATGCCAGCAATCGCCAACCAGACCCGCTCGGCGATAGAATTGCCCAGCAGCCGGTCAACAATCGCGGTTGAAAGGAAGGATGGCGCTGCCGAGACCACCAGCATGATCGGGATCAGCACGGCAAAGATAACAAGCATGCCGATGGCGATGATGTTCTGGCGCACAAAGGCGCGCGTGGGCAGGCGGTAGATCACGCCAAAGCAGCTTTCAATGGTGATAAACAGGCGCGACCCAAACCAGATGCTAACCAGCACGGTGATGACTGCAAAGATGCCGCTGCTGTTGGAAAGCTGGGTCAGCGCGCCGCCGATGAATTGTTTGCCGGCCCCCTGGGGTAGCCCATTGACGACGCTGTTGATGAACTCCTGCCGCACGCCGGGAGCCAGGCCACCCAGGAAGAAGCCAAAGAAGCTCAGCAGCATCGCCAGAATGGGCACGATGGACATCAACAGGTTATAGGCCAGCATAGAGGCCAGGTTAAAGACCCAGTCGTTATTGACTTTGGCCCAGAACGTACTCAGCATCTTGACCACCGTCCTGGCCTCTTGCTTTTCTTCTTTCCGTCGCTCCTTGCCTCTATCTGGCGGCTTTCTGGCCGGTGTCGGGGCTGGCTGGCGCTGCCAGTCAGCCTGTTCACGCGCATTAGGTCCAGGCTGTGCGAGAGACATACTCCGCCTCGCTTCCAGGCCGGCGTGGCTCGCTCCCCTGGCGAGCGCTGCGAGACTCATACGCCCGGCATTCACTGCTCAGCGGATGCAGGAATCATGCCAGATAGAGCATGCTCTCATCCATTGCTCGCGCCACTGCCGTTATTGCACGGGGCGGAACCCCCTGACCCTGGGAATTGGCCTGAGCCACCAGCGCCCGGCGCCTGGAGGAGTGTGTATTGGCTGTTATTGACGGCGCTTTGCGCCTGGCTGGAGATCTGATCGGCCTGGGTCTGTGTCATCTGCCCGGCACTCACCAGCGTGTTCAGTTCGTTCTGGACGGCGTTCAGGTACGCGGTATTCACATCGCTGATTTGTTTGTTCTGCGCCTGAGCAATTTGGGCAAGCGTTTCGCCAGCGGACAGATCAGATTGAAGGGTTGATGTCGAGATGCCCAGGGTGCTTGCCAGGCTGCTTTGCACCGACTGCCTGAGTGTAATCAAGGCGCTGCGGTTGAAGGTGGAGTTACCGGGCGTCGTACAGGCAGTGTTGGCCGTGCTAGCGGGGGGATTTGTAATGAAATGCAGGGCCGCAGCGGCTATGCCGACAAACAGGACAGCAACGCCCAATGCCAGCACCCACTGTCTTCGACGTTTCGCGTCATACTGTTTTTCTCGCTGGAGTTCTCGCCGGCTCAACCGCTCTTCCATGGCCGCCGCCCTCTTGCTTTGCCCGGTTTTTCTGGGCGATGGCACATACGACGAGGCGCTGCTCTGCGCGCGATGGGTTCGCTTGATGATCGTATATTCTGGCTGAGAATCGGGGTTGCGCTCTGTCTGGCGCTCAGGTGCCCTCCTGCTCACTATCCTACTCCTCTGGTCAGGTAGGTGCGACTGGGGGCAAGCAACCTTGCCCCCAGTCGCACAATACTTGCCTCCCACTCTCGCTCATTGCGCGAGTGGGGCGACAGATAGCCTCTCGCCTCACTTTTTAGGCGTATTGAGTCTGGTTGTCGTATTCGGCTGGGCCAGATTGGAATTGTTCTTCATGGCAATGATGTGCCCATCCTCCAGCTCCATCCGCCGGTCCGCCAGCCGGGCAATGCTGCGGTCGTGGGTCACGACGATCACCGTGCGGCCCTGGTGCGCCAGTTGCAGCAGCAATTCCACAATGCGCCGCCCGGTCTTGGAGTCCAGGTTGCCGGTTGGTTCATCGGCCAGGATCACCGCCGGATCATTCGCCAGCGCCCGCGCAATGGCGACGCGCTGCTGCTGCCCGCCGGAGAGCTTGCCTGGCCGGTGGGCGTGGCGCCGTTCTTCCAGCCCAACCTGATCGAGCAGATCGTGCGCCCGATCTATGCGATCCTTCCCTTTGTACTTGCCGGAGACTTCCATCGCCAGCGCCACATTTTCTATCGCTGAGAGGTTGGGGATCAGGTGGAATGACTGGAAGACAAAACCGATCTTCTTGCTGCGAAAGGCATTCTCCTGCCGCCCTTTGAGCGAGAAGACATCGATGCCATCGATGAGCAGCTTACCAGCGCTCGGCTTCTCCAGGCTGCCCAACAGATACAGCAGGGTCGTTTTCCCGCACCCGCTGGGGCCGGTGATCGCCACCAGTTGGCGCGGCGCGAGCTTGAAGCTGACCTTATCGACGGCTTTAATCAGTTCGCCACCCTGGGTAAAATGCTTGCTTAACCCTTCAGCAACGATCAGCACCTTTTCTGCGGCTGGTTGAGGAATGGTAGTCTCTTGCTTCTCTGACAAGTCCTCTTGTTTCGTTGATGCCATCTTTCTCTCTCCCTATGCAGCCTGGCGGAGTACCCGCGCGGGCTTCAGACGAGCCACAAACCAGGCTGGAATCACACTCGCCAGCACGGCCAGTACGACGCCGAGCAGCAGCAAGATCAGCAGACTTTCAGGTGTGAGGCCGGCGCTCAGCGGGTTGCCAAAACCACCCCCGCCTGGGCCACCAGCAAAGCGAATGAACCCACCGCCACCACCTGGGCCGCCCCTGCCTCCTGTGCCTGAACTGACGATGCTGAAGATGCTCGCAATGGGTTGCCCAAACGTCAGCAGCAAAGCGGCAGCAACCGCAGCGGCGATCAGGCTGAACGTCAGGATTTCCACCGCGAACTGGCTGACCACTCGCCAGTTCGACGCGCCAATCGCTTTCAAGACCCCGATCTCCTGCGTTCGCTCGCGCACGATCAGGAAGACTGCGAAGATGATCACCAGCGCGGCCACGACGACAGAAGCAATCAGCGCGCCCTTAATGCTGTTCTGCGTGCTGTCAAGGGCACTCGTGGTATTGGCGACGATTTGTTGCTGCGTGGTCACATCAACGCTGCTGCCCAGTTCATTCCGCAGCGCGGTAGCAACGCTGTTGACCTGATCGAGGCTGGGGGCATTGGCCGTGATCGAGTTGACGCCGCTCAAGCTGAAAAGGCGCTCGGCAGTTTTAAGAGGCAGCATAATGCTGTTATCGGCGAAGCTGGAACCAGTGCTATACAGCCCCACTAACGTGAGCGAGGTTTTTTGGAGGGTAAAGGTCGACCCAACCTGCAAATTATTGGCTGAGGCCATCGCCTGGCTCATCAGGGCCACATTGGCGTTGTCATCGGATGAGGTGAAGTCCCGGCCAGATTTCAGCGAAGCGGTGTCTCCGGTGAAGAAGCTAACATTGCTCGCGCTGGAGGCGCCGTAGACAATTGGCCCAGAGAGGAATCGCCTGCCACCGCCGCCATTGTCTCCTCCACCTGGGAAGCCTCCACCACCCTGCGGCTGTGTGATCGAGCTTTTCACTTCAGAGCCGGTATAAGATTGACTCACCGTGGAATGAACGTTGGTGACGCCTGCCGTATTTTCTACTTGTGTGACCTGCGCGTCGGTGAGCGTTCCGGTACTCCCGAAGGGGCCAAAGCTGCCAGCCGGGCGAATGGTGATACCTGTCCCGACTTGGCCGCTTATCTGCGCCAGACGGTTTTGTACGCTCGCGTTGAGGGCGACCATCACCGCCACAAACGTGAGGCAGACCCCCAGGAGCAGCACCACAATCACAAGCCGGATGGGGTTGCGCATGACATTCAACGTGCCTCGTTTTACTGTTCCCATTGTTCTCCTTGAAATAGCAGCAATTGCTGGGTATTTTTGTGCGCTTCGCCTTGAGCGCAGTGTTTTGACTCGCACCTGGCAAGCTCGTTGCATAAGGAGATAAAACAAACCAAGTCGCTTAGGACTGTAGCGCAAAAAGCTCAAAAGACCGTAAGGAATTCTTCAAAAAATCATCAGAATCTTGTGAAGCCTCCCTGCGAGGGGCGAGTCCGAGTCTGGCAGGAAGAGGCGCACGTTCCTGGGGTCTGGATGCCCGCAGCGAAGCTGGCAGCACGGCCTGGGCGGTGCGCTCTTCTCTCGCCGTTGAGGATACCAGGCGTTTCTGTGAAACGCATGAGAGTTCTATGGGAATTTTCTCATCTGTGGGTGTGCGCGTGGAAATGGACCTTGCCGGCCTCGTCGCGGGCCAGAATGCCCAGGCCGGGGAAGGGATGGTGCGTGACGATGAGCTGCGCCTGGCGGCGCAGGCTCTCCTCGATGATCTGTTTCTTGGTTGCCAGCGAGAGATGCGGCAG
>CAZFWN010000213.1:0-9104 GCA_964522745.1 uncultured Ktedonobacterales bacterium
AGATCAGGTCAGTGGTCGGGCGTCTGGCTCGCTCGATATGCCTCAGGCGGCGTTTGATCTGATTACCTCAAATGATCCACTGGTCAGCCCCACCGTCTGGTATTTCCTGCGAGCGTCGGGCCTGGCCGCTCTGGCGCTCTTGTCGCTGGTCGTGTTAATTGGGCTGGCGCTGCGGGTGCGCCTGTGGAAAGAGCGGTTGGAGCGCTGGCGCGTGTATGATGTCCACCTGACGCTCTCGGTACTCACGGGAGTCTTTCTGGCAATCCATCTGCTCCTGGTATTTTTAGATCGCATTGTGCCCTTTAGCCTGGCCGACCTGTTGATCCCATTGCATGCCAGCTATCAGCCGCTCTGGATTGCAGCGGGCATCGTAGCGCTCTATCTCTTGCTGGTCGTGTGGGGAAGTTCGCTCATACGCGCAAAAATAGGGCATCGCCTGTGGCGCTCGCTGCATCCACTGGCGCTGGGCGCGCTGGGATTGGTGATGCTGCATGCCCTCTTTGCCGGGACCGATGGTCCAACGCTCTGGCTGCGCGGCGCGCTCGTGGTCGTCACGATTGCAGATCTCTGGCTCTTTGAGCGCTGGATGCGCCTCAGGACGGTTGAGGAGGCGCAGCGTCGCCGACGTGCTGGTTCTTCGCGGCAGCCGCCGGTCAAGAGGCAACCGGCACAACAGCCCTATCCACAGACACCTTCTCATCCGCCTGCCAGAGGCGCTCCCCAGGCGCCCACGTATCCGCCTCAGGCCGGCTGGCGCCCACCATCTGCAAGCCAGGGGAGTCCTCGACGAGTAAGCCAGGAGTAAAGAAACCTGCTTGCGGTTGGTCGGACCGTTTCGGCCAAGGTGTGTTGCCAGGCGCGCGACAAGGAAGCGCCGGCAGCGCCTCTGATAGAGAATAGAGGCGCTGCCGGCGCGCTTTTTCTGCTAAGAACGCTTAACGAGTCGCGGCGTCAAAGCGTTCTTCGATGACTTTCCAGTCCAGGTTCTTCAGAAAGGCTTGCACATATGCCTGGCGATCCTGCTTGAAGTCCAGGTAATACGCATGTTCAAACATATCGAGCGCAATGAGCGGGGCGGCATTCCAGATAGGGAAGGCATTATTGGAATCGCCCAGGTAGTTGAAGAGATACTGGCCGTCTCGATCCCAGGCCAGCCAGACCCAGCCGCGCGCTGAGAGAGCCGTGCCGGTGAGATCAGTAACCCATTCATCGAATGAGCCAAACCACTGTTCAATCTGCTGAGCCAGGTCTCTTTGGGGCTTTCCGCCTTTTCCCCCAAGCTGCTTGAAATACAATTCGTGGTTGCGCACGCCTCCCAGCGCATAGGTCAGTTCGACTTTCAGGACGCGAAGCGGGCTATAGGTGGAACTGCAATGCTCTGGTTCCCGATGGACCTGCCCAAGCACGGTGACAATATCGTTGTAGCGCTTCACATAACGCTCATACATGGCCTGGTGTTCGTTGATGGTATCTTCCGAAATCCCATCCATATGAAACAGGCGCTCGCTTAATTGCATCGGTTCAATCAAAGGTAAGGTCGTTGGCATGGTGCATGCTTCTCCTCTAGCAACGATGATAAATAGTGGATGAGGCGGAAGCGACCCTTCGAGATTATCATCGGGCCAATCTGTTCTGTCAAGAGTGTTCAGTTAAAATTCTGTTTATAGCAGGTTAGGGCCTGCTCATTGGCTGATGAATGCTATAATGAAAGCCAGTGCCAACATCGAGCAGACTGAATGGGTCTGGAAAACGTTCCCAAAGAAAGAGCAGCGGAATGGCGCTTGCGTATCTTGATTGTTTTTCTGGCATCAGTGGGGATATGTTCCTGGGTGCGCTGCTGGACGCCGGACTCTCGTTTGAGCAGTTACAGGCAGAACTGGCAGCCCTCGACCTTGGCGGCTATGAACTCGATCTGGAGTCCTGCACAGATAAGGGGATTCAGGGCAAGCGCTTTGAGGTGCGCGTCATAGAGACTCCTCAGTCAGAGCGCCACCTGAGCGAGATTGAACATATCATTACGAGCAGCCACTTAGCGACAGGCATCCAGCAGGAGGCGCTGGCGATCTTTCGGATGCTGGGAGCGGCAGAGGCAGAGGTGCATGGCGTTGCGCTTGAGGAAATTCATTTTCACGAGGTTGGTGCTGTTGATGCTCTGGTCGATATTGTTGGCGCGCTCATCGGGCTGCACGCGCTGGGCATCGAGCAGCTTTATTGCTCACCGCTCCCACTCACCAGTGGTCAGGTGCAGACAGCGCATGGCTTGCTGCCGGTGCCTGCGCCCGCGACGCTGGAACTGCTGCGCCGGGTGGGCGCTCCCTGGACACCGCGCCAGATTGAGGGCGAATTGGTGACACCAACCGGCGCGGCGATTCTGGCAGCGCGGGCGCGTTTTGAAACGCCTGCACTGGTTATCCAGCAGGTGGGCTATGGCTTTGGTCGCAAGCGCCTGCCCTGGGCCAATTGTCTGCGCTTCTGTCTGGGCGAGTCGGTGCAAAGCACCGGAATGGAAAGCGATGAAGTAGTGGTGCTGGAGACCAACCTGGATAACCTGAGCGGCGAAGTGCTGGGCGGCCTGATGGAACGGCTCTTTCAGGCCGGCGCGCTGGATGTGACCTATACACCGATGCAGATGAAAAAGAACCGCCCGGCGACCCAGGTGAGCGTCATCGCGCCACCTGAATTGCTCGATAGGCTCTCGCTGCTGCTTTTGCGCGAGACGACGACGCTGGGCGTCCGCAGCAGCCGCTGGCGGCGCTTAAAGGCTGAACGTCAGCAAGAGGAGCTTGAGACACCTCTGGGCACGGTGCGCGTGAAGATCAAGCGTGTCGGCGGGCGCGTGGTGAGCGTCTCTCCTGAATATGATGATTGCGCTCAAGTGGCTCTGATGCGCTCGCTTCCCCTTCGTGAAGTCTATGAGCGACTAGACCGCTTTCTGCGCGCTCACTATGTGCTGGATGCGTAAGAGGTATCGAACTTGCAGAAATAGCAGGCTGATTTGGCGTAGACGATCTTTTACAGCAGAGCCTTGCGTCTCAGGTGCTTGTTGTGGGTGAGCGGCTGCCTTATAATTATTGCGAAGATACCGCGATGCCAGCCGAATCTTCTCTTATTCTGCCCTGGTCATGGGCATCCAAAGGAGCGAGTGTTTTGGAAGAGACAACCCCAGTGAAGCGAATTCTGGATACGATTGATAGCCCAGCCGATCTCAGAAAGCTAACCATCCCGCAACTGGAGCAACTTGCAGCCGAGATACGGCGCGAGATCATCGAGACTATTTCGGTGCGCGGCGGCCATCTGGCGCCAAACTTGGGGGTCGTTGAGCTGACACTGGCGCTCCACCTGGCATTCGATGCTCCCCAGGATATGCTGGTTTGGGATATTGGACACCAGGCGTATGTGCATAAGCTCGTTACTGGCCGTCGTGACCGCTTCAATACTATCCGCCAGTTTGGAGGGCTTTCTGGCTATCTGCGACGCGATGAGAGCGAGTATGATGCCTTTGGTGCCAGCCATGCCAGCACGTCGCTCTCGGCGGCACTGGGGATGGCCGTCGGGCGCGATCTGCGCGGCGAGGATTTCAAGGTTGTTGCCATTATCGGAGATGGCGCACTGACCGGCGGTATGGCGCTGGAGGCGCTTAATAACGCCGGCGCGCTCAAGAAAAATATTATCTTCGTCCTGAACGATAATGATAAATCCATCTCCGAAAATGTTGGGGCGCTGCATAAATACCTGGGCAAGCTCCGCGCTGATCCGCGCTATCGCAAGCTGCGTGGGGCTGCCAAGCAATCACTGGCAAGCTTGCCGGTGGTGGGCGATCTGGCGGTTGAGATGGCGGGTCGCGCTGATCGCAGTATGAAAGAGTTCTGGCTTCCGAGCAAGAGCGGGGTCATCTTTGCTGAGCTAGGTCTAAACTTCTTTGGGCCGTTTGATGGGCACGATCTCCCCCTGCTGATAGATGTATTCCAGCAGGCGAAACATCTGGAAGGGCCGATTATGATCCAGGTGGTGACCCAGAAAGGCAAAGGTTGGGAACACTCCGAGGCCGACTCCACCAAATGGCATGGCCCTGGCGCCTATGATTATAAAACTGGCACTATCAAGAAGAACCCGAATGATCCTCCGACCTATACTGAGGTGTTCGCCAATACGCTGGTGAAGCTGGCCGAGCAAGACCCCGAAATTGTCGGCATTACGGCGGCAATGGCCGATGGCACCGGCCTCAAAAAACTGCGCGAGCGCTTCCCTACGCGCTATTTCGATGTTGGCATCGCCGAACAGCATGCGGTGACCTTTGCGGCTGGCCTGGCTTGCGCAGGGATGCGTCCCCTGGCGGCCATTTATTCGACCTTCTTGCAGCGCGCCTTCGATCAGGTGATGCACGATGTGTGCGTCCAGAATCTGCATGTCACCTTTGCGCTGGACCGCGCGGGCATCGTCGGTGAGGATGGACAGACGCAGCATGGCGTCTTTGATATAGCTTTCCTGCGCGCCCTGCCCAATATGAAGCTGATGGCTCCCAAGGATGAGAACGAGTTGCAGCATATGCTCTATACCGCGCTCTATCTGGATGGGCCGGTGGCGCTGCGTTATCCACGCGGCAAAGCGCTGGGTGTGTCGATGGAGAAAGACCTGCACAAACTAGAGGTCGGCAAGGCTGAGCTATTGACGCCAGAGGAAGAGCTTGAGCAGGCTGATGCTGCCGTGCTGGCCTATGGCAATATGGTTCAGCCAGCGGTGCAAGCTGCGCAAGAGTTGGCGGAAGAAGGCATCCGGCTGGCGGTGGTGAACGCCCGTTGGGCCAAGCCACTGGATGAAGCGCTGATTCTGCGGCTCGCGCAGACCTGTGGCCGGGTCATTACGATTGAGGATCACGCGGTGGCCGGTGGCTTTGGCAGTGCCGTCTTAGAATTGCTAGCGCGGAAAGATATGCGGTCAATCCCCGTACAAGTGATTGGGGTGCCGGATGTCTTTGTGGAGCATGGCGCTCCCGCCATCCTGCATGAACTCTACGGCCTCTCTTCCGGCCATATTAAAGAGATAGCGCACGATCTGATCGGCGCGGATACCAAAGCCAGGCGTGGCCGGAGAGTGCGAGGGTAGCTCTTGAGCAGATGAGCCTCTCTCTCAGAAATGCAGCCGGCCCGGCCACCGAATTATTCGGTGGCCGGGCCGGCTGTCTTGCGAGCATTGCAAAGAAGTTATACCCTCAGCTAGCTGACGGGATCGTGAGATGCCTGGGCTGCATCTTCTTCCTCTGCCTGCTCGGTTGCCTCTGAAGTGCTGGCGCTCTCCGTCTCAGGTACTTGTGGCGTGCTGCTCGTTGGAAGCAGTGGCCTGGCCCGTCGCCGATAGCCAGCCTGTGTTGTGGGCATCATCGTCATGACGGCCAGGAAGACGACTTCCACAATCAAGACGGCGCCGGCAGCGATGGCGCTGTAGAGCCATTGATGCTCAACGGCAAAGAAGGCGACTAAGGCGATAATCAGCACTGCCGCGACCACAAAGCTATAGCGGATACTGATCTTCTGGCGCTTGGCTTGCTGTAGCTCTTGACGCCGCCCTTGCTGGCGCGCCTGGATTTCAGCGCGGCGCTGTTCGCGGCGCTCATCTCTCCGCGCGACGGATGGGTCGCGTGGCTTAGGGGCCGGCGGTGTGGCCGCTTTTTGCGCTGGCGGCCTCGCAGCCTGGGGCGCAGATTCAACCCTGGTCTTCTGCACCGGCTCGCCCGCCGGTTTTGTCTGCGGCGCAGCCTTTTTGACATCTGGCTGGGAAACACGCCCTGATGGTGAGGGAGCCGGTGTGCGCCTGGGCGCTGCTGCCTGGCCCTTCGTCGGTGCGGGTGTTTGTTTTGCCACCGGCTTGCGTTCCTTCTCGGCTTGCCGGTTGGGTGGTGTACTCATGAAACCTCGCTGTGTGATTGCTGTGCAGTGAGAGAGCGATGACAAAAAGAACGATCATATGAGGTCTGCTCAAGTATATTTCGGTCTGCGCTGCTCGTCAAACGCATCTGCTCATTGGGCTATGGCTGTTCTCGCTTTTCTGGCGGGCCTGGTGAGGCCGCCGCTACCGGAATTTCCAGCAACTTTAGTACCTCGCGCAGATCGCGGATGAGATGACAATCAATATCCTCAGCACGTAGGAGGCCAGGCCGATCAATCAAGATGGGCGTGATGCCAACCGAACGCGCACCCAGCACGTCATGAATATACGAGTCGCCAATATGGATAGCATAATCGGGGATCGCATTGGCCCGCTGAAGCGCTGTTTCATACAGCCGATATTCTGGCTTGGCGTAACGGGTCACGGCTGAGATAACCAGGCAATCAAAATAGTGTCCCAGATCAAGGCCAGCAATGATGGAACTCAGGCTGGTCTCCCAATCGGAAATGATCCCCAGGGTAAAGCCTCTGCCCTGCAATGCCTGGAGCGTCGGCAGCACATCGGGGAAGAGTTCCCAACTGGTGTGCTGAGTGAATTCATCGATAATAGCATGGACGCAGCGATCTAGCAGCGCTTCGTTCTCTTCAGCGATGAACGGGCGCAGCAGCGCTTTATAGTAACCAATCCAGAAGCGGGTAATGGCCTCCTGGCTGGCCCAGGTCCGCTGAGCGAGCGTGCCAGCCTCGCGGAAATAGGCTTCGGCTGCGGCCATCTGCGCTGAAAGCTGCTCACTGTCGAGATGCAAGCCATACTGCCGGCAGACGATCTGGCACACCTCGGTCACCGATGGTGACGGACGCAGCAAGGTAAAGCCGGCATCAAAAAAGATGGTGCGGATCGCCTGTGGGGCTTCAAGTTTTGTGTGTTGCATAAAGACCTTTTCACACATCGGTTGCCAGCAGGGTATCCGTCTAGATCGCCGGCAGCAGGTTTTACGAACGCGGGCGCTCGAAGTAAATAACGGTCCAGCGGGCTATCGCCTCAAAGCCAAGTTTCGTATAGACACGAGCCGCAGGCGCGTTATCTTCCAGATAGAACAGATAGGGCTGGCGCCCTTCGGCCAACAGATCAGCGCAGAGCGCGGCGACAACTGCCGTGCTATACCCATGTTCGCGCTCGTTCGGCAGCGTCCACACGCCGCCAATCATCGCGGCAGTGCTGCTCTCTGCACTGGTTGAGGCTCCGGCGACCAGTCGCCTGCCAACATCGGCAACATAGGTCCGCAGCGCGTAGACGCGCTCGATCATCGACTGGCGCACCTGATCGGCTGATACCCGCTCAAAGCCTGCTGCACCTGTGTAGAGCTGGGTCAATCCTTCAATGTCGTCAGGGGTTGCTTTACGAATGTTGGCCGGCGCCAGAGGCACTGCCAATTTCTCCTGAAAGCGCTTTGGCTCCAGCGTGGCAAAGAAGTGGGCCTCGCTGCGAGCAATAGGGAGATGGCTGAGTGAGCGCAGCGCGCTGCGCACCATCTCGCGCGGCCCCATGATGAAGTTGACTTTCTGACGTAGGGCAATCTCCATCAGCGAGGACAAGACCTCGTTCTCTCGCCCATAGACGCCAGCGCGCTGACCAGCCATCATCAATACGCCAACCAACGCATCTCCGCGAAAAGCGCCCCAGAAGTGGATAAATGGATCATCCAGGCCAAACCGCTCAAGATTGCTGGTCAGAAAGAGGGTGAAGCCAGGTGCGGTTGCCAGAAGCCGACTGAGTTCAAAGAAGTGTTCGCTGCGCAGTCGCCGCGTGTAGGTTTCTGGCCGCCCCTGGATAACCGTTCTCACCTGGATTGCTGCCCTTTCTTCCCGCTTAGCTGGTGGCGACCTCATCATCGCTCGCGCTTAACGCATCGATCATGGGGTCAATTTCGCCGTCAAGGATGGTAGGCAAATTATGCCAGGATTGGTTGATGCGGTGATCGGTGACCCGGTCCTGCGGAAAATTATATGTGCGAATCTTCTCGCTGCGGTCACCTGTCTGCACCTGCGAGCGTCGGGCCGCGCCCTGTTCAGCGGCGCGTTTCTGCTGCTCTAAATCCCAGAGCCGGGCGCGCAGGACGGCCATCGCTTTGTTTTTATTCTTGAGCTGCGATTTCTCATCCTGGCAGGTGACCACCAGGCCACTCGGAAAGTGGGTGATGCGCACGGCGGAGTCGGTGGTGTTGACGCTCTGGCCGCCATGTCCGGTGGAGCGGTAGACATCGATACGGATGTCCTCGGGCTTGATCTCGACCTCAATGTCTTCGGCTTCGGGCAGCACGATAACCTTGGTGGTGGAGGTGTGGATGCGCCCGCTGGACTCGGTCACGGGCACCCGCTGAACGCGATGCGTGCCGCCCTCGTACTTCAAGCGCGAATAGACGCCCTTGCCGCGCACCTCAAAGACGATTTCCTTGAAGCCACCAATACCGCTTTCGTTGGAATCTAGCACTTCCAGGTTCCAGTGCTTATCCTCGGCATAGCGGCTGTACATGCGAAACAGATCGGCAGCAAAAAGGCCGGCTTCGTCTCCACCAGCGCCGGCCTGGATGGTCACGATGACGTTGCGCTCATCCATGACATTCTTGGGACGCAGCGCAACTTTCAACTCTTCCAGCAGCCGGTCTTCCTGCTTGCGCAACCGGTCCATTTCCTCACGCGCCAGAACACGTAATTCATCATCGATGCCGTTGCCCAGCATCTCTTCGGTGTCGTGGCGCTGGCGCTGCGTCTCCTTGAGCACGCGATATTTTTCCACGATAGGGCTAAGCGTTGCATACTCGCGTCCGTAGCGCTCCAGCAGGTTTGGATCAGCAATGACGTCCGGCTGGACCATCAGGCTGTTCAGTTCTTCATAACGTTTCTCAAAGTTAGTTAATCTATCGAGAAGGGGATCGCTCAAAAGCACGTCCTCCGCACAGAGAAAGTCTCACTTACCGTCGTTAATCTTATCATATTTTTGGCGAACTCGTCCGGGCCACCTGGTTCTCTGGAGGCTTCTTGTCCACCGATCTGGTATGCTATGAGCAGAGTTTTTTTATTTCTCACTTGTGTACGGGCTGGCTGAGCAGATTGGAGGCAGACTATGAAGACGCCAGAGGAAGAGTATCAGTGGGAGATCATACAGATTCGTCACCAGAAAGATCAGTTTTTTGCCACCTCGTCTGATGCGCCGATTCCGCC
>CAZFWN010000214.1:0-9079 GCA_964522745.1 uncultured Ktedonobacterales bacterium
CTCTTTTCCCACTTCCTTGACCTTCCCTGGCAGGCTATGTTATAGTGGTGCAGGTAGCTTCTTGTGCCTGCCGACTCGCGGCAGGCGCCCACGCGCTCTATTCAGTTGAAGGTGGAACTGCTATGCCAGAAGAATCGCCAATGGAAACGCGCGGCTCTCTTTATTCACTCGCCCGGCCCCAGAGTGGCAGCCGGCCAGCCATCACTACGCATGTGAACAATGTGAATCTGGTGCTGGGCCTGGTTGGTGGCATCCTGGGGATCGTCGTCGCCGTGCTGACCATCATCGAGATGTTGCGCCCTGACCTGTTCAAAAAACTGCTAGATAGACTCTTTCCCGGACTTGAACATTAACCAGGCAGAAGCCATGCTCCGCGACAGGCTGCGCGTCGAGATGCGCCCACTCACCATCGTGACTCTGGTGCTGTTTGGCGTCTTTCTCGTGCTGCTGCTCGCGCTGACGGTATTGCAGGTTTTCCTCGCCAGCCTCACCGGCGAGCCTGATGCCTGGTCCATAGCAAACCAGAATCTGGTGGGCTGGCTGCTGCCGTCGGCAGCGCTGCTGCTCGCCCTCATTCCGGTGATAGCCGTCCACGAGGGAGGGCACGCGCTGGCCGGCAGACTGGTGGGCCTCTGGTTGTATCAATGCAAGATTGGCCCGCTGGTGCTGACGCGCACCCGGCGGGGCGTCCGGCTCTCGCTCACCCGGCGCCGCTGGAGTGGTGGGCATGTAATAAGCTGCCCGCTGGATGATCGCTCGCTGCGGCTGCGCTATGGCGTCTTCGCGGCGGGTGGCCCGCTGGCAAGTCTGGTGCTAACGGCGCTGGCCGGCTGGCTAGCGCGTGATTTCCTGGCCTCCTGTGTGACGAGCAACAATCCCCTCCTCTGCCTGCCTTACACCGATCCTTTTAATGCGGGAACGCCGGACTTCTGGACCCTTCTGCTGCTCTCTACTGTCTTCATCTCCGCTATTGCCTTCATCAGCACGATTATTCCCTCTGCCCGAAAGGACCAGACGAGCGATGGCTTCAAGGTGCTGACGGCGCTGAGATCAGGGCCGGCGAGCGAATGCGCGCTGCTCTTCTGGCAGATTGCCTGCTATCTGTTGCGCGGCGTGCGGCCCCGCGAGTGGCCGGCTACAGCAGTGCTGCGCGCCGTGACCCTGGCGGATACGCCGGTCAGGCGGCGCAATGCCTCCATTTATGCCTATTGCCAGGCGCTGGACAGCGGCGACATTGCCAGTGCCGGGGTCTACCTCGACGCCGCGCTCGCCAGCGTGACCCCGCCAGAGCGCGTGCAGCCGACGCTGGCGCTGGAGGCGGCGTTTTTTGAGGCGCGCTATCGCTTCAATCTGCCCGCCGCGCAGTTCTGGCAGAGCCAGGGCAAAAGCAGCCGCCTTGAAGGCATCATGCAGGCGCGCGCTGGGGCCGCTCTGCTGCTGGCCGAAGGCCGCGCTCAGGAGGCAGCAACGCTTGCCAGCAGCGGGCTGGCCGCGCTGCTCAAGGCGCGCCAGACGCGCCAGGACACCTTTATCGGCCTGAAGATGGAGGAGAGCAACCTGCGCGACCTCATCGCCGAAGCGCAGCGCCAGCAGGCGGCGCAGGCGCAGACGTCCCCTCCAGCATAGCTGAAGCGCTCACACAGCGCGAGCGGCGTTCCGCGTGGCTGCGCCACGAATAATGGCAAGGAGCGCGACCAGCGCGGCCCCTGTCATGACCATAACGTCGATTACCCAGGTGGTGATCGTGACATGGCCGCTGGTCAGGTCAACCCGGTCAAAGAGCTGTGGAAACTCCTGGTGGGCCGCCAGACCCCACGCAACCGTCGCGCCCAGCATGAGCAGCAATGCCACCGCTGCCACCATGCTGGGGATGTAGGCGAACCGGACAAGCCGGTCATCCAGGTCGCTCTGAGCGATGACCCGGCTGAGCGCCAGTGTGCTGAGTGTTGCCAGCGCCACAAACCAGATCAGATACGCATCGGTGATCAGCGTTTCAAAGCCAAGATTGATGACTGCCTGATGGCCGGCGATGGGGATGGCGATGAGGCCAGGCAAGACCGCGCCGACGAAACCCGCTGCGGGAATAAGAAAGTAGCGGCGCAGATGTGGCGCTCGCCGCCAGGCCGCGATAGCAAGCGGGAGTCCGCCGGCAAGCACAGCGAGAAAGGCGAGATCAGCCGCTGCCGACTGGACTATCTGCGCGGCGCTCAGTCCATTGGCCGCGCTGAATCCGATGAGCGGCCAGTTGCCAGCCGAAGCAACGAGGGACGAATAGGGGCCACCATCTACCAGCCCGCCAAATTGCAGCCAGGCGACAACGGCGACGACAAAGGCCCAGAAGACGGTGATTTCACTTGCGCGAAGGGTACGCATCAGCACGACCAGCCTTTCATGAAGCGATTCTTCTCCAGTCAGTGTCAGATTGGGCGACAGATGGGTATAGAGCGCGTGGAGCGCGAGGTTGGCGACATCTGCCCAGGTGGGCGGGCGTTCCGCCAGCAGGTCAAGCGCCTCGTCCGCGTAGCGTGCGCGCCAGCGGCTCGGATAGAGGCGCAGGATGGTTTGCGCCAGGCGAAGAGTGACGATGGCCCTCATTGCGCGATGCCTCCCTCCGCTGGCCTGACGCGCCCCAGGCGTTGTAGCCCGGCGCTGGTGAAACCCTCCAGGCGAAGGAGTTGCTCGCGCAAGACGTCGCTGCCGGCCCCGGTCAGGCGATAGGGTCGGCGCCGTTCCTCTGCCGGCAGCGCCTCAATCCAGCCGCGCTGCTGAAGCTGTGTCAGAGTGGTATAAAGCGTGCCTGGTCCCATGTGTACGCCAGTCAGCGCCTCAATGTCGTGCAGGATGGCGTAGCCGTGTTTGGGGCTGCCAGCCAGACTCGCCAGAATCAAGAGACCCGCGTCGGCAAAGGGGCCTGCATCGGTCAGGGCCATAGCTTCTCTCCTTGTCAAGCCATTTATATCAATAACTGATATATCAGTTATTGATAGTATAACGGGCAAAAGGTGAGCTGTCAAGGGGTTCCACTTCCAGCGCAAGAAACGGATAGCTTTCGTGCGTTCTTTAAGCCATACTAGCAGTATGAAACGCCTGTATCCTCTGCCTGTATTGTTATGAAGGAGGCTGTTATGAAAACGCGAGATGTGGTCATGCTGCTGGCGCTTTCGACGCTGTGGGGTGGCTCGTTTCTGTTTATCAGGGTTGCCGCGCCGGTGCTTGGCCCGGTGGTGCTGGTCGAGCTGCGCGTCTTGATTGCGGGAGTCGCGCTGCTGCTGTATGTGGCCGCCACCAGGAGTAAGCTCGACCTGCGGGCGCGCTGGCGGCAATATCTGCTGGTTGGCCTTATCAACTCCGCCATTCCATTTTTGCTCATCTCCACCGCCGAATTACACCTGACCGCCGGGCTAGCGGCCATTCTGAACGCCACCAGCCCGCTCTTTGGCGCGCTCGTCGCGGCGGTATGGATCAAAGAAGCCCTGACGGCCAACAAGCTGATCGGGCTGGCGTTGGGTGTGCTGGGCGTTGGCGTGCTGGTCGGTTGGAGTCCCTTCCCCTTTACTGCGGTGGTAGCCCTCTCGATTGGCGCCTCGCTGGCCGCTGCCGCCTCCTATGGTCTCGCCAGCGTCACCATCAAGGTCAAGGCGCAGGGAACGAGTCCTCTGGCCCTGGCAACGTGCAGCCAGTTGGGGGCAAGCCTGTTTGTCCTGCCGCTGACCGTCGTGGCCCCGCCACAGCACCAGCCGACACTGCCGGTCATCCTGTCCGTTGCCACGCTGGCGCTGGCCTCCACTGCCGTCGGCTATCTGCTCTATTTCCGGCTGATCGCCAACGTCGGCCCCACCAGGGCGCTGACCGTCACCTTTCTCGTGCCCGTCTTTGGCGTCCTCTGGGGCGTGCTGCTGCTGAGCGAGCCGCTCACCTGGGGTACGCTCGCCGGCTTCGCCATTATCCTGGCCGGCACCGGCTGCGTGACCGGCATCCTGCGTTTGCCGACGAAGAAAATGTCCCTGACCGCGCAGCAGACAGAGCAGCACGTAGAAGCGCCGCAGCGCTCCGGCAACATGGTCTAGCAGCAAACGCGGAGCGCCAGCATCTCGCCAGCGCTCCGACTCCCACGCGCCAAACTTAGAACAGGTCGCCGCCCGATGGGATATAGCAGCGGGCATCGAAGAAGGGCGTTGCTGCCGTTGAAACGAAGGTATCAACGTAGCGAATGTGAAAGCCGCCTTCGAGCAATGGCGCCAGGCATGGATGCAGTCCTGGCACCTCCAGGTGCAGCATTGCTGCCCGCTGCGCGGCCCACCCGACGGCAGCCAGCGCGCACGCCGCTGCATCCTCTGGCGCGCTAACCCCGATGGGTCCAAGCGCGCACGCCTGCGGATACCACAGGTTTCCCGCGCCCAGGCGGATATAGCCATAGCCAGCGACCTGCCCGTGCCGCCGAAACCAGACCGGGACGGCTCGCTGCTCGCGCACCCAATACGCATGCTCAAGCGGGCGCAGCCGCCCGCTGATCTGCGCGTCCCACTGCACCAGGGCCGGATCATCCGGCTCGGCCTCGCTGATCTCCACGTCGGAAGATGCGCGCCACTCACGTGCTGACTGCTCCAGCCGAAGCGCGAAGCAGGGCCACTGCGGATTCATCCCTGCCCGAATATACAGGGCCAGGGCGCGTGGATCGCTCGAACTGACGGTGAAGTGCGTCAGGCCGTCTGGCGGCAAGACCATCTGGAGCAGCGTTTTGCCAAGCTGGCCCGACTGCTTGGCCGGCTGAACAAACAGATCGGTGAGAAAGCTGATCGTGCCCCGCGTAATCGCGCCCGCATACGCGAGTACCGCGCCATCTTGCTCGGCAAGCGCGAGCCTTCCGGTCTGAAGGACATGCCACAAATAGGATGGAACAGCGCCCGGCGCAGGCGGGTGCGGATGATCAAGCACCTCGTTTTGATAGAACACCGCGTATATTGGTCCCAGATCGGCCTCTGTCGCCGGGCGAAAGATGGTCATGCTGCACCTTGCTCCCGCTAAACGCTTTCTCTTTCATCCTTCTTTTTTTCTGGTTTTTCTTTCTTGAGGAAGGTGACAATTTCGCCTACTAGCTCATATGGAACAGGTTTGTCTAAGGGAAATCGTAATGTACTCTTTTCTTTTTTATAGTGCGATATTTTCTGTTGGAAAGCTGCGTCCCCTGCTGGTAGCGGATACAAGGAAATATAATCCTTCCAGCCAGCGAAGAAAACGAGATGTTGGCCGTTCAGGTTGAAAGTAGGTATACCATAACTAATTGTTTCTGTGGCTTCAGGTATCGCTTTGTGTATTGCCTGCCTTATTTTTTCAAGGATAGCTTGGATATCCGCTGGGAAGGAACTGATGTACTCGTCAATAGTCGTAAATGACTTTTTATCTGTCATCTTTTCATCCCCTTCGTGGAGAGGTGTTCTGCCTACCATATGTTCGCTCAGGGCTGACTTTACAAACCCTGGGGTGCTATCTCAACCCAGGAAGAACGCTTGCAACGCGGGAGCGAGGACATCATCAGCCGGGCCATGATTTTGCCCTTCCAGGGTGCGGTACTGGGCATCAGGGAGGGTGTCTACCAGCGTTTGCGTCCCGGTATGAAAAAACGTCGGGCTGGCCCCTCCAACCATGACGAGCGTGGGCACGGTGACTGCCGCCCACTTCTTGAGGGTCGAAGGGTTGCCTCTCATGGTATCGCCCATGATCGTGCCGTCGTAGGGGATCGTATGCGCCACCGCCTCAAGCTGCGGCCACATCGGCGAGCTGCGCATCTGGGCAACCATCTCGGCGGGCACGAGTACCGTATCGGTCATGAAGTATTCAACGGCTTCGCCTCGGCGACCTGCCGCGAGCAGTTCGTTGAGATGGGGGACATAATCCGCCGGTGCCGGCGGGCGGCTGCCATCGATAATGAAGGGCGGCTCGTACAGCGCCAGCTTTGTGATGTTGGTGGGGAGCAGACGCGCTGCTTCCAGGGCAAGCACCGCGCCAGAGGAATGCCCAAACACGAACGCGGACCCGCCTGCCTCGGTGATGAGCGCTTCGATGTCTTCGACCTCGCGCTCGACCGCATAGGGGGCGGTGTCCCCACTGTCGCCTCGGCCTCGCCGGTCGTAGGCGTACACGGTGAAATGGGGGGCCAGGGCTGCGGCCACCGATGTTGCAGCTAATCGGGTGGCGGTTGCGCCGGCTACCAGGATGAGCGCTGGCCCCTGGCCCGACTGATCGAACGCGATGGGAGTGCTGTCTTTGGAAAGGACTGTTCTCATGCTGTTTCCTCTCGTGTGGACTATCTTTGGTTTCCATCTTGCATGTAGAACTATTGTACCATCCTGACCAGGCAAAACTTCTCCCATCTTGCTCTTTATAGAGTTATGTACAAGTCAGCGCCGGCTGGAAGCCGGCGCTACGAGCAGCAGCCGTCGTCGCAGCACGCCTGGCTAGCCTGCGCGACTGGCAACGCCTGCCTGGGAGCAGGCGCGCTCGTGTCGGCAGCAGTCGGCTTCGTGGCACGCACAAAGGCGCTGGCGAGCTTGCCATCTCCCGCTTGCCAGCCGGCGGGCAAAGTGGACGGATCAAGGCCCGCTTCAGCGACGGTGTAGCGGCGGGTGATCTCGATGCTGATGTCCTCAAAGCCTGCCTCGGCCAGAAGGCGCCGATACTCGCTGACCTCTAACGCGCCGGCCAGGCAGCCCACCCAGGCTTCCATGTTGCGGCGCAGCGCCTCTGGCACTGGCCCATCGGCGACCACATCCGAGACGGCAAAGCGGCCACCCGGCGCGAGGACGCGGAAGGCTTCGCGCAAGACCTGCCCCTTATCCGCCGCCAGGTTGATGACGCAGTTGCTAATCACGACGTTCACGGCGTTGGCCGGCAGGGGAATGGCCTCGATCTGCCCCTTGAGGAAGGCCACGTTGGTGACGCCCGCCTTCGCTTTGTTCTCTTGCGCCAGCGCCAGCATCTCGTCGGTCATATCCAGGCCGTAGACAAAGCCCTGCGCGCCGACCCGCCGGGCGGAGAGCAGCACGTCGATGCCGCCGCCGGACCCCAGATCAAGCACCGTTTCGCCGGCGCGCAGGTCCAGCAGCGCGGTGGGATTGCCGCAGCCCAGCGAGGCCAGCACGGCCTCTTCCGGCAGGCCGGCCACCTCGTCGGCGGCGTAGAGATCGCCGGTCACGACATCAGAACCGTTGGGGGAGCAGCAGCCCCCGCCGCCTGCGCGCACCTGGGTTGCTGCCTGGGCGTAGCGCTCGCGGACGCGCTCGGTGATGGCCTGAGCCGTCTCAGCAGGCTGAGAAGTAGATGAGGTAGACATCGTTTGGTCCTTTCAGATAGGTCTTCTTTGCTGATGAGGCGTTCCATAGCTCCATCAGCTATCCTGTCCAGATGATACTACAAAATTTTTTGAACTGTCAAGAGATAGACCAACTTTTTTTGAACTTTCCCGAAAAATATGCTATAGTGGAGCAGAGGTGACGCATATGGAACAACTCACTCAGGTGGCGCTGGCGCTGTCGGACCCGATCCGCTTGCAAATTCTTGACCTGCTGGTCGCGGGCCGGGAGAGCGCCTGCTGCTCGCCGGAGAACCCGGACGCGCCCAATGGCGTTTGCGCCTGCGATCTGCTGCTCCAGCTTGATCTGGCGTCCTCGCGGCTTTCCTATCATATGAAAGAACTGCGCGAGGCGGGCTTGACGCAGGAGCAGAAGCGCGGGCGCTGGATCTATTACACGCTCAATCAGGAGACCCTGGCCGCGTTCTTACAGACCATCCAGGCGCGCTATCTGCGGCCAGCAGAGGATCAGCCCCCGCCCGCGCACGCCGAGACGCGAGAACTTAGCCAGGAGGCCGTATAGCATGTCGCTGCCGACCTCCGTTCCGCCCCGCGCTCAGCCGGTCAGCGTCGCGGTTTCGCTGCCTGAGCAGCAGGCGCGGGCTGCCGCTCGCCTGCCCGCGTGGGCTGCGGCGTGTCTGGCCGAAGGCATCGGCACCTTTGGCATCGTCTTTGCCGGCTGTGGGGCGATCATCACGGATCGTCTCTCCGGTGGGCAGGTGACGCATGTGGGCGTGAGCCTGGTGTTTGGGCTGATCGTTACCGCGATGATCTATACCACCGGGCATCTCAGCGGCGCCCATCTCAATCCCGCTGTGACGCTGGGCTTCGTGCTGGCGCGCCATTTCCCGCTGCGCCGGCTTGCCGGCTACTGGGCAGCCCAACTGCTGGGGGCGCTGGCCGCCGCGCTCTGTCTCCGGCTGCTGCTGGGTGATGCCGCCCACCTGGGTGCCACTCTGCCCCAGGGCGCGGGCGGTCTGTGGCAAGCCTTTGGCTTAGAAATCCTGCTCACCTTTTTCCTGATGCTGGTCATCATGGCCGTTGCAACGGATACCCGCGCCGTCGGCCACGCTGCCGCCCTGGCGATTGGCGCAACCGTCGCGCTGGAAGCCCTCTTCGCCGGCCCGATCAGCGGCGCGTCGATGAATCCAGCGCGCTCCCTGGGGCCGGCGCTTGTCAGCGGCACCTGGACGGCGCAGTGGGTCTATCTGCTCGCTCCCTGCCTTGGCGCGGCGCTGGCGGCCCCGCTCTATCGCTGGCTGCGTTTGAGCAGCCTCAACACACCTGCATCCTCACGTTCACTACTCGCAGGAGATTCCCGTATGACTGATACTACCGCTTCCAGGCGCGTTCTCTTTCTTTGCACGCACAACTCGGCGCGCTCGCAGATGGCCGAGGGCTGGCTGCGCCAGCTTGGCGGCGAGCAGTTTGCGGCCTTCTCGGCGGGCACCGAGGCCACGCTGGTGCGTCCGCTTGCCATCCGCGCGATGGCCGAGGTCGGCATCGACATCTCCCAGCAGGAGAGCAAGACGCTGGAGCGCTATCTGCACCAGCCCTTTGACGCCGTGATTACCGTCTGCGACCAGGCCAATGAAGCCTGCCCCGTCTTCTACGGGGCCAAAGAGCGCCTGCATTGGAGCTTCCCCGACCCCTCGAAGGCCACCGGCACCGAGGAAGAGCAGTTGGCCGTCTATCGCGCCGTGCGCGACGCCATCGGCGAGCGCATCAAGC
>CAZFWN010000215.1:0-5584 GCA_964522745.1 uncultured Ktedonobacterales bacterium
GCCCTGGTGGCCTGACACGCCGGCAGGGATGCCTGCGCTACCAGCGGGGGCGTTTGCGCCGGCTGCGAGCGTTGTCAGCATCCCAACTGGTACGGCGGGCGGGACGCCCGCGCTACAAGCAGAAATGCCTGCGCTACCAGCGGGTCAGCGTCATCAAACGTCGAAATTCGAGGTACTCATGCCACACTCCCGATCAGCTTGCCTGGGGCACGTTCTCCCTGGGTGGTGCAGGGTGCTGCAAGGGCAGGGAGAACCAGAAGGTCGCTCCCTGGCCTGGGCGGCTCTCGACGCCGACCTGGCCCTGCTGGCGGAGCATCAACTGCCGACTAACGTAGAGGCCCAGCCCCAGGCCGGGCTTCCACCCGCTCTGCACCGGGGTGGTGGACGCCTGGTAAAATTGCTGCCAGATGTGCGCTTGCTGCTCCGCCGACAGCCCTGGGCCATGATCCTCGACCCAGACCCGCGCTCGCTCAGCCTCCAGCGTGATGCCGACCTGCACCGGCTCGCTCTCTGGAGAAAACTTGAGCGCATTGGTCAGATAATTATTGAGCACCTGCTGGAGGCGGTCCCGATCTGCTGCAACCAGGATTGGGTCTTCTTCGGGCACACATACGGTGATGAGGCGGTCTGGATGTGCCGCCTGCTGATCCTGGACGGTTTCAGCCACCAGCCCGACCAGATCACAGATCGCCAGGTTTATCTCCAACTTGTCTTCCTGCAAATGGGAGAGATCCAGCAAATCGTCGATCAGTCGCTGCTGGACCCGCAAGGGCTGCTGACTGCGCCCTAGCAGGCTCAGCATGTCTTCCAGCGCCCGCTGCTGCTCTTCGTTCGCCTGCTCGCTCTGGCCCAGCAGGCGCACTAGCCGCCGCTGGGCCAGTTGGAGATTGCCACGCAGGCTCGTCAGTGGGGTCTTGAGTTCATGGGTAACCAGACTGATAAAGGCTTCGCGTTGGCGTTCCAGGGCTTTTTGGGCGCTGATGTCGCGGGCAATCGCTGAGGCGCCAACAATGACACCCTGGGCATCCTTCACGGGCGAAATGGTCACGGAGACCGGCACGACACTCCCGTTTTTGCACACGCGCAGCGTCTCGAAGTGCTCGATGCGCTCTCCTCGGCGGAGGCGCTCCATAATCTCAACAAATTCGTCCTGGCGGTCGGGCGGGAACAGGCGGCTGACCGGCTGGCCCACGATCTCCTGGGCGTTGTAGCCGTAGAGATGTTCTGCTGCGGCATTCCAACTGGTGATGATGCCGTTCAGATCTTTGCTCAGAATGGCATCATCCGAGGAGGCGACAATTGCCGCCAGATGCTGCCGCGCCTCCTCGGCTCTCTGCCGGTCGGTGATGTCGCGGAGGTTGCATTGCAGCACCGCGTGTCCATTGGCCCGAAACAGGGTACTCACCCACTCGACCTGGATCGGCTCGCCTACGGTGGTGGCAAGGGTGATCGGCTCATAGCACACCACCCGCTCCTGCTGCACCTGGCGCAGAAACCCGGACTGGGTGGGTGGATCGGACAGCAGACCCACCTGCCAGAGTTCCTGACTGACCACCTGATCATGGGTACGGCCTACCAGCCGGAGGAAGGCGGGATTCGCGTCCGTGATGCGCCCACTGGACGGATCGACTAGCAAAATCCCGTCGGTCGAGCTTTCAAAGAGGCGGCGATAGCGATGTTCCGAGAGGCGCAGGCGTTCCTGCGCCGCCTGGTGTGCAGCCATTTCTGCTTCGAGGGAGAGCGCCTTCTGGCGGTACAGGCTCACCACCCGGAGCTGCTCCTCCTGGCTCGCCGCCTGGGGAAAGCCCTCATCCGGGATCAACTGACCATGCAGCGCACACATGCGGGTGAAGAGGTCGGTCTGGGCCGGGTCGGCAAAGAGGGACATCGGATAGGCGCACAAGAGCGAAAAAGGCGGGGCGGTGCTGCGCAACTCTTCCCACAGGGATTCTAGCTGCACCGCCTCCGTCTGGTGACCTTCTGCCCACAGCAGGGCCACCATTTCCCCAAAGAGGCGCACCGGGCGGTGTCCTTTCGCCGCTCGCTCTATCAGGCCACCTACGACCTGCGCGAAGCGCGCTGGATCAGGGACGCCTTCCACCAGGAACTGGGCCAGCGTCTCGGCAGCATCCAGGGCAACATACTGCCCCTGGCGCTGGGCCGAGGAGAGATCACATCCCTGGCCCTCTAAGCGCTGCGCCAGCCCGTCCCGGTGGTCTGGTGTGGCGATCACGATGCAGGCCGCTCCAGCACCCAACCCCGCGCCCAGGAAGTCCCCGACCACCTCGAACAGGAAGGCGTCGGTTTGGTAGAACTGCACGCGGTGTTCGGTGGGAGGCAGATAGGTGCCATGCAGAGACACTGGAGGCTGGGAGACCCCTGGCACATGCTGAGGGCCTTCCGCTTCAATTGAAGCGGAAGGGGTCGTCGTTTCGTGTGGGGTGGGCGTCATCAGGGGTCCTGTCTTTCTTTCCTAACTGCATCGATATTGTCTCCCAGTATATCCGAGTGTGCTCAATTCAACAAGTTGAAACCCAAAGGGGTTCCTGATCAGCCAGGGCCAGCACGCGACACCGAGAGGCAAGGGCCACTTTGTTACGCCCTTCTCCCGCAAACGAGATGCCAAAGTGCGCGATGGGAAGCGCAGCGGCGCGTATCCTCTTTTGGAGAGCGCGTTGAGAAGAATCCACTGTACTCACACGCACATTGCACGTACCTTTGCAGTCACGAATGAAGGAGAGCAACTATGACCACAGACAAGAACCAGCAGCACGGCTACGCCTCAGTCAACGGTCTCAACATCTACTACGAGATACACGGGAGCGGGGAGCCGCTGATTCTGCTTCCCGGCGGCTTTATGACCGTTGAGGCGATGGGAGCGATTGTGCCGCAGCTTGCCGCGACGCGCCAGGTCATCGGTGTGGAACTGCAAGGGCACGGGCACACCGCCGACATCGAGCGCGCGCTGCACTACGAGTGGATGGCAGACGACATCGCCGCCCTGATCAGGCATCTCGGACTCGAACAGGCCGATATTTTCGGCTTTTCCCTGGGGGGCGGTGTCGGGCTACAAACCGCCATCCGGCATCCAGAGGTGGTGCGCAAGCTGGCGCTCGCCTCAACCGTCTTCAAGCGTGATGGCTGGTATCCTGAGTCCCTCGCGGGAATGGCCTCGATCAGCGTCGAAACGTTTGCCGGAACCCCGATCCACGACGCCTATCTCAAGACGTCGCCCAGGCCCGAAGCCTGGCCGAACGTCGTTGCCAAGATGCGGCAACTGCTGAGCGAGGACTACGATTGGACGGAGGGCGTTGCGGCGCTCAAACCTCCCACCCTGATCCTGGTCGGGGACGCGGATGGCGTGCGCCTCGCGCACGCGGTAGAGTTCTTTGGCCTGCTCGGCGGCGGCAAGGCAGACGGCGACCTGCGTGGTCTCCCGCCTGCCCAGCTCGCGGTACTCCCCGCCACCACGCATGTTGGCTGGGCGCCCCCATATCATGGGATCATGGCCCGCACCCACCTGCTCCTGCCGATCATCACAGAATTCCTCGATGCGGCCATGCCTGAGGCCAGGTGAGTCGGTGGCAGAGGCAACGATCACCGCCTCCCACTCAGCGCTGTGCAGCCACAAACTCCAGTGCTTCTCGCGCCAGCGCCAGCCAGTCCTCTTCAGAGGTTGGCTCGACGCTGAGCCACTCCTTCATAGGCCGGCCATTACGACGGGGATCAAAGCGTTCCCCGTCTCCAGACGCGATGAGCGCATCCACCCGATGCTTCGGCAGTTTGACCACGAATCTCCCATCGGACGACAGCATCGCAAAGATTTTCTGATGGACCTTCAATCCCGATGCGCCGAACCCCCTCCACTCCGCCGATGGAGGGGTGATGTCGGGGTGGTCCAGAAACTCCTCGACAAGCGCGGCAAAGCGCGCTTCTGGAGTGAGGGATGTCCGATTCATAGAGCGGATACCTCCTCTGCCACGCGCCCCTCAGCCGGTTCGGCGCTGATCTTCGCTGCGCGCTGCTGCGGGAACAAGAAGACAACCAGCAAAGCGGCAGCGATGAAGACGAGCGCGGCAATGAGAAACGACCCATGCAGCGCGTCTACAAACGCTTGATTGATGGCCTGGTGCAGCACTGCCGGGGACACTGGAAGCCGCCCCGAAAGCTGAAGCTGGCTGGCCTGGCCGCCAGCCGCAGCCACCGTGTTTGCAATGGTGGCGCTGACCGACGCGGGCACGCCGCGTTGGGTGAGTTGGGACGCGATATTGCCCGAAAAGAACTGTACCACGATAGCCCCAAGCACCGCGATCCCTAACGTGGTGCCAATACGATTACTGGTGTTAAACGTGGACGACCCCAGGCCCGCCCGCTGCGGAGGCGTGGCGGAGAACACCGCCGCCGCTGCCGGGCTGAGTATCAGGCCAAAGCCAATACCCAGCAGGCCGAGCATCCACCACACCGAGGCATAGCTGGAGCCAGGCTCCAGGCCAATCAGCAGGAATGCCGCGCCTCCAGCCAGCAGCGATCCCAGGACAATCGGCAGACGCGAACCGATCCGGCCCGCGATCTGCCCGGCAACGGGTGCGGTCAGAAAGGCTCCCATGCTGATGGGGAACGTCCGCACGCCGGCCTCCAGCACCGTATTTCCCTGCACTTGCTGAAAATACTGGGCCAGGAAAAAGATCAGGGCATAGGAGGCAAAACCAGTAAGAAGGGCGACGCTGGTGGCAACCGAGAACACGCGGCTGCCAAACAGGGACAGCGGCAGCAGCGGTTCGCGTACCCTCGTTTCGACCAGCAGGAACGCGATCAGCAAGATCGCCGCGCCCAGCAACAGGCCAAGGATCAGCGGGGAGGTCCACCCTTGAGAGGAACTCTCAATGAGGGCCAGCACCAGACAGGTCAGCCCGGCAATCACCAGCAGTTGACCCGGCAGGTCGATCCGCTGGGCGTTTGGGTTGCTCGACTCCGCAAGCTTCGGCCACGCCAGGGCCAGCGCGATCACCCCGATGGGCAGGTTCACCCAAAAGATCAAGGGCCAGCTTCCGACCTGGATAAGCAATCCGCCCAGCAGCGGCCCGGCGGCCAGGGCTACGCCAGAAATGCCGGACCACAGGCCAATGGCCTGCGCGCGGGCGCGTGGGTCAGAATAGGCTGCCGCCAGCACCGCGAGGCTGCTTGCCCCAAGCGCGGCGGCGCCCACGCCTTGCACGACGCGCCCAACCAGCAACCAGGCCAGCGTCGGGGCGAAGCCACAGAGCGTCGAGCCGAGCAGAAACAGTACCAGGCCGATCAAGAAAAAGCGCTTGCGCCCGAAGCGGTCCCCAAGCGTGCCGGCGGTGAGCGTGAGGACGGCAAAGGGCAAGGTATAGGCATCAACGGTCCATTGCAGGTCTGATAGGGTTGCGTGGAGGTCAGCCTGAATTTGTGGCAGGGCCAGGACCACAATCGACGCATCCAGCAGGATCATAAACGATCCCAGACAGGTCACGATCAACGTAATCACGTTGTTTGCGCGAGAAACTTCACGCATTCTCTGCTCCATTCTTTTCCGCGTAATTACACGTATTGACAAACAACA
>CAZFWN010000215.1:5684-9073 GCA_964522745.1 uncultured Ktedonobacterales bacterium
ACTTTTCCATCACCTTGATGGGCACTCATTAGACGATGGCAGCGCCCAAAAATGTGCGGTAGAATAAGAATGTTTGTTCAAGAGAGAGCGAGGAGGCGTCGTGAGCGCGGAACTGAGCAAGACAGAGAACACATCCGACCAGAGCGCCCTGTTCGAGCCGTATCGCTGGGAGCTGCAACTGCACTGTTATCGTCTGCTGGGATCGCTGCACGATGCAGAGGATCTGGTGCAGGACACCATGCTGCGCGCCTGGCAGCGCTTTGACACCTTCAAGGGCGCTTCCTCGCTGCGCACCTGGCTCTACGCCATCGCCACGCATGCCTGCCTCGACGCGCTCAAGAAACGAACGCCGCGCACCCTGCCGCTGGTGGCGTCTCCCGCCAGCGATCCACACAATCGCCCGGCGCCAGCCGTTGCCGAGGCGCTCTGGCTTGAACCCTACCCCGACCACTGGCTGGCCGAGGCGATGGAGAACCCGGAAGCCCGCTATACCCGACGCGAGAGCGTCTCGCTCGCCTTCCTCACCGTCCTGCAACTGCTCCCGCCCCGCCAACGGGCGATCCTGCTCCTTTCGGATGTGCTGGACTGGCGCGCCAGCGAGATCGCGCAGTTGTTGGAGTTGACGGTGTCGGCGGTGAACAGCGCCTTGCACCGCGCCAGGGTCACACTGGCGCAGCACTATCACCCGGATGGAGAGGCAAGAGCGCAAGACAGACAGGCTGATACGGCGACGAGCGCGCTGCTGACGCGCTATATGCAGGCGTGGGAAACCGACGATATTGCCGGGCTGGTGGCGCTTCTGAAAGAAGAGGCGACGTTCTCGATGCCCCCGTTCCCATCGTGGTATCGCGGGCCAGCAGCGACCCGCACCCTGCTCACCTGGGCACCTTCTGGGCGCTCCCCCTTCTTTGGCGCCGGGGCGCCGCGCCAGTGGCGTCTCGTTCCAACGGGGGCTAATCGCCAGCCGGCCTTTGCTGCCTACCGCCTTGACCCGGCCAGCGGCTCCTATCGAGCCTGGGGGATACACGTCCTCACCTGCGACGAGTCCGCGCCGGCTCGCCAGATTGCCGATCTGCTGCTCTTCGCGGCTCCTGCGCTCGTCACCTCTTTTGGCTTTCCCGCCTCCCTGCCTGGGTAATAGCAAATCCTGTTGCATAGGCGCTGTTGCTCGCAGCGCGTCGTAACGATCTCGTTACGGGCGGATGGTATGCTGGCACATAAAGATGTTGCTTGTATGACCTGAGAAGGAGCAAGGCAATGGGCCAGCCATCTACCGCCAGAGTCCCTGCTGCGAACGCTGCCCCGTCTAGCACCCCCGACACGCGCCTGCGTGGGCGCTGGCTGCTGCTGGCGCGTGGTATTTGGGGGATGCTGGCGCTGGCGCTGTTTGCCAACTGGATCGCCAGTCTCATCGCCTATGATCAACTGCTGCAAACGGTCTGTAATAATGTGGCGACGTGTCAACAGTGGCAGCCGACCCCTGGCAACGCGCAGGCGCTGCATCGCCTTGGCCTCTCAGTAGACACCTATGCCGCCTATTTTATCTCGGTTGAGATCATCGTCTCCCTGGTCTTTTGGATCGTTGGCGCACTCATTTTCTGGCGCAAGTCGGACGAGTGGCTGGGCCTTCTTGTTCCCTTTGTCCTCATCCTGTTTGCATCCTTTGGCCTCTCCGATACGCTCGCGCTCGCCTGGGCGGGCGGGCAGCCCTCCTCCTCCGTACTCGTGGTGGTGACATCACAGATTCCGGCTTTTCTCCAGTGGTCTTCTCTGGGGCTATTTCTCGTGACCTTTCCCACCGGGCGGTTCGCGCCGCGCTGGACCTGGGTGATCGCATTTTTATGGGTCGCGCAGTTCTTCGCGTTCGATGTGCCCGCGCAACTGTTTGGGGCTGGCTTCTGGCCGGGACTCTATGGGGTGATTCTGCTGACCTGGGGCAGCACAGCGGTTGTCCTCTTCTATCGCTATCTGCGCGTCTTCACTCCCCTCCAGCGCCAGCAGACCAAGTGGGTGGTCTTTGGCATAGCAACCGGCGTGCTGATGAGCACGCTTTCAAACATCATCGGGGCAGTCGTTCCAGGACTCAGCGCGCCTGACTCGCCCTACCAACTCCTGAGCGGCCTCTTTACCGCTCTTCTATTTATACCTATCCCGCTCTCGATTGGCATCGCCATTCTGCGCCACCAATTGTGGGACATCGACGCGATCATCAACAAGGCGCTGGTCTATGGCCTGCTGACCGGCATCCTTGGCGCGCTCTACGCGGGCCTCATCATCGGGCTGGAGAACCTGGCCGGGCTGATCGGTGGGCAAGCCGCCACCAACCCGGTGGTGCTGGTGATCTCCACGCTGGCGATTGCTGCGCTCTTCCTGCCCGCACGTCGTCGCATTCAGAGCCTCATTGACCGGCGCTTCTACCGGCGCAAGTATGATGCGGAGAAGACGCTGGCCGCCTTCAGCGCCACACTGCGGAATGAAGTGGATTTGAACCAACTGAGCGAGCAGTTGATTGCGGTGGTCAACGAGACCATGCAACCGGCGCAGGTCTCGCTCTGGCTGCGCCCGCTGGAACGGCGCAGTGAGGAACAACCGCATCGCCTGGGGCGAGTGGAGTAGGCGCCTGCCTCTCAGCGCGAAAACGACGCTCTCTTGCCATCTCAAAAAGAAAGAGGCCCAACTGGCAAGGAAATTGCTTTCCAATGAGGAAGATAGGATGTGGCAACCCAGGGAAGGACAGTGCCGAAAGGAGGCCACCTGATGGCACAGCAACAATCATTGTATAGGACCATGACGCTGCGGGCCAGCCTGGAGGAGATCACCCGCCTGGGTGAAGACTACCTCCTTTCTGGCTCAGGGCAGGAGTGGATTGCAAGCGATCTGCTATCCTGGCTCCACAGCGATCATCCCGACCTCCTCTCCTTGCCGGTGGCTCTGGTTCCACCAGACCCCAATGGGGATGGGGCCGTCTTTGAAGTGGACCTGGAAGGTGAGGCCATTACCGATTTGCCGCTCTACCGTATTGAGCGCCGCCGCCCGACGGTCTATCCGCTCTGAAGCGGCACTTAGGAAGCGTCCACAGCAGTCTCTTGTATGAAGGAAGGGAGCGGCCACAAGGCTGCTCCCTTGCCTTGTTCCTCGACATCCCATTCATTGAAGCAGCCCTGCTGGACTAGCCAGCGCAGGAAGATCAGCCGGTTTTCTTCCGGCGAATGTAGATCATCTTGATACTCACCGGCGCGGATGCGCGCCCGCAAGAGCGAAAGGGTTATCTTTTCAGCCATAGCCATCCTCGTCTTCTCACAGAACATTTCCCCTGAGCGCCATCACCACCACCCTCTCTGGGCTATGGTACTCGTGCAGCGTCTCCCAAACGTTACGCCGGGCGTTAC
>CAZFWN010000216.1:0-8996 GCA_964522745.1 uncultured Ktedonobacterales bacterium
TTTCGCGCCTGAGCGTCAGCAGTCGGCCAGGGCACTGCCTTCGCCATTGGTGTTCCTCCGGATCTCTACGCATTTCACCGCTCCACCCGGAATTCCATGCCCCTCTCCGACGCTCAAGCCCGACCGTCTTGACGGACCTCTCCGAGTTGAGCTCGGAGCTTTCACCGTCAACCTGCCGGGCCGCCTGCGCGCCCTTTACGCCCAGTAACTCCGGACAACGCTCGCCTCCTACGTATTACCGCGGCTGCTGGCACGTAGTTAGCCGAGGCTTCTTCCACTGGTACCGTCCTGTCTCGTCCCAATGAAAAGCGGTTTACAACCCGAAAGCCGTCATCCCGCACGCGGCGTTGCTCGTTCAGGGTTGCGCCCATTGACGAAGATTCCTCACTGCTGCCCCCCGTAGGAGTCTGGGCCGTTCTCAATCCCAGTGTGGCTGATCATCCTCTCAGACCAGCTACCGATCGTCGCCTTGGTGAGCCATTACCTCACCAACCAGCTAATCGGACGCGAACCCGTCCTCCAGCGCATTGCTGCTTTCTTGTCCCGAAGGACACCACATGCGGGATTAACCGACGTTTCCATCGGGTATCCCCCACTGGAGGGTTGGTCATTCACGTGTTCCTCACCCGTCCGCCGCTCGATGAGGCCGAAGCCTCACCTCGCGCGACTTGCATGTGTTACGCACGCCGCCAGCGTTTGTCCTGAGCCAGGATCAAACTCGCCATATGTTTATGTCGAGCTTTGCAAGCTCAAAGTTTTTCCCAACTCTTCACTCGCCCACCGAAGTGCGAGCAAAGAGACAAGACCCGTCAAAAGTCGTTCCCAACTCTTGGCATGTAGCTTGTTGATCGCTGTTCTTAACTTACCACTCTTCAATTGTCAAGGTGCGCTTTTTCGCTCCGTCATCTGTTTGTGACGGCAAGGATTAATATAGCACACTCTCAAGGGGTTGTCAAGGCTTTTAGGAGGAACTTCGCAAAATTCGTTCCGCCACCCTGATAACTGCTCTTTCGTGTGGCACGAAGGAGAGTATAGCACACGGTTTGAGCTAATGCAAGGGCT
Source organism: uncultured Ktedonobacterales bacterium (assembly GCA_964522745.1). Taxonomy (GTDB): domain Bacteria; phylum Chloroflexota; class Ktedonobacteria; order Ktedonobacterales; family DATBGS01; genus DATBHW01. The sequence goes on from CAZFWN010000216.1 coordinate 1,063, forward strand.
TTTAGGACGAGTTTTGAAAACCAGTTCTGCCGGCAGTTGCATTCGCCGGCAGAACGAGCGAGAGCAAGCTTATACCGCAAAGCGTTGAATGAGATAAAGCGCTACACTGATGAAGATGGTCAGGCTGACGACGGCAATCACCGGGTCTAGCAGTGGCGCGCTGATGAAGCTGCCGCGCACGCGCAGTCGCGCAAGCAGCGTGGGCAGGGTCAGCCCGCAGATAGCAGCGATGAGCAAGGTGATGCCGGTGCCTACCGCCAGCGCCAAGCCAAGCAATGCCTGGCCGAAGAGCGCGCTGGAGACAAGGCCAACGATGATGCTGGCAAACAAGCCGCCCAGCGTACCCAGCCGGATTTCGCGGAAGAAGGTGCGCCAGAAGGCCCGGCCCCGCCGGTCACGCAGCACCCAGCCGGCGACACCAAGCTCTTGCGCGCCGATCAGGCCACTGGTGAAGAGCAGCAGCGGCACAAAGGCCACCAGTCCGCTCATTGGACGGGTGGCGCCAACCAGATGGCCGCCGCCCAACACGCTGCCGATCAGCCCGCGCAGCAGCAGCGCGGCCAGGATGCCCACCACCAGATTGACACTCAGCCAGCCGCAGCGACTCACTGCCGCGCGCCAACTAAAGCCCTCTTCGGGATGGTCGGCAGCGCTGGTGCCGGCTAGTTCGGAAAAATCCTCGCTATGCTCTTCGTCCAGCACGTCGATGATGTCATCAACGGTGACCAGGCCCACCAGCCGCTCGTCCTCATCGACCACCGGCACGCCCAGCAGGTCATACTTGGCAATGATGCGGGCCACCTCTTCCTGGTCATCGTTGACATGTACGCGAATGACATCAGAGTCCATGATCGCTTCCAGCCGGGTGGCCGGGTCACTGGTAACCAACTGGCGCAGCGAGACGACGCCAACGAGATGGTGCTGCTCATCGATGACGTAGAGATAGTAGACCATCTCCAAACTGTTGTTCTGGCTGCGCAGCCGGGCCAGCGTTTCATTGACGGTCAGGCTGGCGGGCAGCGCTAGCACTTCGGTAGTCATAATGCCGCCGGCGCTGTGTTCTTCATAGCGCAGCAGTTCACGGATGGGCCGCGATTCTTCCGCCGGCATCAGGTTAAGCAGACGTTCGGCCTCTTCTTCATCGAGTTCGCCCAGAATGTCGGCGGCATTATCCGGGGCGATGCGCTCCAGCAGATCGGAGGCGCGTTCGGGGTCCAGTTCGCTAACCAGGGCGGCTTGGCGCGTGGGTTCCACTTCTTCCAGGGCGTCTGCTGCCGTCTCAGTATCCAGTTCCTCCAGGATGGCGCCGCCCTCTTCGACGTTGAGCTGCTCCAAAATATCGGCAATATCTGCCGGATGCAGTTCGGCCAGCTTGGCATGGCTGACGCTCAGCCGCACCGCCGGCACATTGATCGCGCCCGATAGCCGGCTCTCACCATGCGGCGTGCCGGCGCCGCCGGCAGCGGTGGTCGCTGCGCCGGCGCCGACCATCTCTGGCTCGGCGACCTCAATTGGCTCAACATAGTTCCAGGTAATCGTGCGCTCCGGCAGCTTGATAGGCAGGATATGCGAGAGGGCCACCACCGGCGTCTCCGCGCCTAGACGCCGCAGCAGCGCGCGTAGGCTGATGTCGGCACCCACCAGCCGTGCGGCATCTTGAATCTGCGCCAGCTTGAGATCATTGACCTTGACGACACGAAAGCCCTGCGTATCGACGATTTGCTTGTCCAGCAGATCGCGTGCTAAGCGCAGGTCGCCCGCCTGGCCGCCAGAGGGCAGCGGCGTGATCTTCTCGGATGGCACCTGGAGATACACCTGATTCTCCTCCAGGGTCGAGACCTGCTCCCAGGGGATAATGATCTCTTGCCCAAAAAGGCTGGAGCCAGCGCCGCCATTGCCCCTGCTGCTGTTCTGGCCGTTGCCCGGCAGCGTGCCGGCGCCAAGCAGCGAAGGCTTGACCACCAGGGCAGTGACCCTGGGAAAAACATCATGCAGCGAGATATAGAGATCGCGCAGGGTGCCTACGCGCTGGTTGTTGCTGTCATAAACTGCGCGCCGCAGCAAGGTGCTGAGAAAGATCATCGCCATCACCGTCCTCTCTGGAATAAGCAGCACGCCAAAGGCGTGACAAGCTGATGGGAAGCTGCCAGTATCAGGCTGGCGTGTGATGGGCGGTGGTAACGAGGTTAGACCTATTCTTGCCGGAGCGGCTCTGGGCAGAGCGCGCAATCCGGCTGGCCTGTGGCGGCGTGCCAGGAGGTGCGGCGCTAAGCGCCCGGTGGAGCAGCTACCGGCGTCCGTCTCGCAACGAACCGCCGTTGTGAATCCTGGAAAGAATGACTACTCGGACTCGGACCAGCGTCCAAAATCCTCACCCCCTTTGCGCGATGCGACCAGCGAGAATAAGACGATACGACAGAGCGGACCAACAGGGATGGCCGTTCACCAGAACCGCCGTCTGACATGGGAGAGACCTCCGCTCAAAAGCCAGCCGATGCACGCTATGGACAACAAGATAAAGCAGCAACGTCCGCAAAGGCGTTGCACCGACAATACTATAGCAGGATTTATACCGTATGGCAAGGGGCACGCTTCACTTTCCTCCTGTTTCCTGCTTTACAATCCACCCTGGGGTCAGGGGTGAATCCTCCTCTGGGTCGATCCCTTTTCCGCTTTCCCCAGGCATACTTTCTCTGACGACAGCGCGAGGCGCCTTGCGTCTAGCGCCGTCCCCCTATTTCTAGATAGACAGAGAAAGGATGTCCTGGTATGCAACCAACAGCTATTGCACGCTTCTCCACCGATGAGCGGCACAATGCCCCGCTCATTCAGGTCGAGCATCTGATGCGCGTGATCGCCACGCGCGCCCAGAAAACCGTCATCCTCGATGACATCACCTTCAGCGTCCCTGAGCGCGGCCTCTTTGCCATCAATGGCCCCTCTGGAAGCGGGAAATCGACCCTGCTCAATATCTTGACCGGCATTGACCGGCCCACCAGCGGGCGTATCCTCTTTGGCGGCGAGGAACTGCGCGCCAAGAGCGAGAACGCGCTGGCACGCTGGCGTGGGGAGCATGTCGGCATCGTCTTCCAGTTCTTCCAACTGGTGCCGACGCTGACGGCGATAGAGAATGTGCTGCTGGCGCTGGAGTTAGGCAAAGGCGGCGGTCTGCCGCGCCGGTCCTGGCGCGAGCAGGCGCAGAGATGCCTGGAGACAGTTGGCCTGGGCGCGTTTGCCCGGCGCTTGCCCAGCGAACTCTCCGGCGGGCAGCAGCAGCGCGTCGCTATCGCACGGGCGCTTGCCAACGATCCGCCAGTCATCGTGGCCGATGAGCCAACCGGCAACCTTGATTCCAAAACCGCCCATGTGGTTTTTGATATTCTGGCCGGCCTGCCAGAGCGCGGCAAGACCGTGATCTATGTGACGCATGATCGCCAGTTAGCTGCCCGCGCCGGCGCGGGCATTGATCTGCTCGATGGGCATATCGTTGGGCAGCACGGCGCGGATGCTATTATTGCAGCATCGCTGGAGGGGGCGCAATGAGCAATCTTTTGAGCGCGAGCCTGCGCAAATCGCTGGCAGATGTGACCCGCCGCAAGGGGCGCACGCTGATGGTGGTGCTGGGCATCTTTATTGGCGTGCTGGGTCTGACGGGCGTGAATTTTATCCAGCAGACCATCTTTTCTGCCTTTAGCTACAGCGTGGGCAGCGCGGCAAACTCCCCAGATATTGTGCTTAACGTCAACAGGCTCAACACCGCACTGACAGCGACCCTGGCGGCTGTATCAAACGTACAAGCGGTGCAGATGCAGTCGAACTTTGATACCCAGTGGCAGGTCAGCGCAGTGCCGGGGCATGTGCCCATCTCCATCGTTGGCTACCCAGACCTTCAGCATGTGCCCATCACGCCGTTCCAATTGACCAGCGGGCGCTATCCGGGCGCGGGCGAGGTGCTGCTGGAGTATGGTGACCAGGACTTACAAAGCGTTTCCATCAGCGATACGGTAACGGTGGATACGAGCAAGACGACGACGACCACGCTGCGCGTGGTGGGCTTTGTGCGCACCCAGGGGTTGCAAAGTCCAGATGGCAGCGGCGTTGCTCGCGCCTACATGAGCGAAGCGGCGATTACGCAGGCATTTGGCGCGCTGGTGCCGGCTCCTCACAGCCGCGATCCACAACTGCAATACACGATAGCCTTCAAGGTGCATAACGCCAGCCAGGTCAACGCGACAGCGGACGCGCTAGCCCAGACGCTGCGCGCTAACCAGGTGACGGTGCTGAATGTGGGCGTTAACTCGCCTTTCAATCAGCAGGTACTCAAAGCCGTTGATGGCGTCTTTACCCTGTTGATCCTGCTGGCAATTCTGGCGGTGGTGCTGAGCGGTCTGCTGATCCTGAATACGGTGACAACACTGATCGCTGAGCAAACCCCCATTATTGGAACTATGAAGGCGGTTGGCGGCACGCGCCGCACCATCCTGCGCGGCTATCTGGTTTCTGTCGTCATGTACAGCGCGTTAGGAACGCTGCCCGCCCTGGTGCTGAGCCTGGTGCTGGGCTATCCGCTGGCCGTCTATCTTGCCAGCACCATCCCGCTCGATGTCGGTCCGTTTACGGTTGTACCCTGGGTCGTGGTGCTGGGTTTGGTCGTTGGGTTTGGGGTGCCGCTGCTGGCGGCGCTGCTGCCGCTGTGGATCGGCACGCGCATCACGGTGCGCGATGCACTCTCCGCCTATGGTGTGAGCGCGGGGCAGGGTCGCAGCCTTATTGGCAAGCTTGCCCGGCGGCTCACCTGGGTCTCGCAAACCACCTGGCTGGGCCTGCGGAGTGTCTTCCGCAAGCGCTGGCGCGCCGCGCTGACGCTGCTCACCCTGACATTGGCGGGAACGACCTTCCTTGTGGTGCAGACGGCCAGCGCCTCCACCAGTCAGACGATTGCCAGTGCCTATGCCAGCTATCACTACGATGTCGATGCCGGCATCTATGCGCCAAACTCACCGCTTGTGGCGCAGATCAGCGCGCTGCCCAATGTCCAACGGATCGAGCGCTTTCGGGAGTGGTATCAAGTGGACAGCCGCTGGGGACCATTGCATGTGCTGGGCTTTCAACAGAATACGCAGCTCTATCAGCCACAAATCATCAGCGGGCGCTGGTTTTCTCCCAGCGACACGAATGCAGTGCTGCTCAATGAAGAGGCTGCCAGCGCGACGGGTCTGAAGGTTGGCGATACGTTGACCCTTTCGACAGGGAATCAGTCCGCACGGAGTAATCAGCCCACACAGGCTACTCCGGCTACCTGGACCATCATCGGCATTGTGCATCAGCCGATGGATGATCTTGGCGAGATAGGCACAGTCATTACCTCGGTGGAAAATGTCAATCGGCTTGTGGGCGATCCTGCCAATTTCACGCCGGAGTTGCTCGTTCAGGCGCGAGACCACTCGCAAAGCGCCGTCGATACTCTCACCACGCAGATTGATCACCTGGTCAATGGGGGTAGCGATGGTCCGGGACGTGTTGAGACCATTCAACAACTGATTCAGCGCCGCCAGCAAAGCTGGTATATCTTTTACGCGCTCCTGTATAGCGTGGCGCTGATCGTTGGCACGGCGGGCGTGTTGGGCCTTGCCAATGCGCTGGCGGCCTCAGTCTTGGAGCGCAGACGCGAGATTGGTCTGCTGCGCTCGATGGGTGGAAGCGCCTGGCGGGTGGCGCGCGTCTTCTGGGTCGAGGGGCTGGCGCTGGGCGGCATCTCCTGGTGTCTTGGGGCGCTGCTGGGCTTGCCTCTGGCCTATGCGTTTGTCCAACTGATGGATAAACTGGTACTGCGGGTCGATTTTGTGATTGCTCCTTCAGCCTTTCTGGTGATGCTGGCCGCTGTGCTGGTGATCTCAACCCTGGCAAGTATTGTCCCCGCATTGCGCGCCTCGCGCGTGCGCATTGCAGATATGCTACGCTACGAATAGAAGCAATCCAGAGAGAGCAAGATACCTATCTCTGGGTAGCACCTGTAGCGCCGGCGGGAAGCCGGCGCTACAGGTGCTATAGGTAAGGAGGGAGAGACTATGAAGCGAGGTCGCTGGCATGTTGGCGGGCTTTACTGGCGTATGACGATCTCGTATTTTCTGGTGACGCTGCTTGCCGCGCTGACGATTGAGTTCGCCGTGACGCTTGGCTCATTTATTCGGGATTTGCAACAACCAGTGGTGCCAGTCGATCAAGTGCTGAACCAGCAGGAAGAGCGGGCAACTGCTCAAGTTGTGCCCTATCTAGAGCAGACGACGCCCGACCAGGCGGCCCTCCAGCGCTGGCTGCTGGGGTCGTTCCTTGATGCAATGAGTACCGCCGGAAGTGGTGAGCCTGCCTTTGTGGCGGTGGTGAACCAGCAGGGGCAGCCGCTGGCAGCCGCTTCTTGTGATGCGTCAAAACCGTTCTCGCCGCAAGTAGCACGGGCAGGGACAGGATACTGCACCGCCATGACAGCCACTCAGGCGGATGGGCTGCTCTCCTCGACATACACACAGGCGGCTATCAATGCCGCCCTGGTGGGCGCCCGGCGACCAGTAGAGATCAGAGGCATCGCAAAACAAACGATTATCGCTGCCCCAATTATGTCAGAGGGTGGACAGGTGCTTGGGGCGCTCGTGGCTGCGGTCATCGTGGGGACGGACACTCCGACAATCCAGCAGGCCGCCAGCATACAAAATATAAGTGAGCTTATAACAGCGTTCCTACACAATTTGCAGCCGGCGGGCTTCTATTTTGTCCTGCTGGCAACGGTTCTCGGCACGCTCTCAGGTGTGCTGATTTCCAGTGGCATTACGCGCCGGCTGCGCCGCATCACTCAAGCGACGGCGGCCTGGAGCCGGGGAGAATTTCAGATAGCCATCGCTGATCGCTCTGGCGACGAGGTGGGTCAGTTAGCCCATGATCTCAACCGCATGGCCGGGCAACTGCAAACCTTGCTGGCTTCGCGGCAGGAATTGGCCGTGCTGGAAGAGCGCAACCGGCTAGCCCGCGAACTGCATGATTCAGTCAAGCAGCATGTCTTTGCCAACGCGCTGCTGGTTCGCGCTGCCCGTAAACTGGTGAGCCGTGACCCTGAGCGGGCACAAGCGCATCTGGCAGATGCAGAGCAGCTTGCCGACCAGGCACAGCAAGAACTCATCGCGCTGATTCGGGCGCTGCGCCCGGCAGCCATTGCCGACAAGGGGCTGGCGTCGGCGCTACAAGACTATGCTGGCGATTGGGAGCGGCGCATGGGTATTGCTGTGGAGGTGCGTGTGCAGGGTGAGCGCACCACACCGCTTGAGAGTGAAGAAACGCTCTTTCGCGTGGCCCAGGAAGCGCTGAGCAATGTCGCCCGCCACAGCGACGCCCAGCAGGTAGAGATAGGTCTGGCGTGGAGCGCGGAGCAGGTACGTCTGACGATTCACGATAATGGCAAAGGCTTTGATGCAGCGCATGTTGCGGGCAAAGGCGTTGGCCTGGCAAGTATGCGCGAGCGCGTTGAGCGTCTGGGCGGCGCGCTGACAGTCTCCAGTTCGGGCGCTGGGACAACGCTCGATGCAGCAGTGCCCCTGGCTGTTCCTGCTGCGGAACCGGCGGAGGTGGCCTATGAGTGAACCGGTGACGGTACTCATCGTCGATGACCATGCGGTGGTGCGTCGTGGCATCCGCGCTTTGCTGGAAGCCGAGGAGGATTTCCTGGTGGTGGGCGAGGCCAGTTCGGGGGGGCAGGCCGTGCTGCTGGCCGCCGATCTGGCGCCCGATGTCGTCTTGATGGATCTGGTGATGCCTGAGATCGACGGGGTGGAGGCCACCCGGCTGCTCAAGCAGCGCAGCCCGCGCTCGCAGGTGATTGTGTTGACTTCTTATCACGAGGATGAGCAAATCTTTCCGGCGATTCGCGCCGGAGCGCTCTCCTATCT
>CAZFWN010000217.1:0-4844 GCA_964522745.1 uncultured Ktedonobacterales bacterium
AGAGTTTCCTCGCCAAAGCGCGGCACAGGCGGCGTCCCAGGCTGGCTGGAAGCCGGCGCTGCGGATGGGCGTCACTTGGTTTGCCAGGCGGTGGCCGAGCGCTCGCGCCCGTGACGGGCGGCAATAATTTCGGCCATGATCGCCAGCGCCATCTCCTCAGGGGCCACAGCGCCGATATTCAGGCCAATGGGGGCATGGATGCGCGCAAGCTGCTCATCAGTCACGCCCTGCTGGCGCAGGCGCTCGTTGCGCTCCTGACTCGTTTTGCGGCTGCCAATCGCGCCGATATAGCTGACATCGCTGTTCAGCAGCACCCGCAGCGTCGGCTCATCAAACTTGGGGTCATGTGTCAGCACGGCGGCTGCCGTCGCCACATGCAGCGGCATCTTCGTCAGCACCTCATCGGGCCACTCGCAGATGACCTCATCGGCATGCGGGAAGCGCTCGCGGGTAGCAAACGCGGCGCGGGCATCGACGACGATCACCCGATAGCCCAGCGTCTTCGCAAAGGTTGTCAGCGGGATGGCAATATGCCCCGCGCCGACGATGACCAGCTTGGGCGAGGGCGGAAAGCACTCGATAAAGACATCCGACGCGCCAGAGAGCGCGGCATCGTGCGGCTCCGGCGTATAGGTGATGGTTTTGGCCTCGCCGCGCCAGAGCATCTCGCGGGCATCTGCCGCAACGCGAGCGTCAAACTGCGCGTCGCCCAGCGTGCCCAGCGTGCTATCTGACAGGATCAGCAGCTTGGCACCCAGCGGCCCAACCCCGCCGGTCAGCGTCGCCAGCGCCACTGGACGCTCCGCTGCCAGACTGGCCTTCAAGGTCTCATAGATTTCTGCCATTGGGAAAACTCCCGGCTACCAATCCAGCCGCTCAACAAAAACGGTGATCTCGCCGCCGCAGGAGAGGCCAATCTGCTCCAGATTTTCTTCTTCGCTGATGCCAAACTTCAGCATCTGCGGCTTGCCGGTTTTGATCACTTCTTCCGCTGCGGTAATCACGGCAGGCTCAACGCAGCCGCCGCTAACCGAGCCGCTGATCTCGCCCTTTTCGCTCACGGCCAGCTTCGCGCCCTCGCGGCGCGGCGCCGAGCCAACCACCGTTGTAACGGTAGCAACGGCCACGCGCTCACCCTGCGCACGCCATTTCTCTACATCAGGCAAAACGTCTTTCATGATGGTGCCTCCTGTTGTGGATCAGTCATGGGTCAAAAGAAACATATCAAGTTTTCCTACTTTTCCCACTTTTCCTGGGGGTGCAAACATTCGCCGGTTTTCCCGTCCTATCTTCCTGCTAGTACCTGCTGAGGCACCACTTGCCGGCGGCGAATGGGCCGGCTGTCGTCAATCTGCTCCAGCACTTTGCCGAGATCCAGCAGGCTATCCAGATTGTGCGCCGAGAGAAAATCATCGATAAAAGGCAGCGCCGTCTTCATGCCAATCGTCACCGGGCGATAATCCTCCGCGCCCAGCAGGGGATTGAGCCAGATCAGCCGGTGGCAATTCTTCTGCATGCGGTCCATCTCGGTCTTGAGAACGGCTGGCTCGCCGCGATCCCAGCCATCGCTGATGATGACGATCACCGCCCCATGCCCCAGCACGCGCCGCGCCCACTCGTAGTTAAACGCCCGCAGGCACTCGCCAATGCGCGTGCCACCCGACCAATCCTGCACATTCTTGGACACATCGCTGACCGCCTCATCCACGTCGCGCTTGCGCAATTGCCGGGTGATGCGCGTCAGCCGCGTGCCGAAGACAAACGCCTCGGTATGCTGCAACCCGTTGGAGATGGTATGGATAAAGTGCAACAGCAGCCGCGAATAGAGGCTCATCGAGCCGCTGATGTCGCAGATGATAATCAGCGGGCGCGGCTTGCGCCGGGTCTTGCGCCAGGTCAGTTCGATAAATTCGGCCCCATATTTCATATTGCGGCGGATGATGCGGCGCAGATCGGGATAGTCGCCTTTGCGCGAGGGCGCCTTGCGGCGCGTCGGGCGCTGGCCCAGATGCCAGTGCATCTCGGCCATCAGGCGCTTGGCTTCCTGCATCTCCTCCCAGGTGTAAGACTCAAAATCCTTGCGGCGCAAGAGTTCAATCGCGCTGTAGGCCGTTCCCTGAGCAGCATCGTCCTTGTCTTCGCCCTGCTCTTCTTGCTCCAGCGGGCGCAGGTTGCGCGACTCGCGCTGGCCCTGCTGCATCAAGTTGCGCGTCAGGCGCGCCGCCTGCGCCTCCAATTCCTGGCGCTCGCGCGGCGGCAGGCGCAGCGGCTTGCCACTGCGCTTATCGTTGCTCTGCACCGCCGAATTAGGGTTGGCCCCGTGCAGCCGGTTCTTGAGCTGCCAGAAATAGAAGAAGGCTTGATCGAACACCGGCTCCTGCTCGTGGCGCGAGAGCAGATTGCACTTGAGCGCGTGATAAAAGTCCTCGCGGTTGCGCACATCGATCAAGCTGAGCGTCTCGGAGGCTTCGATCAGCCGGCCAGGGCCAACATCCAGCCCCATATCCCACAGCAGCCGCCCAAATTCCACCAACTTGCGCTGCAATTGCAGGCCGCGCTCGCGGTCACGCTCGCTCAGCTCTATGTCTACTTCTGACATATCTGCTCCAGATCGCCCTTCTAGCCCGCGCTGGCGTCAACGGGCGGAAACAACGCCTCCAGCCCGCGCCACAGGTCATCGCGCCAGGAGGTATAGTTATGCTCACCCGGATATTCCCGATAGACCACATCATAGCCCTTGGCCCGCAAGAGATCGCGCATACGCTGATTGGAGGGCAAGAGAAACTCAAACTGGCCGACATCCATCCAGATGCTTGTGGGCCTGGTCTCGCTTTGCTGAATCAGATCAAAGATCACCGATTCATGGCCCAGCACCTCAAAGGCGAACGAGCCAGACTGACTCAGCACGCGCCCAAAGACCTCTGGAACGCGAAAGCCGGTATAGAGCGCCATCAGCCCGCCCATCGAAGCGCCCATCACGCCATACGCGCCAGGGAACGCCTGGATGTCCAGCAGATTCAGGTGTGCTTGCGCCAGTGGCAGCACACAGCGCAGCAGGAAGGCAATCGTACTCTCATTGCACATATATTCGACAAAGCGCGCCTGCCCGCCATGCTCGACCAGCGCCAGCGCCAGCGGGCGGATACGCTGCTGGGCGATCAGATTATCCACAATCTGCGGCAGGCGGGCGCGCCGCAGATAATCCTGCCCATCATAGACCACCAGCAGCGGAACCGGCTCAGACGTTGGCGGCTGATACAGGTGGACGGCCCGATGGCCGCCGGCCACCAGATGCTCACCCTGCACGATATGGCGCGTCAGCGTGCCGCGTGGCACGCCGCGCCGCACGCGCACCAGCGGCGTCGGCAGTGAGCCAGGCATGCGAAAGAACTGATTAAAGCTCCCCAGGCCAGTGGTAATGGCGCGTGGATTGAGCGGGTCCGCGATCCGCTGGCCGTCGCGCACATAGCTATATTCGATATAGGCATTCAGCGGCAGCGTCACGCTCTGCGCCCAGATGTCCGGGGCAAGCTGGAGCAGGTCCAGCGGTGTGCCCGGCCCCCAGCCCCAATTGTTGAAATCGCCGATCAACTGTGGCGCCTGCGACCCCTGCCAGACGAAGGTGACTCGCTCGCCATCGATCAGCGGCGTTTTTTCACGCCGGGCACGCTCCAGCAGCGCCTCGCCCGCAATCGTCTGCACCTGCTCGACTGAACTCTGTGTCACGAATGCTCCTGTTACCTACGAGTGCCACCAGCGAGCGGCCTATGACCCGATGACCTTATGAATGATCTTGCTCAGCACATTGCCGCTGCTGACCTTCTCGATGTCATCCTGATACTTGAGGACCGCGCCCAGCGTATCGCGCACCGGCCCTTCCTTGAGTTCATGAATATCGAGCGCCACCAGCGAACTGACCCAATCCAGCGTCTCGGCAATACCGGGCGCTTTGAAGAGGTCCATCGCGCGCAGTTCCTTGACAAAGAGGCAGACCTGCCGCGCCAGCGTCTCGCTGGCTTCGGGAGCCTTTGCCAGCACAATCGCTAGTTCTTTCTCCAGCGCCGGATAGTCGATCCAGTAATACAGGCAGCGGCGGCGCAGCGCGTCGTGAATCTCGCGCGTGCGGTTGGAAGTGATGATAACGATAGGCGGCTCCTTGGCGGTCAGCGTGCCGATTTCGGGCACGGTCACCTGGAAATCAGACAGAATCTCCAGCAGGAACGCCTCAAACTCCTCATCGCTGCGATCAAGCTCATCGATCAGCAGCACTGGTGCTTTGGTATTGGCCGGGTCAATCGCCTCCAGCAGGGGCCGGCGTATGAGAAACTCTGGCCCAAAGATGTCCTGCATGGCTTTCGAGTCGGAGGCGTGGCTGGCCTCCAGCAAGCGGATATGCAGCATCTGGCGAGTATAATTCCACTCATAGACAGCGTTATTGACATCGATGCCCTCATAGCATTGCAGGCGAATCAGCCGGGTATCCAGCATGGCGGAGAGTACCTTGGCGATCTCCGTCTTGCCCACGCCGGCCTCGCCTTCCAGCAGCAAGGGCTTGCGGCGCTTGAGCGCCAGGTAAATCGTCGTCGCCAGGCTGCGGTCTGCGATATAGCGCTGGGCAGCAAGGGCGGCGAGGACATCATCTATCGAGGCGGGAAGTCCTTGTTGTACCTGTTCCACATGGCCTCCGATACAGGGGATAGACAAACAAGAGCGAATAGCACAAGCGTCATGGCGGTGCCGCGCAGGCAGGAGGAGGGTGCCGTCGAGCGCTGGCGGCTTCAGAGAATAAAGCTGCTTTTAGAATTGTACCACAAGAGCAGCCCTGGAGGCACACCAGGCGGGCG
>CAZFWN010000217.1:4944-8979 GCA_964522745.1 uncultured Ktedonobacterales bacterium
GCGAAGCCGCCCTCGCGGTACATCGAATGCACCAGTTCGCCATCGACGGTGACATCGAATGACCCATCATACCAGGGAATGATCTCGATCTCCGCCAGTTCGTGACGGAAGGTTTTCATCAGTGTTTCGGCCAATGCGAGCGTCTGAGGCTCGTAGCCGCATTCAGAACAGTAGGCAATCGTCACCTTGACGAGCCGTTTCGCCATGTTGTACCTCTCTCACTCCTTGAATACTCATCTCTATGGGCCAGCGCTACGCCTGCACCGCCTCAACAATCTGGCGCAGGGCGCGCACGACTTCCCGATTGTTGGCGGGCCTGGACGACTCGCGCCGGGCAGCGGTGGCCTCCATGATTGTCATTCTGAGTTCTTCGGGAAGCTGGCTGACGGGAGTGTCGGGCGAGCCAAACTCAGGATGCTCTGCATAGAGTTCCTGCTGGTAGCGCCTATTTCGCTCGGTCACGCTCGCGGGCCGTTCGATAAAGCGTCCAATTTCGTGAAATTGCTCGTCAAAAAAGGCGAAAACCGGAATCGAGCGAAACTGCCCATCTTTGAGGTACTGCTCCATCAGGTCCAGGTTCTGATCGCGTAGGAAGACCCGCAGATGGAGCTTGCCACTCTCGGCGGCCAGACGGCCAAGGATCGGCAGATTGGCGATCACGTCGCCACACCAGTCCTCCGCGAGAACCAGCACGTTCAAGGGGCGCGGCAGGTTCTTAAATACCGCCAGGTCTGCCGGATCGAGTTCAAGCTGGCGTTCATTTTCTGCAAAGCGCTCCTGGTTGCGCGTCATCTGGGCCTTATAATCGTCGTAGGTCATGCCCTGCTCAAAGCGCTCACGAGTCACTGCCATCGATAGCCTCCTTGGAATACACTGCCAGCGTGCCTGCTGACAGGTTCAATACTATCTTTTATATAGTATTGGAATTATAGCATGTCCAGATCATGAGTTGCCAGTGAACAACCATTATAGCATGCAAGCACCAGGCAAAAACACGTCTCTGTATGCTATAATAAATGCGACCAGATTAGTCAGGATTAAAAGCAATTCTTGGGATATGCTTACGATTGAGCGCGGCGCCAGGGCTGCTACGAACGCCGCCAGGAGGCAGGTATGGCCGAAGTTATCACTGCGGATATGATTATTCATGACGTGGTGCAAAAATATCCACAGACACAAAAAGTCTTTCAAAATCACGGACTGCCTTGCAGCGCCTGCCATGTCGGCTCGCGAGAGAGCGTGGCTGGCGGCGCTCGCACGCACCGGCTGGATGCTAACGCGCTGGTCGAAGACCTGAACCGCGCCGCCAATGGGCAGCCCGTCATGACTGAAGCGAAGCGCGCCCCCACTGGCCGGGGTATTCCACTGCCAATGATGGGCGAGACCGGCGGCAAGATCAAGCATATCGTCGCCATCATGAGCGGCAAGGGCGGCGTTGGCAAGTCACTGGTCACCGGCCTGCTGGCCGTCTCGCTCCAGCGCCAGGGCTTCAAGGTCGGCATCGAAGATGGCGATATTACCGGCCCTAGCATCGCCAAGATGTTTGGCGTCAAGGGCGAGCCGACCAAGGGCCAGACAGGCATCAACCCACTCCAGACGCGCACCGGCATCAAGGTCATGTCGATGAATATGTTTTTGGCAAATGAGAACGACCCGGTGGTCTGGCGCGGCCCGATGATCTCCAGCGCGATCAAGCAGTTCTATACCGATGTTGATTGGGGCCAGTTGGATTATCTGCTGATCGACCTGCCGCCAGGCACCTCGGACGCGCCGATGACCGTCATGCAGGCTATTCCAGTGGAGGGCGTGGTGATTGTCTCCTCGCCCCAACTGCTGGCAACCATGATCGTCAAGAAGTGCATTAGCATGGTCAAGACGCTCAAGGGCCAGGTGATCGGCGTCGTGGAGAATATGGCCTATATGCAGATGCCCAACGGCGAGCGCATGGAGGTCTTCGGCCCTAGCAACGGCCCCGATCTGGTCTACACCACCGGCTCGCCGCTGCTGGCCCAGGTGCCCATCGACCCGCTGATCGCCAAACTCTGCGACGAGGGCAGCATCGAAGCCTACGACAGCGAAGAATTGGAAACGCTGGCGGCCAACTTCCTGAAAGCGATCAAGATCAAGAAATAGCACACAGCGCACGGCCCAGGGCCGAAGAGAACGGCGGGTAGGCGCGCAGCCTATCCGCCGTTTCAATTTATAGTGGGAGAAAGACGATGGCAACCGAGACGATTGAACTGCGTGGGCATATCATTGATTCGCTGATTCTGCCGCGTGTCTGGGACACAATCATGGACCTGGGCGGCAACTTTGAAGTGGAGGAGATGCGCATCGGGCGCCACAAGAGCGAGACCAGCTACGCCCGCATGCGCGTCATCGCGCCAGATGAGGCCGTGCTGCGCTCACTGCTCTCCGAGATTCAGCAGCTTGGCGCCGTCATTGTGCGCGAGCAGGATGCGCGCACGGCGCGAGTGGAGCAAGACGGCATCCTGCCCGATGACTTCTATTCCACCACCAATCTGCCCACGCAGGTGCTTGTCGGGGGCCAGTGGATCGATGTCGAACACATCGAGATGGATGTGATCATCGTGGTTGATCGCCAGGCCGGGCGCGCCTTCTGCCGGGCCATGCACGAGGTAGTCGTCGGAGACGAGATCGTCGTTGGGCATGGGGGCATCAAGGTCATCCCGCTGGAGCGCCCGCGCCATCGGGAAGTCTTTAGCTTTATGCAGAGCGCCGTCAGTTCCGAGCGCGCCAAAGTGCTGGCGATTCACGAGGTCGCCCGGCAGATGAAGGAGACGCGCGAGCATGGCGGCAAAATCCTCTTTGTGCTTGGCCCGGCGGTCATCCACACCGGCGCGGGCAAATACGTTGCCGAACTCATCCGGCGCGGCTATGTGCAAGCCATCTTTGGCGGCAACGCCATCATCACGCATGATGTCGAATCGGATATGTTCGGCACCTCGCTGGGCATCGATCTGGGCAGCGGCGAAGCTGTCGAACACGGCCACCGCCATCACCTGCGCGCCATCAACGCTGTGCGCCGGGCCGGCTCGCTGGAGCGGGCCGTCGAGCTTGGCTTGATCCGCGCTGGCCTGACCTATGACGCGATGCAGCATGGCGTCGATCTGGTGCTGGCCGGCTCCATCCGCGACGATGGCCCCATGCCTGGCGTCATCACCGATATGGTTGCCGCGCAGCGCGAGATGCGCCGGGCGCTGGAGGGCGTCGAAATAGCGATCATGGTCGCCTCGATGCTGCACGCCATCGCCACCGGCAACATGCTGCCCGCCACCGTCAAAACCGTCGCCGTAGACATCAGCCCCGCCGTCGTCACCAAAATCGCCGATAGAGGCACGACGCAAGCCGCCGGATTGGTGACGGACGCCGAGTTATTCCTGCGCGAGTTAGTGGAAGCGCTGAGGTAAGCACCAGGCTTTGAGGGGATGCAACATATGCTCTCATACTGGTGGAAGGCAGCGCAGCAGCCGAAACGAGGGCAGCTATGATTGAGGCATTGCAACTCAAAAGGTTCCATAAGTACCACAGTACATGGGCAAAAACGAGGAGAACGTGATGACCTCAGAACCCGCAACCGTACTCGCCAGCGAAATGCGCATGATGGAATCTCAACATACAGGCAGGACGTATCGTATCACAATCGGCCTGCCGCTTGGGTATTCCAGGTCTCCTGGCGAAGGCTGGCCCTTCAACGACACCCCGGCCACATGGCCTGTCGTCTATGTACTCGACGGCAACTGGTACTTCGGCATGGTCACGGACATTATTCGCCCGATGGCCTGGTGCGGGAGTACCACCGATGCGATTGTCGTCGGCATTGGCTATGCTGAAGATACAGACCCGATTGAAGCGTTCCGGGAGTCGTTCACCCGACGAGACCTCGATTTGACACCCATTCGGGACGAAGCCGCTGAAAAAGCAATGGAGGCCCATAAGCGTCCGGCACCCAATGGTGACGCTCTTCACTTTCACCAATTCATCAAGGAGGAGTTAATCCCCTTCATCGAGCAA
>CAZFWN010000218.1:0-8919 GCA_964522745.1 uncultured Ktedonobacterales bacterium
GCGCGCACGAAGCGCCGCTTTGGGAAGCAGGTGCAGATCATTGGCGGCAATGTCGCCACCGCTGCCGGCGCAGAGGCTCTAATCGAGGCCGGCGTTGATGCGATAAAAGTTGGCATTGGAGCTGGGGCCATCTGCACAACCCGCGTGGTGGCCGGCGTCGGCGTGCCTCAGATCACCGCTATCTACGACTGTGCGCGGGCGGCAGCGCGCTACAACATCCCGGTGATCGGCGATGGGGGCATCCAGTATTCTGGAGACATTGCCAAAGCCATTGCCGCAGGAGCCGATACGGTGATGCTTGGCGGACTACTGGCCGGTGTGGAGGAAAGCCCAGGAGAACTGATTATCTCGCAGGGCGAACGCTACAAAGACTATCGAGGCATGGGGTCCATAGGCGCGATGAAACGCCGCAGTTATAGCAAAGATCGCTACTTCCAAGAAGGCGTGTCCGACGAAACAAAGCTGATCGCCGAAGGCATCGAGGGGCGCGTCCCCTACAAGGGGCTGCTGAGCAACATGACCTATCAACTGGTTGGTGGGCTTCGCCAGGCGATGGGCTACTGCGGCGCTGCCACCATTGCAGACATGAAAGTACACGCCCGCTTCCTGCGTATGACCAGCGCCGGACTGCGCGAAAGCCATCCGCATGACATTTTTATTACGAAAGAAGCCCCAAACTACGGCCTGAACCCGCGTTAAGCCAGTTTTTAGCAGAGAACAGCGCGCAGAGGGAGGATAGCCTTCTGCGCGCTGTTCTGTATAACTATGAGGGACTTATTGACCAGCCAGGGCTTGAGCAGCCTCGCGCCCATCGATCTTCTCGATCTGCGCCCCCAGCGCGCGCAGCTTTTCAGGGAGGCGCTCATAGCCGCGCTCAATATGCTCGATGCCGGTGAGCGTTGATGTTCCATTGGCACAGAGCGCCGCTAGAATATACGAGCAGCCGGCACGAATATCAGGAATAGTTAATTCGGTGCCAGAGAGGGGGGTAGGGCCGCGCACAATACAGCTATGAAAATACTCTTTTTCTCGGAAGCGGCATGCTAGTTCACCCAGACATTTGGTATAGAGGCCGGTATCGGCGCCCATTCGATTCAGCGCGCTCGTATAGCTAAAGCGATCTTCATAGATGGTTTCATGCACGACAGACATGCCCCTGGCCTGGGTGAGCAGCACGGTAAAGGGCTGCTGCCAATCAGTCATAAAGCCGGGATGCACATCGGTCTCAATAGCAATAGAGCGGGGCGGCGCATCACTGCCAAAGAAGCGGATGGCATCTTCTTCCACCGAAAAATCTAGGCCGATACGATAGAGCGTATTCAAGAAGGTCAGCAGGTGATCCTGGCTGGCGCCCTCCAGCAACACATCGCCCCTGGTCAAATAGGCAGCAATGGCAAGTGAAACCGCCTCCAGTCGATCAGGCAAAATACGATGCGTGGCTCCACGCAGCCGCTCGACGCCTTCTATCACAATCTTGCGATCAACCTTGAGTTCGATGATCGCCCCCATCTTTTGCAGGAACTTGATGAGGTCCATGATCTCCGGCTCAATCGCCGCGTTCTCGATCACCGTCACTCCTTTTGCCAGCGAGGCGGTTATCAGGAGGTTTTCGGTCGTGCCGACGCTTGGAAAGGGCAGGCGGATCGTCGCGCCTTTAAGCCGTTTGGCTTGAGCAAAGTAGCAGCCATCACGATACTCAATTTCCGCCCCCATCTGCATCAGACCCTCAATATGAAAATTGATCGGACGCGGCCCAATGCGGTCCCCGCCAGGCGCCGGAATCGTCGCCTGGCCGCAGCGGTGCAGCATCGGCCCTAGCGTCAGCACCGCCAGCCGATTCATCCTGCCAAGCTCCTGTGGGGGAGCGTGGTTGATCACCTCAGTCGTCTTGATGAGCATCGTCGAGGGATGCTCGGCTGACCAGGTGATCTGCGCGCCAATAGCGCGCAAGAGACTCTCGGTAATGGTCACATCCCCAATGCGGGGCGTATTCTGCAAAACGCAGAGGTCTTCCGTTAAGAGAGAGGCGACCAGCATTTTGGTTGCAGCGTTTTTCGCCCCACTCACGCTTACCGTTCCGCGAAGCGGGGTGCCTCCCTCCACCACATAACAGGCCACACGATCAGCAGTAATAGTCTCGCTCATACGGTTCCTCACTCCTCATACCAGGCACTACCCACAGCGCCTGGTTCACCACGAAGCACGCTGCATACCAAACACAGCCACAAGTATAGTCATCAGCACGATAGTTTGTAAATGGGCAGAGGATTGCTGGAGAGAGACAGCAGCGGGAGGTTTATCGTTTATGCTTTGCACGCGCGCGGGCTGTCCAGCGCCCGGCCTCGGCATAGGCAATGGCAATCTCTGCCGCAGATCGACCTAGCCCCTCATAGAGCAGAGCCAACACGGTATAGAGCGCCCCCAGGCCCGCCTCATCATCAATCCCCTCCAGTAGCGCCTTTGTCTCCTGCGCCAGCAGTAACGCCCCTTCAAGATTACCCTCGCGTATGGCCTGGCGTGTGCGCATGATGAGCAGCCAGCCAAGCACCTGTTGATGGTCACGGTCATTGCTTGCTCGGCCAAGCGCCTCGCAGCGATCCCAGGCGTGCCGCGCATCCTGTGGTCGCTCAGCCAATGCCAGGCGCTCGCCCAGCACCAGCAAGCAGCGCCCTAGCTGCACCGCATTTCCTGAGACTTCAGCAAGCGCCACTGCACGCTCCATCCGTTTGAGGCTTGTTGGCAAGTCGCCATCTTGCTCAAAGGCCAGATCATCTTCACGCAGCAGCCCGTAGGCGAGGAGCGCCTGGCAGGCTGCGATTGCCGTTGAATCGCACTGCTCTAGCAGCCCTTCCAGGGTCTCACACTCCTGGCGATAGGCAGCCAGCGCCTCGCTCTCCTCCAGCGAGCCATCCCAAAGCACTCGCTCGATATTCGACTCAATCGCCTCAAGCTGGGTCGCCACCCCGGCAGCGCTTCGCTCGGCGAGATGTTCGTTCACCTGATCCTTCACAACGGCTCACCTCGCGTCTGCAACGGCTCTTGTTTGGCTGGCGGAGGCGGCGCAATCAGCCAGTAGAGCGCCCGCGTTGCCTTCGGCTTAGGGGGAACATTGGAGTGCCAGCCAGCTTCTCTATCCCTGCCGGCAGGATTGGTTTCGTGGTTGCCAGCCTGCGCGACTGTTCCCCGATCCAGTTGATCGAGCAGATCAAGCATCTGGTTGACGCTTTGCGCCACACCCTCCACCATGAGATAGCCAGACGGCTTGATAGCATCGCCCACCAGATACAAGCCCCGCAGGCCAATCTCTGGGACAATATCAGCGCCCTGTTGTGCCCGATTCACCGGCCACTCCCCGCGATACTGGCTGATCGTCAGCACGCGGCAGGTTGCATCAAAGTCGGGGCCGATGATGCGCCGCAGATCTTGTACCGCCAGGGCACGCTCCTGCTCAACATCATCCGAGCGCATCACCTGATGAGTAATCAGCAGGTGCTTCCCCGGCGGAGCCAGCCGGGCATCCGAATTGCTGGGCTGGACCATGCCGGCGATGCGCTCGGTATCCAGGCAGTACATAATGCCCTTATGAGGAATGAGAGATCGATCACTGAGCAGATGCACTTTCAGGCCAACCGCCTCGCGCAGGGGCTGCTGACTTCTTGCCGCAAATGGGGCGCCTGGATCGCTTTCGGCAACGCGCTCATCATTTGATTCGCCTGACGTTTCGCCCTGGATCAGACGCCCGGTGGCGCGCGGGCCGATGTTGCTGATAACCAGCGGCGTCTGGAGGATGCTTTCCTCGCCCGTCACCTTATCACGCACCTGCACGCCGCAGACCTCACCATCTTCGGTGAGCAGGCGCACGACATCATGGCGCAGCCGCAAATCACCGCCCTGCTCGCGCACTCGACGCTCTAGTTCGCCGGTCACGGCGGCGCAGCCTCCCTCGACAATACCTGGCGGACCGTAGCGAAACATATTCTTGGTGGTCTCGGCCACCTCATACGCGCTAATCTGCTCCAGGGGAACACTCAGCGCAAAATGCGAGATGCGCTCAAAGAAGCGGTAGAGTTCTAGAGAGCGTTCTAAAGTCACGTGATGCTTTTTCAGCCACTCGGTGAATGGCAGATCACGCTCGCCTGGCGGCAGCCTGCGTGACATCAGCGTTGGCCCCAGCACAACAAAGCGCGCAAACTGCTTCGGCCTCATGAATGAGGCTACGCCTAAGAGGGAGCGGCAGACATACTGGCGACCATGCACAAAAAATGAGGCGAAGACCTCGGCATCATCGACATAATGCGGCACCGACAGCCGCCGGAGCATCCCAGCCAGCACCCCATTTGAGCCAAAGGGCAGCATATGCACCGCGCCGGTGCTGATCTGCGCCCCCTGAAAGGTCTTAGAGGTAAACCGCCCGCCGCAATGCGTCAGGCGCTCCAGCACGGCGACGCGCATACCGCGCTGCAAACAGTGGGCCGCGCTGAGTAGACCACCCAGCCCGGCCCCAATGATGACAACGTCGTAGGATTGACTGCCCGCACGGTTATCCATCAAGGGAAATCCATCTAGGAATGCTTTGGACTCAGCCTTGCCCCTCCGGCTTTGCCATCTCAGCAGAGAGCAGATCATTGAGCGTCGCCAGACATTCGCTAAGGATCTGATTGACGTGCTGGTGCATCTCAAAGAACTGCGCCAGTTCACGCGCCCGGCGAGCCAGGCTGCCAAGTGTGTAGATGTCACGCGGATCGCTGCGTACATCATCAATGAGTTTCATCAGATCGGCAATGGAAAGTGACTCATCGGCGCGGGTCACTTCTTCAATTACCTTGCTCAATTGGTTCGAGACATTGGCAACCCCGACGCGCAGACGCTGTGCCAGAATGGCAACTGAGTTATCGTGATTCGAGATCGCATCGCTGGCAACACGCAGTTGATCACGCAATTGCTGCGCCTGCTCCTCCAACGCCTTGGCTTGGCGCAGATGCTCGCGCATCTCAGCAGTTGTGGTGTCCAGCGATTTAATCGCAGTCAGCATGGAAGGAATCTCAGGTAATTGTGGAACTGGCAACGGCATGGCCTCCCCATCTATAAGATCAACTTGGAAACGCTTGACTGGCGCGACCGGTTCTGGAATCTGCGCGTCTTCTTCTTCCTCTTCCTCGCTCACCTCGATATTGGATTGCTCGGTAATCTCGATACGCTCGATGATGGTTGCTTCAGGCATATCTACCACTGGCTGTAGTGATGCAGCCTGAGGAATTGGCACTGGACCTGACCAACTGGGAGCAACCGGCGGAAGCACCGTCTGCGGTGGGGGAACTGTCACGGTCTCAATGGCATCCTCTGCTGTTGTGGTGACCCCATAGTTACCATCTGTCTCGGTAGCAATGTCTATCTCTACATCACTCTGCTCTTCAACGACGGGCGTACTGGCGGCAATGGTCCCACTATCTCCACGCGTGGCCCAGGGGGAGGAAGGTTCAATAGTATCAGCCAGCCCAGATACCGGGACTGTCTCCCCATAGGTCTGATCACTCTGGAGAGGCGGCGGAAAAGTTGTCGTCGTTGGCTCGGCCTCTTCATTAGCGCTCACCGTAAAGAAGACGATCTCATGTTCACCCACACCGATATGGTCGCCATTGCGCAGCGACGTTGGGGTGCGCACCTCCACGCCATTAATATAGGTGCCATTGGCGCTGCCCACATCGCGGATGGTGAAGTTGACACCATCAAAGCGAATCAGCGCGTGGCGGCGAGAGGCCAACTGATCGCCAGAGAGCGCTATGTCGTTGCTTGGCGCACGACCTATGGTAATATCCGGCTTCTTCAAGACGAACTCACGCGCCTGCCCGTTGCGGGTGACGATGAGTTTGGCCGGAACCTCATCGATCATCGTCACTGTAGGCTCGGCCTCCTCCGGGTCAACCGCTGCCTGGGTCGCCAGACTGGGGCTGGAAAGGGTCGGCACAGGTTCCTGAGTCGCTACAGGCGCAGGTGGAGCGATAACGGTAGGCTCCAGCACCTCAGGTGCATTGGCGGCTGGCCCAGAGCTATAGGGTGCATTCCACATCGCCGGCCCGGAGCCAAATGGTCCTTGTGCCATTGCCGGCCCAGAGGATACGGGCGGCGTCTCGGGTGCGCGTACCGTCGGTTCCAGCACCTCAGGCGGGGTCACCACCGTTGGGTCGTCTGGCGCGGCGCCAGTGCCAGTACTGACTGTCTGTAGCGTTGGTCCGGTTGGATGGCTGGTTGGGCCAGCCGGGGGTGCCGGCCAGGGGGCAGCACCTCCTGGCGGGGGTGGAAAGCCCTGTCCTGGAGGCCAGGGCGAGCCGGGAGGTGGCATCGCCGGGCCTGACGCTGGAGCCGGTGGCCCTCCCCAAGGATTGGCAGCGGGTTGAGACGCAGCAAGTCGGTTGCCACAGTTCAGGCAAAATTGATCGCCTGGTCGTGTCTCAACACCACAATTTGGACATCGCTCCATAAAAATCTCCCCTCAGCGCTTGCATCTAAACGTTCACCAGGCAAGAGTCATACTCTCAAGCGAATGCTCATATAGAAGAGTACCCTCAGACTGAGGCTATTATATCATGACCACCAGACCCAAACAATGAGGCAGAACACACTTTCAGACAGTTGCCGCGCGCAGCCTAGATAGAGTATACTACTCTTGGCTGGCCGCTCAGCCACGCATGCAGTCACTACTGGAGAAGCCCTGTTACTCACGCGCCCGCTACTGGTTAGCAGCGGGTGCGCTTTGATAGAAAGCCTATACCTACTATGCCATCTCACCACTTCCCCACGAAGGGACGCCCCAGCGGGTCGGGTAACACTGGAGGGCAAAAAACACCAGGCGGAAAACAAGCACCAGGGGGTCAAAAACAGGACAACGCTACCCAGCAACAGCCAGCGCAGAAAGCCCCTCTCCCAGCCGGGCCAGCAAGGCCAGCCCAGGCACCACAGCCGCCCACTCAGGGGACACCAACAGAGCGCGGGCTGCCGCGCGAGGAGCAAGCGTTCATGCAGAAAGGTTCTTCAAGTACGATTACACCACAGATCCAACAGCGCAAAATTCGTTCAATCCACTATACTCTGAGCTATCGCGTCCAGGGAGAGGAACATGGCTCCGAAGGGGCCACACTCTTGCTGCATGGCCTACCCGGCAGCAGTTTCTCCTGGCGCGCTATCATGCCAGCGCTGGCGGCAACACGCGCGGTTTATGCTTTTGATATGCTCTGCTACGGTGACTCAGATTATCCCTGGCCCGCCGATGTGTCTATCTGGGGCCAGGCCGATGCACTGGCCCCCTGCCTGCGCCAGCTTGGCCTCTCAAAGATTATTCTGGCCGGCTACGATGTCGGTGGCGGCGTTGCTCAGGTTCTTGCCACCCGCCTGCTCATCGAGCAGGTGCGCGCCATTGTGCTTATCAGTACCACCTGCTACGCCCAGGCATTTGCCGCCCACTGGCCGCTGCCAGAAATGCTCAACCACCAGGAACCCGATGCCCCACGTCATACCTCTCTAGAACAACTCACCACCGACTTGCGGGCAACCTTCCCTAAAGGCGCAGTGACACCTGATAAGCTGAGTGCTGAGGTGCTGGACCAATACCTGGCACCCTGGAACACTGAAATAGGCAAAGAAGCCTTATTCCAGCATATCCGCCAGCAACTACCAACCTATAGTATGTCGGTTGCTTCTGATATGCGCTGGGTCAACAAGCCGGTGCTTATTATTTGGGGCGAACAAGACGGTGTACTGTCCCCAACGTTTGCTGAGCGGCTGCACCGCGATATTCCTGACTCGCGCCTGGCGCTGATCCCCAACGCCGGACACCTGGTGCTTGAAGAGGCCCCCGATCAGGTTGCGCGCCTGATGAACGAGTTCATCGCCGGACTCTAAATCAGCACGAACAAGCGCAGCCTGAGCAAACGGCAAAAGAGCAGGCCATCTCTCATTCCAAGAGATGGCCTGCTCTTTTCTTTCTTCCTGCTAGACTGTGCCTCCACTGGTCAGGAGGCAAGGCGCACTCTCTGAGGCGCGCACCACTGGAGATATTCTTCTACCGCGCAGAGATACAGATGAAACAGGTCTTCTAGCATCTCTTGCGGTTGACCGGACTGTTCGGCCTTTGCCAGTTCATACCAGTATTGCTGCATCTGCCGCTCAGCGTCTGTTATTGCTCTTTGGCGCGCTTCCTGACGCGCTTGTATCGCTCGCATGCCGTTCTCCAATCTAGCAATATGAGATGGTCCAGACGGTGAGCAAATCAGGCAATTCCCCCGAAGCCGCCACGAAGCTGCGCTAGCTGGCGCGGCGGGCCGCGTTGTATTCGCGGCTCAACTGGCGAATCAGCGCGCTCGCGCCGGAAAACGTCAGCACATTGGGCGCTGGCTCTTCGCGGCCCAATGCAGCGCAGAGTTTACGAATGCTCATCATCTGCTGCTCATTGGCAGGGCGCTCTTGGTCAGATGCCGGCTCATTGTCGACCCCTTCTGAGCTAGCCTCCTGGGGGACTGCAACTGGCCTGGCCTGCGCACCATTCCCTTCAGCCCGCGCCGCGCCATAGCTGGCCGGGCGCCCAGAGCGTTCAGAGCGCTCGAGGGGGGTATCCACTACCCGCTGCTTCTCATCGAACTCTGGCGCGAACTGCGTTCCAAACGAAAGCCCGGCAAGTGCCCGACCAAGCGACTTTGTGGCCGCTTTGTTGAACTCAACGACTTCCTCACGGTTGCCGTTGGTCTTCAGAACCGGGCATGCGAGTTTCCCAGCACCCGGCTCCTCAGTGTATATGGTCCTTGTCATTGGATACCTTCTGCTTTCTTTGACGGGTGTGAACCGTCCTGGGCAGATTTTCGGTCATGGCAGTGTCGGTGAAGTAGCTGTAAGTTGAGTATTCTCTCATCCCCGCCCAGGTTGCGCGGG
>CAZFWN010000219.1:0-8898 GCA_964522745.1 uncultured Ktedonobacterales bacterium
ATTGTTTGCTTTGTAGGTCAGATAGACGATGTCCTTGCCATATTCCCATCCAGCCGATAGATCCGCACTGTTTCCATTGCCTTTCGCCTTTTTGCCTGCTACCATGACAGTGCCGAGAAAAGCGGGGTGAGAGGAAGAGAGGTGCCCCTCTTCATGCTCAGGATGTACGAAGAAGCGGCAGATGTTTTTAACTGCCGCTTCTCGGATGTTTTGGTGAGCGACGTCGGACTTGAACCGACAACCCGCTGATTAAGAGTCAGCTGCTCTGCCAATTGAGCTAGTCGCCCATATATCGACTGATTTGCCTTGCTCTGCGGCGCCAGAAGGCGCCACTGAACTGTGGCAGATGATAGTATATCACAACGCCTCAAAGGTTGTCAAATGGCGCGGCGCCCAAAACGCGCAAAGGCGAGCGCCACCACGATCCCAACCACAACGACAGGCGCCGCGCCCGCTGCCAGTCCCCAGTGGGTTTCGGCAGCGCCGCCGGCCACCGCTGCCGCGATATACACCAGCACCACCGACGCCTGGAGCCGGGCGCCACGCGGGGGCGAGCGTGTTGGCCTGGGCTGCTGCTCCTTCGAGCGGATGGCGCGCAGTCGCCTTACGATACCGCTCATCAGACTGGTCCAGGTGCCGGTGATGTAGGTGGTGCTGATGCCCGATACCCCAAGGGAGCTGATGCTCGCGCTCTGAATGCCTATCGCCAGCGCCGACAGGGCGATTAGCAGGGATAGCACCCATCCGTTGGCAGCCAGGCTGACCACGCTCCCAATGACCACGAAAGCCAGCAGCACCAGTGCTTCAAGCGCCAGGGCAGCCGTCACCGGAAACGGCCAGACCTCCTGGCGCTTGTCTTGCCCAACGATGCTGGCGCCAACGCCTGCCCCACAGAGAAAGCCCAGCAGCGCTATGCCCGATCTGAGCGCTGCCAGCCCTTCGGCTTGAGCCGCCGCCAGGCCGAGCAGCACGCTGTTGCCGGTCATATTCGAGGTGAAGACATGGCCCAGCCCCTGGTAGCTCAGCGCGTCCACGTAGCCAGAGGTGGCTGCCAGCAGCAGCAGCAGTAGATCACGCACCAGGCGCCCTCCTTGAGCGTGAAAAGTCATTTGAGAGCAGGTGAAGCCTCTCAGTCTGATCTTGAGCCAGCAGTAGAGTGAAGGTCGTTCTGCTCTTGAAGGGGCCGTGCATGTTGCGTACCAATACAGGCTAGTGGTCGAGCCACCACTGGCGGCTATCGGCGGTCAGCGCCAGCGTGCCGGTAGCGGCGATAGTGAAGGTGCGAACGGTCTCCGGGGATGTCGTGGTAGCGGGCGCGGAACTGGCCTTGCCCGTCGTGGCCGAGGCCGGCGTGACCACGATCATTGCTGGCTGAATCGCTGGGAGCAGATCAACCAGGGCCGGCAGCGCCTCTGGCGATTGACCGGGCGGCAGGGCGATCTGCACAATATCGGCGCGCAGATCGACGCCGCTGGCGGCAAGGCCGTCCAGTGCCGTTTCGTCTGTTTCGCCCAGCAATAAGACGTGCAGCCCTGGCGTCACTAATCGCAGAATCAGAGCGTTGGTATCGTCGTTCTGCTTACTGGTTTGTGAGAGCGTCGGGCCGGGCGAGAGTACCTGGAGCGTGACGCCTGGCTCCAACTGAATAGCTGACCCTTGCCGGATGCGGGCATAAGCAATCTGGCGCTGCTCCAGCGTGGCGCGCCAGGAAGCATAGGCGGTGGTGGGATGCAGCATGCCCGCGTCGGCGGCCTGGACGATATGATAGTGGCTCAGCACATCGAGCAGCCCAGGCAGATGCCCGCTTTTCGGATTGGTCAGCAGGGCCAGATCGATGGTGCGCTGCCAGAAGGGGAACTGCTGGCCCAGCGCTTCCTCCAGCGCGGCGGGGTCGCTGCCGCCGTCGATCAAGACCGTGTGCCCGCCGGGCGTCTGGATGAGAATCGCCTGGCCGTGTGGCCCGACATCCAGCCAGATGAGGTGCAGCCGTTGATCGGGCTGGCTGGCGAGGGTGGCCGCGCCGGCGGCCACAATGAGAAAGAGCGCGGCGGCTAGCCGCCAGCGCGCCTGAATCTTGCGCGCGTGTTGCCGCGCTGCTCGTATTTGTTTTGGATCTGGCTCATCCTCCGGTTTGATCCGCCTGGGGCGGCTGCGGAGCCAGGCGATGAGCAGACCCAGCCCAACGTAGTACAGCCAGGCCAGCCGCAGGTCCAGCGGCCCAAGTGCCAGGCTGGCAAAGGATGGCGCAGCGGATCTGGCAATAATCTGATACACCAGCCACAAGAGCGGCCAGCACGCCCAGCCGGCCCAGGCAGCGACGACGGGCAGCGCCAGCCCCAGGCTGCCAATCAGCACGCCTATCGGCAGCAGTGCGCCCAGCAGCGGGGCTACCAGCAGATTTGTCAGCGGCGCCACGAGCGAAAACTGTTTGAAGTCGATGGCCTGCACCGGCCAGGTGGCGATCTGTGCGGCCAGCGTGGCTGCCAGCGCCTCCGCGCCCACCAGCGCGCCTGGCACCCGGCACAGGGGCCGCTCCAGCCGTCCTGTCATCACTGGCACGAGCAGCGCGATACCCAGCGTGCCCAGCATCGATAACTGAAAGCCAACATCCCACAGCACATATGGCGACCAGGCGCTCATGACCAGCGCGGCAAGGGCCAGCGCGGTGTACGTGTTATAGTAGCGTCCCGTGCGTGGGGCGATCACCAGCAGCGCGCCCATGATGCCGGCACGGATCGCGGCGGGGCTTGCGCCGCTGAGGATAGTATAGGCTACAATGCCCAGCAACACGAGGAGCCATGCCCAGCGCCGGCCCGCCAGCCGCCGTGCCACCGGCTTCAACATACCGCTGAAGATAGTCACCTTCATGCCAGAGGCCACGAACAGATGCACAGTCCCGCTCTTCTGAAAGATGGGATAGAGAGCGCGCAGCACAGGGATCTTCAGTCCCAGCACGATACCGATCAGCAGCGAGGCTTCTGGTTCGGGGAGCGCCTGGCTGATGGCCTGGGCGAGCCGCTGGCGCAGTTGATAGAGCCAGGCCAGCACTGGATTGCCCCCGCCGTGCTCCAGGATGACCAGACTGGGGAAGGTCATAGCGGCAAACACACCGGCGGGCGCGGCGAGTGGGCGCGCATTCTTGGAAGCAGAGCCAGCGCCGGTGGCTGCGCCAGAAGCGCCGGGAGTCGGGCCTGGCCCGCCGGCTACCGGCTCCAGCAGCCCGCGCGGTTCGACGCTGTCTCCATACTCTGGCGCGTAGGGACCATTGGGGCTGAGTACCAGCACGGCCACCGCGCCATGCACATCGCGCCAATTTCGCCCACTATCCAGGCTCAGGCTGCTGGCATCTACTTCCAGCAGCAGGCTGCGAGATCGCACATCAGGTTCGGCGCTGATGCTGCCCTTGATCGTCACCTGGCCGCGCCCGATATAGCTGCTCACAGCGGCTGCATCGCCCGCCGGATTGCTCAGCGCCAGCCGCGCCGCGCCGAGCGCCGCGCAGCCGAGCAGCAGCAGCGCGAGCGTCAGCCGGCGCGCTGCTCGCGCAGGCAGCCCAAACTCGCGTAGGAGTACGGCCAGCGTGCCACCGGCACCTGCAACCAGCAGCAGCGGCCAGAGCGAAACTGACGCCAGGCTTTCAATCAGGATGCCGGCAAGCCAGGCGGCAACCAA
Source organism: uncultured Ktedonobacterales bacterium (assembly GCA_964522745.1). Taxonomy (GTDB): domain Bacteria; phylum Chloroflexota; class Ktedonobacteria; order Ktedonobacterales; family DATBGS01; genus DATBHW01. The sequence continues at coordinate 3,673 of CAZFWN010000219.1, forward strand.
TGCCACGAGCAGCAGGCCGCGCAGGTCGGGCAGCGCCGCCGTATTGCCTGCCTGCCCTCCAGCACTTGCTGTCTCCGGCAGCATTCTGGTGGCGCGCCTCGTGCCTGCTGGCCGAAACGGCTGCGCCACACCCTCATCCTCTGGCGGGTCTATCTGACGATTCCCCATGCCTCTTCCAGCAACCTAAACAGTAATATAGTCTCGGATTTTGTCGTAGGTGGTGCGGCTCATCACGTTGAGCAGTTGGGTGATGGCGGTAAATGGTCCATGCGCCTCGCGGTAGGCGACGATTTTATTCGCGGTGGTGAGGCTGATGCCTAGCAAGGTGTGCATATCTTCGGCGCTGGCCGTGTTGATGTTGACTTTACCTGGCCCGCCGTTGCTCAGGCCGCTGGGAAGCGGTTCCCCAACTTTGGGAACGTACACCTCTTCGCCATCTGTGACATGCGCAGCCAGATTGACGCGCACCAGATCAGCGTCGGGCAGCGGCCCTCCAGCTTCCTCAAGCAGCTTATCTACCCGGTCACTGTTCTGAAGCGGGTAAACACCTGGATGCACAACGGCCCCCACGATGTAGGCTTGAATATTGCCACCTGCTGCTGGCTGATTGGTAGCATTTGTACTCACGCCCGGCTGGCTGATGATGGGCTGGACCGTGTTGTCTGGCAGGCGCAGGACGACGACAATGCCGGCGAGCAGCGCCAGCGCCACCAGGGGTGCGACGATGCGGGCGAGCCGGCGCCGGCGTCTGGGATAAGGCGCTGGAGTGAGGTCAGTTGCCGACCCAGGAAGCGGGGACAGGGAATGTGAGGCAGAGCCATCGACGAATGGTGGCGCATATCCAGGAAAACTATCTTCTTCATCCAGATCAGGCGGCATCTGCTGCCAGCGAGATGAGGTCGTCTGCGAGGGGTCATCCTGCCAGGGTTCGCCAGGTTGGGAAGATGCGGGAGTCTTCATGCCACAAGCACCTCCACGATTTGAGCTTGTGCCAATGATAGCTGAGAAGCAACCGCGTGTCAATAATAATAGGCATTCTTTCTCTGTAGCCAGGATGGAGAAGAATGTGTAAGTTTGAGAAGAAGGGGGCGTGTGGCGATTCACCCTTCCGCGTGCTGTCTCTGGTCGGGACGAACGGCTTGAAGCAAGGGCTGATGCTGCGCTCGTTCAAGAAACACCTGGACACGCCGGTCCTGAGGAAATGCGTGGAGCATCTGCTGCTGCAATTCAAGAAAACACTGATTGAGCATGGTGGAATTCATTATCTGGAGGATGGTGACGACCTGCTCCCCAGTGGCAAGACACGCATCTCGCTCGCGCTGGAGCGCATAGGCTTCCGCCAGCGTGAGCGCCTGGCGTACCAGCCAATGCGGGGCTAGCGCCGCGAGTGATTGTTCGAGATGAGCAATGGCCGCGGGATACTGGCAGCAGGTGCAACTGTCGAGAGGCTTCTTGTTCCTCAAATTCGCCTGAAACACAGGAAAGAATAACTGAAGAAGCTGGAAGAGGAGCGCCAGAAACAGGGTTTGCTGGCACTCCTCCAGCCGATAAACAAGCGGTTTCGCTCTTGCTAATCCTCTTGCTTGCCAATCCTCCTATCGGGAGAATACTACAGCGGTCAGCGAATAAGGCGCAATCGTCTGCGAGCCGGCGTCGTGCCCAGACTCGTGGGTGATCTTGACGTTTTCGCTGTGTTCGCCATAAAAGTAGACCATCGCGCCAGGACCATCGGTGTTCAGCCCGGAGATCGAGACCTGATAGGTCGTGTTCGGATCGGTATTGATCAGCAGCACCGCAACCGAGCCATTCCGCTGCCTGACGGCAAACACCTGCACCAGACTTTGGTTGGATGACGCGGCCACGATCCGGTCAAAGCCCCCCACGACCTTACTGACGATCTGCAAGCCATAGTAGTCAGGGAACGGCGTGTCGGCAGGCGGCTCGTCAGTATTGCCGACGGAGAGCAGGCCGTAGTCTCCATAATTGTTCGTGCCGTACAGGCTCCCGCTATCGTTGGTGCCCGTCACCTCGCTGTTATGCACATCCCACCAGTCCACACTGGTGACGCCATTCGAGAGCCAGGTCAGATAATTTTCGGCCAGGTAGAGCGCGTTCACCAGATTGGTAGTTTGCTTGCCAGGATTGTACGAGACCGAGTTGGTCTCGGTGGTCATGACCTGCACCGCGCTGGCGTGCGCGCCACAATACTGGTTGACCTTGGTGTGCAGCGTCGAAACCATCGAGGGAATGCTGGGCGTAAAGCTGACAGGCGTGCCTTCCCCATTTGCCGGGGCGTTCAGCAGCCCTGCATCCGTTTCTCCCGTTGGTCCCTGTGGATACCAGTGGACACTCGCAAAATCGGCAGCAGAGCAGGCGATGGGAAGCACCGTGTCGTTCCAGGGCTGTGGCGACGTAGCGCTGGTCTGCCCATCGGGCCAGTTGCCTGGCGCGGTCAGCACCAGGCCGATCTGAATGGACGGATCCACCGCTTTCATCGCCTGAATGAACTGTAATGAGTTGTTCGCGTAGGAAGCTGGACCCAGCGCGTGCTTATCGGTCTCCCAGGTCGCGCCATACGTCCCATTGCCATAGAGTTCGTTGCCAATCTCCCAATAGCGGATATGGTAGTGTTTGGTTACGTTGGCATACTGCACCCAGGCCGCCGCTTCCGCAGGGCTGCCAGAGCCGTAGTTGACCGTAATAATTGGGGTGGCGCCCACCTTCTGGACGACCGGCATAAACTGGTCAAAGGTGTCAGTCCCCGCGCTTGAGTCATTATCAAGGGTATTGGTCTGCCAGTGGAAATTATCAGCGGTAGAACCACCAGGGTAGCGCATGACCTTCCGCGCAACAGGCTGGGTATCTGCTCATCCTGCAAATGTCCATCCCAGACCGCGTCATTGACACCGATTGCCAGTGGAGAAACCGTGCTGAGCGTTTGATCCAGATGGAGCGTCACCTGGGCGCTGGTCGCGCTTCCCTCGGCAAAGGCCGGAGCGCTGCTGGCCCCCAACATGAGGATGCCGAGCAGGAAGGGCAGGCCGATCCAGGTGTGCCAGCGCCGCCGCTGGCGCAGAGCCATCAGTGTTCTTGCCATCAAGAAGAACCCCCTTCTTTGGGAAGGCCATTGCTGTGAACGGTCACGTAACCGGTTACGAATGACCCACAAAAAAACAGTTCCATACCGACGCAGATGTGAAATGCCTGAGATTGTTCTGTCTTGCTAGCTAGCTGTTCCAAGTATAACCGGCAGCACGTGTGTTGTCGAGATGTTGAGAGCCTCTAAAGCGGGCAAGAAACGAAGTGAAGAAAAACTGAAGAGAATTTGGATGCGCTATAATAAGGACGCCTTGAAAGCTATCTGCAAGCAGCAACGAGGGGATATTTCATGGAACAGGCACGGGCAGCGACGCTGCCGGACACGCTTCCTACGCGGGCAACTGCGTTGTTGGGCATTCGCTATCCTATTGTGCAGGGCGGGCTGGCCCATCTCTCCTTTGGCGATCTGGCGGCGGCGGTCTCCGAGGCCGGCGGGCTGGGTCAGGTCGGCGTGGCCTGCTTCGAGACACCAGACGAGTTGCGCGCCGAAATTCATAAGGTGCGCTCGCTGACTGAGAAGCCCTTTGGCGTCAACTTTCCGCTCGGCCACAGCCCATTCGAGCATTTTCTGGAGGTGGCGCTGGCCGAGCAGGTGCCGGTCATCACCATTACTGGCGGCAATCCAGAGGCGCTGCTCAAGCGCGTGCAGGCGCGCCGTCCCACGCCGCGCACAATGGTGCTGGTGGCCGGCACGCGCGCAGCGCGTAAGGCCGAAGACCTGGGCGCCGACGCCGTGATCGCCGTCGGCTTCGATGGCGGCGGCCATCTGGGCCGCGACGACGTTGGCACAATGGTGCTGGTGCCCCGCGTCGTAGAAGCCGTCAAGATTCCGGTGCTGGCGAGTGGTGGCATCGCCGATGGGCGTGGGCTGGCCGCCGCGCTGGCGCTGGGCGCCGAGGGCGTTGAAATGGGCACGCGCTTTGTCGCCGTGCAGGAAAATGTCGCCCATCAGCATTATAAAGACGCGCTGGTGAATGCGCAGGAGACCGATACTGTTGTGATCGAGCGCTCGCTGGGTCGCCCGGCGCGTGTCCTTAAAGGGCCGCTGACCGAGCGCATTCTAGAGATCGAGCGCGACCTGGAGCGGCGCGGCGCCTCCCGCGAAGAGGCGCTGGCGACCTTGTTGCCGCTTATCAAGGGCGAAGTCAATATGCGCGCCGCGCTTGAAGGCGCGCTGGACGAGGGCTTTGTCTGGGCCGGCCAGGTGTCAGGCTTGATCCGCGATATTCCCGCCGCCGGCGATCTGGTCCGGCGCATGATCTTGGAGGCTACTATTATCGCGCAGCGCATGGCGCGTCTCTTTGCCCCTGCCCCAGCATCAGTGGAGCGCGCTAGCGACTGACCGCCGTTTCATCCCGGCCACGTGCGCCGGGCCGTGTGTTCAGAGAGGAACCTGCTCATGCCAAAAGCCATTGATTTTCACGTCCACCTGCCTATTGCTGAGTTTATGGATGTGGCCCTTGGCCCCTACCGGGCGGCCACCGAGCGCTTCTTTCGTAGCGAGGTCAAGCTGCGCGATATAGAAGAGATCGCCGCCTATTATCAAGGGCAAGATATAGTCGGCGTCCTGTTGGCCTGGGATGCCGAAACGGCCACCGGCCAGCCGCCGCTGCGCAACGATCTGGTGGCCGAGATCGTGCGCCGCTACCCACAAAGCTTTGTCGGCTTCGCCAGCGTAGATCCGCACAAGGGCAAGGCGGCCATCAAAGAGGCCGAGCGCGCCGTCAAGCAGCTTGGCCTGTCGGGGATGAAGTTTCATCCGGGCGTCCAGGCGTTCTATCCCAACGACCAGACCTTTTATCCGCTCTTTGAGAAGATCGTTGAGTTGGGTGTGCCAGCGCTCTTTCATACCGGCACAACCGGCCTGGGTGCCGGCGTGCCCGGCGGCTCTGGCATCAAGCTGGATTATACCCGCCCCATCTATCTGGACACGCTGGCCGCCGATTTCCCCGGCCTGACCATCATCGGTGCCCATCCCTCTTGGCCCTGGCATGATGAGATGATCGCCGTTGTCCAGCACAAGAGCAACGTCTACAACGACCTCTCCGGCTGGTCGCCCAAGTATATCCCGCCCTCGGTGCTGCGCGAGGCCGCCGGGCGGCTCAACAGCCAGTTCCTCTTTGGCTC
>CAZFWN010000220.1:0-8842 GCA_964522745.1 uncultured Ktedonobacterales bacterium
GGAGAGAGAGGTGAGCGTCAGACGTTTTGCCAGCGTGGCGGCAGCAAAAAAACCTGCAACTCCCGTCTCCCTGATGCGTATAAAGGGGTGAAGCACTTGTAGGGTTGGTTTCTCTGCAAGCGACAGAAGACAGCTCAGGATGACGCCCCGCCTGCGCTGGGGCGCAGAGGGCGAAAGGAGTTGATCTACGATGAGAGCCTTGCTGCCGATGAAGTCACGCACAAATACCTCGCTTGGTTTTAGCGAGCGAACAGAGCGTATCTTCGCGTTTCTGATCCCGATTCTTTCGGGATTGATTTTGCTCGCTTTAGAGCGCAATACAATGGTGCGCACGCGCGCCAGGTTTTCGGTGAAGGTGCTGCTGCCGATCTTTCTGGTCTGGCTCCTTCTCTTTGTCCTGGGAGGCTTGTTGCACCCCATTCCGTTGATTGGCTTGCTGGGCGGGTTGATTCTTTTCTTCAGCGGATTGGTCGGCTGGATTTTTTGGATTGTCTGGTTGGTGATGCTGCTGGGCGCGCTCTTTCTGGAGTGGCGTGGCCGTTCGGGCGGGGCATTCAGGTAAGCCAGCGCTGTAACGACAATTGAACGATGATAGGCTTGTGGCCGCTCACCACAAGCCGTTGAGGATTGGCGGTGCGCCCGGCGCGCCGCTCGTGTTCTGTTCTCATGTTATGCAGTGATATGGGTACTATCAAAGTAGCGTGGCGCGTGGGTGTAGAGGCGTGGGCAAATTGAAAGGGCATGACTTGTGCATAGCCTTGGCGCTACAAGATGAAACACTGCTACGAAACCCGATGCCCTCCTTTCATCCGAGAACTTTGATAGCTCTCAACTCATTGACTTAGGAAATTTGGGGGAGAGGGAGTAGCATTTCTCAAGAATTGGCATGCAGCGTGCTACTCTGCGGATAGCACAGCGGTTTAGTGGGTGGGGCAAGTCGGCAATGGGGCCGACTCTTCCTTGCCCGTAGAGGGGAGAACGAAACTTATGGAGGCTCGCAACAGGCACGCATGGCAGGAAGGTTCCAACCAGATGGAATCTGGCGGCGTTGAGGGAATGCGCCTGCCAGCAGAGCGCGTGGTGCCGCTAGGGCGCCGGCGCGGAGGTGCGGCGCATCGCAAACCGGCTGAGGCGCGCGCTGTTCATCAGAGCAAGCCCGTAGACGCTGTTGTCGGGCTGGCGCGCCCGGCGCCAGGACGCGAAGAGGTGGTTCCGGTCCCTGTGGCAGGTGGCGCTGCGCTGGAGCAGGCCATTGTCGTGCCGCCAGGGCTGGCGGAACAACTGCGCGAGCGGCAGACAGAACTGCAAGAGCGGCTGGCGCGGCTGGAAGGGGAGGCGCAGGAGTTTGATGAGGACTCCCGCCCCAAGTATAGCAACCACCCGGCAGATGAGGCGGTGGCCTTGCTAGACCGCGCGGGCCGCGACGCAGTGGCGCGGGTCTTGATGGATGATATGGCGCAGGTGGAGCGGGCGCTCGAACGCCTGGCGGCAGGCTCCTACGGCTTGTGCGACGATTGCGGTCAGATGATTCCCCCCAAACGCCTGGAGGCCCGCCCGACGGCGACGCTCTGTGTCTCGTGTCAATCAAAGCGCGAGATGCGCGCCACTCGTGGCCGGATCATTGCCCACTAACCAGCCAGCAGAAGCGGGGCGGCAGTACATACACTGCCGCCCCGCTCTTTTCCGTTTACTGCCCTGGCTGCACTGCCAGCGGGCACTCAAAGCGCGGCAGGCTGTCAACTGAGGTAACACCAGAGGAAGCAGCAATCTGTGTGAGCATGGTCTGCGTCAGGGTTGGACTGCCTGCCGCCGTCAGTTTGTGGGTTTCGACAAACGTGTCGCGCTGATCGGTTGGCCGGGGCGTGGCATCGGCTACAATTGGCCCTGGATCGGGGCAAGGCACGGCCAGCTTCAGCCCGGCCTGCTCAATACTGGCTTTTGCTTGCTCGTAAGTGGTATTCGCGCTGAAACTCACGCTAATCAGTCCATGATAGCCCTGGGGCACGTGAATCGGTGCTGGTGGTTGCGTGCTGCTGGCTGGTGGATTGCCTCCACTGCTGCTCGCACTTCCGCCTGGGCTGCACGCCGCGAGTGCCAACAGCAGGCAGACTAACGCCAGCCAGAGGATCGAGTTCTTACGCATGAGACGCTCCCCTTTTGTCTGTGGTCTCTCTATGAGCAAGGACGTGTAGAAGGATGAGAAAGTTCCAGGGAGAGAGGTGGGGATCAGGCTGGTGGGCGCGTGGGCAGGCTGAACCAGAAGGTGCTGCCCTGGCCGGGCGCACTGTGGAGACCGATCTGGCCGCCCATGCCCTCTACCAGTAGCCGGCTAATATAGAGGCCCAGGCCAGTGCCGCGCACGGCACTGTTGATGCCCTCGTTGAGACGCACAAATTTCTGGAAGAGCCGGGGCTGATCCTCCAGCGGGATGCCGGGGCCGTGATCGCGCACGCTGATGGTGACCAGGCCGGTGTCCTGCTCGCCCTGGGCATCGATGATGATGGCCGTGTCGATAGGTGAGTATTTGATGGCGTTCGCCAGCAGATTGAGCAGCACTTGCTGCACTTTCATCTCATCGGCCCAGACGCTTAACCCCGCTGGCACTTGCGCGAGCAGCTTGTGGCGCGCGCGGGCGGCGATCAACGGCAGCACGCGCTGCACCAGCGCGGCCAGTTCTATCTGCTCAAAAAGGAGCTTGGAGCGATCAATCTCGCCCCGCGTGCCGTCGAGGATATTGCCGAGCAGCAGGGTGAGTTCGTCGGTGGCCGTGCGCGCCCGGTTAAGGAAGCGCTGGGCGACTTCGTCTGAGAGCGGGCCAGGATAGTCGCTGAGCAACTCTAGAAAGCCCATCACCGCCGTCAGTGGCGTGCGCAGTTCATGCGAGGCCATCAGCAAAAAGTGGTCTTTCAGTTGGTCAAGTTCGGTGGCGCGCTCCAGCGCTTGACGCAGTTCCTCATCCAACCAGGCGCGGCGAATGGAGATGGCGGCTTGATCGGTCAAGAGGGCCAGCGCTTGTTGCACCTCTGGGGAGAACGAGGCCAGCGCTGTGTGGCCGACGCTGAGTACCCCAAGCGTTTGATGCTGAACGATAAGCGGCAGCGCGATCATAGACCGCAAATGGAGTTGTTCAGCAGGGGGCCGCTGGAGCATGCGCGGGTCCGTCGTGGTGTCATCAACGACGATCATCTCGCCGCGAGCAAAGCACAGTCCGACGATCCCCTGCCCGATCTCCGAGCGGAAATCATCCCCTTCTTCCAGGGTGACGGGTATGGAGGTGCGTGGCGCGACTAGCCGCAATTGGTGTCCCTCTGGCATATGCAGCGACGCATAGATGCCGCCGCTGATCTCCAGGGCGGCGCTGGTGATGCGCTCCAGCGTCTCATCCAGCCGGGAGGCCGTCAGCACCTCCCGGCTGATATGATGCAGGGTCAGCAGCAGGTCGGCAGCGCGCCGGGCTGCGTCGCGCTCGCGCTGTGTTTGCTGATACAGTCGGGCATTATGCAAAGCGACAACCATGACATCGGCCACCGTTTGCAGCAGGGCGAAATCATGCTCGTCCAGACGGCGCCTGGCCGATTCAACATTTAAGGTGCCCAGCACCGCCTGCTGCTGGATCAATGGCACGGAGATCTGAGAAAGGACGCCTGGCATCAGTTCAATATAGTCGGGATCGCTGGTGACATCGGCGATCAGCTCAGCTTGTCCGGTGCGGGTGGTACGGCCCACGATGCCGCGCGTGAGGACAAAGCTTGCCGGGATACGATGGTCGCCATTCTCGGTGCGCCGGACCAGCCGCCACCGCGCCAGCTCTGCCGCGTCGGGCATCTCCCCTGCTGGGGGCGGTCGGTACAACCCAGAGCCGGCAAACCAGGGGATCGGCGCTGGCAGCGAGGCGGCAACCTCTGGCACGCTGCCATCTTCGCCTGGTGGAAGGAGCGCCGCCGCCTCAATCGTGGAAATGGCGACCCGGTCATAGCCAAAGCGTTGTTGCAGCAGCCTGACAATGGTATCGCACAGTTCTTGTGGGTCCAGGTTGAAGTTAATCAGGCGGCTGATGGTGCTGAGCGCCAGCAGATTCCCACTGGCGCGTTGCTCCTTGCCGGGTGCCTCGACTTGAGGCAGCGGGTTCTGTTCTGGCGGCATCACAGGCATTCCTTCGCTACCCGCGCTCTTTATCCAGGTTGACGCGGTGGTTCTTCTCCCCGTCATAAGAGAGCAGCACCCGCCGGCCATCGAACAATGTCTCAATGTGGACGGGCCGGCCCCAGAGTTGATAGACGTATTGCAGCGTCTTCTCGGCGTAGTTCAGGTCTAGCTCCTGCCCCTCGAAGTAGTGTTTGATAAAGAGTTCGGAGTTGCGCCGGTAGTCGGCATCCTCGATCATCAGATAAGGATAGCCGAAGTTGGTCATGCTGGCAACGATGGAATCGCGCACCTTGCGCCAGTCTTTCTCGACGATGACCCACTGATCGCCCTCTTTCTTATAAACATAGAGGTCCAGGTCATGGATCAGTTCTTTGGTCAGGTAGTTGCGCAAGAGCGAGACATCGTTTTCCATCTCGCGCACCTCGAAGAGTTTGGCGCGGCCCTGGCCTGGCTTGCGGCCCAGGCGCTCCTGCTCCTCTTTGGTGGGGTTATCCCAACGCCGCTCGATGTCCTCCAGGATTTTATAGCCCAGATGATACGGGTTCAGGTGCGTGCGCGAGGGCGCCAGCACGCCGGCGTGCATCTGGGCAAAATCGGTGGCGTCACTGTCAGTCATGTCTGACTCGCGCATGATGCGCGCGTGCCAATAACTGTTATGGTGCAGCATGCCGTTGGCAACGTAGCGATGCGAGCGATCAACCGTAATATCGTAGACATCGGCTACGCCATGCTCGATCTTGACCACCGTATCTGTTGGCTCTTCCCGACAAAACCACCGGCGATTGGTCACGTAAGCATGGAGCTTTTCCTGCTTGCGCGGCAAGCCAAAACCGATCTCACGCTCGAAAACCTCTGCTGATTTGCCGCAAATGTAAACATTCGGCCCGCTGCGGCTGCTCAGGATGCCATAGTTGAGGAGCAGGATTTGAAGCGCCAGGGCAATATCATCGCTAAAGGTGGAGAGGATGACTCCCGATGTGAGCGAGGCGCAGCCATCACAATCAAAGTAGGCCCGCAAAAAGGCACGGACAACCCTCTTGGGCGAGCGCAAGATGACATCTGGAATGCGCTTATTGCGCGCTTTGGCCTTCAGATCGATTCCCAACCTTTTCAGCAGATCAAGCACATTGGTAGCATAGAACACAACGCGCCAGCGTCCCCCCTTCCCATTAGCCGTCTTATCATCCCAGAACAGCGCCGGCTCAACAGCAAAGAGGCGTGTGACAAGCGCGGCATAGCGATCTGCCAGCACGCGATCACCTGTCGTATAGCCAATCGCCCCCTTGGAGATATGAATATTACCATCACCTATGAGGTAGCCCAGGAACTCGGCAAACTCTTCGGTGACGTGGGTTGGGGCAACGAGTGGGAGCCGCTTCGCATGGAGCGGCTTTCCTTTGTGCCCAAACTGATACCCCGTCGTCTCAATTGCAGTGGTGATGCGCTCTGCGCCGTAGTTCGTCTTGCCCTCTAGCCAGCGATAGACCGTATGGACGCCTACTCCAGCGGCAAGCGCCACATCCTCTACCGAGACACTCTTCACGCGCATCGGAGCCTCCACCTGTACCCACTCTTCAGGCCAGATATTGTCGCCTACGCTCAGCGGGATTTTCTGCCCAACGGCCACATCCTTGAGCGCGATCCATTGGTCGGGGCCAATACTAAGCTTATGCTCCTCAGCGCCCTCGATGACCAGCCCGCGTCGAGTGTAGAGCTTGATCGTTGGCGTGTTGTGACGAATATGCCTGTCGGTGATGCGGTCTTGTTCGCCGCTGCCGCTGCCCACCGCCATCTGCTCCCCGGCGGCCAGTTGTTCGTGCAAGGCGTCGTAGCGCATCAGGCCACGCTCAGTGAGAACAAGACTGGACCCAACCAGGCAAGCCCATCCCTCGTTCAGGGTCTTAGTTTGCATCTGGGGCAGGAAATAGAGCATCTCTTCGCGGACGATCATGATGATGTCGCGCTGCCACTCCTCCAGATCGGGGGCGTGTTCTGCCAGGAAGCGCAGGATGTCTTTGACCGGCTCCGGCGGAAATTTGCGCGGCTTGCGGAAGAGTTCTTCGTCGTCTTCTTCCAAGTCTGGAGATTTGCCCAGGTTCCACAGGTCATCATACGGGCCGGGCGCGCCTGGCTTTTCCTCCTCTGGCTTGTCGCCGTAGGTCTTGCGCGCAAAGGCGTTGGGGTCGATATGCTCTTCGATGGAGAGAACGGCATCCAGAAAGCGCTCGACTTCGTGCGTGCCATGATCGAACTCGTATTTGCGGATACGGTCAGCGTGGATGCTGACTTTATCGATCATGCGCCGCGAGGTGTGCCGGAAGTAGGCGTTGTTCTTGAAGAAATCGCTGTGGCCCATCACATGCGCGATGACGACCTTGTTTTGCAGCAGATCATTCTGCTCCATGAGGTAGGCCACTGAAGGGTTGGTGTTAAAGACCACCTCGTAGATTTTGCTCAGGCCATAGTCGTACTGGGTCTTCATGCGATAGAACGCCTTGCCCCGCGTCCAGTGGTTGAAACGGCCCGGCAGGCCATAGGCCGCGTCTTCGTACATCTTATAGGAGGTGACCAGTTCAAAGAACACGGGGAACGGGTCCAGCCCAAAACGCTTGGCGATCTCGATGATCTGTTCTTCGGCTGTAATCAGGCTCTCCAGGTCGCTATCGTGGGCCATTGGTATGCTCGCTTCCTGTCTAGAACGATCAAGCGCAGACCATCAGCAGGTCATCGCGTGGACTTTGTGCCAGCCGCCGCGCCCTCGCGGAGCGAGAAGAACTTGCGCAGCGCGGGGTAGACCTCTTTCTTATCCGAGATGGTCACGGCGATGAACTTCTTATCGGTGATCTTGTTATAGGCCGACATCAGCGTGCTGGGCGAGCGGTAGTGCCCCTCGCGGATCTCGCCATAGCCGAAGAGGTTGCACATGCCCATCAGCTTCTGCACCAACTGCACGCACTTCTCGTTATCCCAGGGCAGGTTATCGCCATCGGAGAAGTGGAAGGGATAGATATTCCAGTCCTGCGGGTTATAGCGCGCCTGGATGATCTCCAGCGCCAATTCGTAGGCCGAGGAGACCTGCGTGCCGCCGCTCTCGCCCTTGTGGAAGAACTCCTCCTCGGTGACTTCTTTGGCCTCGGTATGGTGGCTGATGAAAACGATCTTGACGTTGTTATACTTCGTCCTCAAGAAGCGCACCATCCAGAAGTAGAAGCTGCGGGCGATGTATTTCTCGAACTCGCCCATCGATCCGGAGACATCCATCATCGCCAAGACGACGGCGTTGGACTGGTACTTAATCGTTGGCTCCCAGACCTTGAAGCGCAGATCGTCGGTCTTCAGGTCGTGGAAGGTGGGGTCGCCTTTGGCGGCGTTGCGCTTGATGTTCTCCAGGATGGTGCGCTTCTTGTCCAGGTTTGCCATCGGGCCTTTTTTGCGCACATCGGTGAAGCGCACCGATTCGGTTTCCATCTCGGCCAGCTTCTTCTCTTCCAGGAAGGGCAGGCCCAGGTCTTCAAAGATGATGGCCGCCAGTTCGTCGATGCTGACCTCGGCCTCGTAGTAGTCCTGGCCGGGGTCGCGTCCGGCTTCGCCCTTCTTGCCTTTGCCCTGGCCGGGGCGCGGGTCTTGGGCGATAACATCGCCAACTTTGCTGTTGCCGTCGCCCTGGCCGGACTGCTCCTGCCGCCCGAAATCATAGCGGAAGCGATATTCATCCAGCGAGCGGATGGGCACTTTGATGATCGACTTGCCATCGGAGAGGATGATGTTCTCTTCGCTGACAATTTCGGGGAGGTTTTTTTTGATGGCCTCTTTAATCTTCTCTTTATGGCGTTCCTGGTCGATGCTGCCTTTGCGATGCAGCGACCAATCGGGGCGGGTGACGGGCATTGGTGGAACCCTCCTCTTTAGAGGCGCAGGTGGATGGCGGAAGCGACTCCACCATCCACCTGCGCGCGTTGCTACTCTGCCCACACCAGGAGTATGTAAGGGGTCGGTTAGCGGTTCAAGAGCGAGCCGGCGTACTTGAGCAACTCGTTTGCGCAGACCGGGCAGTAGCCGTGATCGCTCATCAGCCGGCTGACGACCTCGTTGATCTTCTTCAACTGCTCGGCGTCAGGTGTGCGCGAGGAGGTCGTGATCTTGACGACATCGCGCAGGTCCATGAACAGCTTCCTTTCAATGGCCTCCTTGAGCCGCTCGTGGCTGGTATAGTCGAATGCCTGGCCGCGTCGGGCGAGCGAGGAGATGCGAATCAAGATTTCCTCGCGGAAGGATTTCTTGGCGTTCTCGCTGATGCCGATCTGCTCCTCGATGGAGCGCATCAACTGCTCGTCCGGCTCCATGTCCTCATCGGTGATGGGGTCGCGGACCTTGGTTTTGTTGCAGTACGCCTCGACGTTATCCAGGTAGTTATTCAGCAGCGTGCGTGCCGACTCCTCATAGGAGTAGACAAAGGCGCGCTGGACCTCTTTCTTTGCCAGTTCGTCAAACTCTTTGCGCGCTTCCGAGATGAAATTGAGATAGCGCTCGCGCTCCTCGCGCGTGATGCCGGTATGCTGATCCAGGCCATCGCGCAGCGCCCGCAGAGCATCAATCGGGTTGATGCAGGTGACATTCTCGCGCACCAGCGCGCTGGAAAGTCGGTTGATGACATAGCGCGGGGAGATGCCGTCCATGCCCTCGCGGATGGCCTCAT
>CAZFWN010000221.1:0-8698 GCA_964522745.1 uncultured Ktedonobacterales bacterium
ATGGCGGGACCGGCGCGCCAGTCTGTCCCGGCAATTCGCCGGTTAAAACCGGCGCGAGGGGCGTTCCGCCACAAAGTCCCTGCGGGACTGGCTCCGAACCGGGCGTGCCTTGTCCCGCCGGGACATCCTGGCCGTAGGCCCCTCGCGCCGAATTTATTCGGCGTAGGGGCCGGGTGGCGCCCTTGTCCCGCCGGGACATCCTGGCCGAAGGCCCCTCGCGCCGAATTTATTCGGCGAAGGGGCCGCCCTACCCTGCCGACCACACCTGCACCGTCTTATCCTCGCCTGCCGAGGCCAGGCGGGAGCCATCAGGCGACCAGGCGACGGCATTCGCAACGCCCGTATGCCCCTGATAGATGAAGAGGCATTGCCCGCTGCTGGCATCCCAGAGGCGCACCGTGCTATCAAGGCTCGCTGAGGCCAGGCGGGAGCCATCGGGCGCCCAGGCCACGTTCCACACCCAGCCGGTATGGCCCTCCAGGGTGCGCAGCAGCCTGCCGCTGGCGGCATCCCACAGGCACACCGTGTCATCATCGCTTGCCGAGGCCAGGCGGGCACTATCGGGCGCCCAGGCCACGCCACGCACCACGAAGGCATGGCCCTCCAGGGTGCGCAGCAGCCTGCCGCTGGCGGCATCCCAGAGGCGCACCGTGCTATCAACACTTGCCGAGGCCAGGCGGGCGCTATCGGGCGCCCAGGCCACGCCCAGCACCACGTTGGTATGGCCCTCCAGGGTGTGCAGCAGGCTGCCGCTGGCGGCGTCCCAGAGGCGCACGGTCTTATTATCGCCTGCCGAGGCCAGGCGAGCGCCATCGGGCGCCCAGGCCACACCAACCACCGAGTTGGTATGGCCCTCCAGGGTGCGCAGCAGCCTGCCGCTGGCGGCATCCCAGAGGCGCACGGTGCTATCAGCGCTCGCTGAGGCCAGGCGGGCGCTATCGGGCGCCCAGGCGACACTCACCACCCAGTTGGCATGGCCCCCCAGGGTGCGCAGCAGCCTGCCGCTGGCGGCGTCCCAGAGGCGCACGGTGTTATCACTACTGGCCGAGGCCAGGCGGGAACCATCGGGCGACCAGGCCACGCCAAGCACCTCGCTGGTATGGCCCCGGCAGGTGGCGAGCAAGGTGCCCAGCGGCGGGCGCGCTGGCGTTGGCATCGCGCGCCGGCCAGCGTCCGGCGGTACAGCAGCCCGTAGCGCCGGACGCTGGCCGGCAGGGGTGGGGTCCGGCGCGGGCGGTTGTGCTGGTTGGGCCTGGGCATCCAGCGCGTCCAGCACGGCCTCGACGACCAGTTCCCAGGCCAGGTCTTGCTCGTACTGGCTCAGGCCACTCAGCGGGCGTGCCGGGTCGTTGACCGCCTGAAAGCGGCTCAGCCTGGTGCGCCGGAAGGAGCAGGGGGTCAGGATGACCGGCAGGATGCGCGTGCCGCGCTGCTCGGCGGCGGCCAGCAGTTTGGGCAGTTCAGCCTCGGCCACAAAGTCGGAGGCCAGGAAGCTGACGCTCACCAGCAGGATGGCGACCCGCGCCGCGTCAAGCGCCTGCTCGATCTCGCGCTTCCAGTCGTCGCCGGGCTTGATCTGGGTATCCACCCACAGCGGAATCTCGCCGGCGCGCACATGCGGCTTGAGGTGCTTCTGGAGCCGCGCCAGATGGTCGCTATCCTCGTGGCTATAGCTGATGAAGACCTTGCTGCGGGGTGTGGGAGTTGCTGCCATCTCACGCCATCCTCCTGCTTCTGCGAGCAGCACGCGCTGCTTGATGCGCAGCATATCAGAGTGGCGCTCGATTCGTCAAGCCCTTCGCCGATTGATGAAGTAGGAATGTGTCAAACGTCATTCATCGGCGGAACCCTGCTCGTTCACCATGCGTACCGTATCAGCGTGCCGGTGAAGCATTCGCCAGCCGCCGGCCTCAAAACGGTAGATGTTGGTGGCGTGGGACTCCAGCAGATCGCTGCCGTGTTCGCCGACCTGCCGTATCTCCTCAACCATCACCGTATAGGCAAGCTGCCCACTGATGTTGAGCAGGAGCATGCGCCCGGCTGCGGCGATCTCGCCAGGCGCGTCCTGGTTCAACTGCGCCGCGTACTCCCAATAGCTTCGCAGCGCTTCCCAGCCCTGCTGGAAGCCGCCGCGTGGGTCAAGATAGGTCGCATCGTCTTGATGCGACCAGAGTGCCAGCATCGGGCCGGCATCTCCGCGCATCACCGCGCTGGCCGCTTCGTAGAAACGAGCAGAGACCTGGCGCACGCTCTCTTCATCCATCAATAGCTCCTCACTGGCTAGATAGTTATCGCTGCCGGGCGCCGGCTGGCCTCAAGCTGGCTTGTGACAACCTGCCCGGCCTTCATGACCAGCGCCACTTTGCCTTGATCTTCCACGACGGTGATCTGCTCAAGCGGGTCGCCATCGACCAGCAGCACATCGGCCAGCTTGCCCGGCTCCAGCGTGCCCACGTCTTTGTCCAGATGCAGCAGTTCCGCCGCGTGGCGCGTGCTGGCAAGGATGGATTGCATCGGCGTCATGCCATGCTCCACCATCAGCCCAAGCTCGCGGGCGTTGCGCCCATGCGGCCCCACGCCGCTGTCGGTCCCCATCGCAATCTTCACCCCCGCCTGGATCGCCTTCCTGATGCTGGCCGAATGGTCATCCACCACCGCCCGCGCTTTCTGCACGGCCACCTCTGGCAAGGCGCCTGGATTGGCATCGGCAAAGGCGATCACATCACGCGGCGCCACCAGCGTTGGCACCAGATAGGCGCCCTGACGCTTCATCATCTCAATCGCCTCGTCATCCAGCCAGATGCCATGCTCAATCGAGACCACGCCAGCCTTCAGCGCGTTCTTGATGCCCTGCGTCGCCTGCGCGTGCGCCATACAGCGCTTATGGTGCATGGCCGCCTCGTAGACCGCCGCCTCGATCTCCTCAACGGTGAACTGCGGCGAGGAAGGGTCATCGGCGGTGGAAAGCACGCCGCCGCTGGTGCAGAGCTTGATCCAGTCAGCCCCGGCACGCAAGACCTCGCGCGTCTTCTTGCGCATGCCATCGATGCCATCCGCTACACTCTGCGGTACATCTGGGAAATTGCCCAGGCGCAGGTCCATGCCGCAGGGCAGGTAGCCATCGGCGTGCCCGCCGGTCTGGCTGAGGATGGTCACGGCCACCAGCATCCGAGGACCAGGGAACAGGCCGCGCTCCACAGCCATCTTTACGCCAGCGGGCGTGCCCCCGGCATCGCGCACGGTCGTGATACCCGCTTCGAGTGTCGCCTTGCTGTTGGGCACCGCGTAGAGCAGGCTCAGCGAGGGCGGCGTCAGTACGCGATCTGCCAGGCCCATGCCGGCGCGAATCGCCAGATGCACATGGCAGTCGATCAGCCCAGGCAGCAGCGTCATCCCCGGCGCCTCAATCACCTGCGCGCCTTGCGGCACCTGCACCTGCGCTCGCGGCCCGGCGGCCCGAATGCGCCCGTTTTCAATCACCAGCGCCGCGTCCTCAATCGGATCGCGTCCGGTCCCATCGATCAGCCGCGCCCCTAGAATCGCCATTGGCTCGGAGGCCGGCTTGCCAGAAGTAGACATGGCTCGTCCCTTTCTGCATTGCAAGGATGTGCTGCCAGCATACCATACCCTGGGCCTGCAAGGAAGATTGCCAGCACATCTCAGGCATCAAACGTGCAAGCGCGCGTAACATTCCAGCGAATAGTGTATCAGAACGTCTCACCACAACGCTCCCTGGAGCATGGCTGATAACAGGAAGAGAGCAGCCCATATGGGTACCGATATCTTGCTGGCGAATACCTACTTTCTGAACCGCGACCCAACAGAAATGCACAATATGCGACCCTACGCGCCGCTGGGCATCCTCTATCTGGCCGGCTATGCGCGCCAGCAAGGCCATCGCGTGCAAGTTTATGACAACACCTTTCGCCAGGACGAGCGCGCCTTCTTCCGCACCCTGGAGGAAAGCGGCGCGCGCGTCGTTGGCTTCCACAGCATGTTCATCTGCCGGCCCTCGGCGGCGAGGCTGATCGCCGGGGCCAAAGAGCGCGGCTGCACCGTCATCTGCGGCGGGCCAGACGCCACCGTCGCGCCCGACCTTTATCTCAAGACCTACGGCGCCGATTATGTGACCTTCAGCGAGGGCGAGCATACGCTGACCGAACTGCTTGGCAGGCTCACCGGCAAGACCGAGACGCCACGCGACACCATCCAGGGCATCGCCTACCTCGACGAGCAGGGCGAGATCGAGCGCACCCCCTCGCGTGCCCTGATGCGCAATCTCGACACGCTGCCCGAACCGGCCCGCGACCTGATCGACCTGGGCGAATATCTGCACGCCTGGAAGCGCCATCATGGCTTTACCTCGCTGCACCTGATTACCTCGCGGGGCTGTCCCTTTGGCTGCGCCTGGTGCAGCCGGGCCGTCTTTGGCCGCAACTACCGCCTGCGCGATCCCGAATTGGTGGCCCAGGAGATCAGGCGCATCAAAGACGACTGGAAGCCCGATCATATCCGCATCTCGGATGATATTTTCGGCGTCAATAAACCCTGGATCGCCCGCTGGCGGCAGGCGATGGAGACCTATGAGGCCACCATCCCCTTTGAGTGCCTCTCGCGGGTGGACCTGCTGACGCCCGAACTGCTGGACCATCTGAAAGCTGCTGGCTGCACGCGCATCTGGTGCGGAGTGGAATCCGGCTCGCAGAAAGTCCTCGACGCAATGAATAAGAACATCAAGGTCGAGGAGAGCTATCGCGCCGCGCAGTTGATGAAAGAGCGCGGCATCAAGCGCGCCTTCTATATCATGCTGGGCTATCCTGGCGAGAAGCGCGAAGACATCGCCCTCACCAAAAAGCTGCTGCTGGAGAATCTGCCCGAAACCGTCTCGATCTCGGTTGCCCATCCGATTCGCGGCACGTTTTTCTACGATGCCGTCGAGGAATATCTAGGCCAGGAGCGCGAGGATTGGAAGCAGACCAGCGAAAACCGCCTGCTGCATCCGGCAGAATTTTCTGGCCGCTACTATAAGCGCATGGTCAGCTACCTCACCACACTGGTCTACTTCCGCCAGCGCCGGCTGCTGCACCGTCGTAACCTCTACGATCTGCCCAAGCTGGCCGTGCTGCGTGGGCTGACGTGGTGGCATGGCCGGCGCAGCGAGGGCAAAGACCCCCGGCTGGCCCGCGTGCTGACCGTCGCCACCCAGGCTGGGGCCAAACAAGCCGCAAGCGCCGAGGCAAAGCTGCACCATGTTGGTTAAACGGCTCTTTGCTACCACCACCGGCGCCATTGTCTCGAAAGGCGCGGCCATCCTGACGGCGCTGCTGCTCTTTCGCGAGCTTCCGGCGGCGGAGATGGGCCGCTATACCGCCGCGCTCACGCTGGTCGGCTTCTGCGCGATCTTAGCCAATGCCGGGCTAAACCCGCTGACCACGCGGGAGATCGCCCGGCGTGGCGAGGCGGGACGCACCTGGTGGGCCGCGCTCGCGCCACTGCGCCTGCTGCTGGCGCTGGCCTCCTACGCTCTGCTGGCCGCAATCGCCATCGTTTTCCCGGCGCTGGTAGATACGCGCCTGGCACTGGTGGCAGGGCTGCTGCTCGTGCCGGATGCCCTGGCCGCCATGCTGGCCGCTACATTGACCGGCCTGGGCCGCGCCGCTCTGGCAAGCTGGCTGGACGCCATGAACAACTGGATTGGGCTGCTCGCCACGCTGGCGCTGCTGCTGCTCTGGCATGCCGGGGTACTCGCCCTGGCCTGGCTTGCAGCAGCGCTGGCCGGATGGGCGCTGCTCATCACGGGGCTGGCGCTGGCGAGGAGTTGGCGCCTGAAGACGCGCCTGAAGACGCACCTTGAGGCTACGCCGCAAAGCCCGCCTTCGCGGGCTAAAAACAACCACTGGCCTGAATCGATCCTAGCCGGCGTAGGCCGGCTTCGTGGTGGCTTGCCACCTTTAGGTGCGTCTTCAGGCGCGGCATTGCTTCTCTGGCGTCGGGCGCTGGCTGCCGCGCTGCCGCTGGGGCTGGGCGCGCTGGCTGCCACCCTCTATTTTCGCGTGGATACGCTCTTTCTCAGCGCCGCGCGCGGCGGGCGCGCCGTCGCCTACTACAGCGCGCCCTACCAGATCGTCGAATCCTTCTGGCTTCTCTCGACCAGTTGGAACGCCGTCGCGCTGCCAGCGCTGGCCCGGCACTACTCGCCGCGCTTTGTGGAGCGCTCCGTCTCGCTGCTGCTCTGCATCGGGTTGCCAGCCAGCCTGCTGATTGCGTTTCGGGCAGAAGATGTCGCCCGGCTCGTCTTTGGCCCGGCCTATCTGCCGGCGGCGCTGCCACTGCGCCTGGTCATCTGGGTCGTACCCATTCTCTTTGGCTATGTGCCGGTTGTTACGGCGCTGTTCGTTCATGACCAGCAGCGCCTGGTCTTGTATGTCTTGCTGGCAAATCTGGCGCTGGCCCTGCTGCTGGACGCCCTGCTCATCCCGCCCTATGGCGCGCTCGGCGCCAGCATCGCCACGCTGATTGTCGAGGCCGGCGCGCTGGCCGGCTATCTCTGGCTGGCCCATCGTACACGGCTGGGCATCGTCTGGGCACGCGGCCTGCAACGCCCGGCGCTGCTCTCGGCGCCCCTGCTGGCGCTGCTCGCGCTTGGGCAGAGCCTCCCGTTCCCGCTCATCCTGGCACTGACAGTATTGGCCTGGGCAGCGCTCTTCGCGCTGCTGCGCCCCTGGGCAGAGGGCTGGCGCGCACTGCCTTCTACTCGTACCGCTGGCTTCCAGCCGGCTCGTCCAGATGGCTCGCCAGAACTGCCGGCAAGAGCCGCCGATAGCCCATCCATCTCATCAGCCCACTCGCAGGAGGTGGTATCCCGATGAATCAACGCCGCAAGGTTTTATTCTTTCAACCCTATTGCTTCGATGGCTTCCCGCGCATGCCCTTGCCGCTCATGTCGGTGGCACGCATGGTGGACCGCGAAACGCTGGAGCCGCTCATCTTCGATGCCAACGTCGATAAAGATGCCCCAGACAAGCTGATGGCCGCTGCTGCCAGCAATACGCTGCTCGTAGCGATGAGCGTCATGCCTGGCGATCAGGTAGACACCGCTTATAAACAAAGCCAGGCGCTCAGGGAGCGCTACCCCGATTTGCCGATCATCTGGGGCGGTTACTTCCCCTCGCTCTACCCCGAAACCTGCCTGAAGACCGGCCTGGTCGATGTGCTGGTCAAAGGCTATGGCGAGCCGACCTTTGCCGAGTTAATCACGCATTATGCCAACGGCGGCACGAGCGCCGATCTGAAGGGCATCGCCGGCACGATCTATCTGCGCGATGGCCGCATGGTCAGCGAGCGCCGCCGGCTGCTGCAAGACCTGAATCGCTACCCGCCGCTGCCCTACGATCTGGTCGATGTGCCGCGCTATCTCGCGCCCACCTGGCACGCAGATCGCAATCTCTTCTACATCTCCAGCCAGGGCTGCCCCTATGAGTGCGGCTTCTGCGCCATCCCTGCCGTCGGTGGGCGCAAGTGGGCCGGCTACAGCCCGGAGCGCGTGCTGGCTGACGTTCGCTTCTTTGTCGAGCAGTATGGGGCAAACGGCATCACCTTTGGCGACACCGAATTTTTTGTCAGCGAGGATCGCGTGCGCGGCATCGCCGAGGGTCTGATCGCCCTGGGCAGCCCGGTGACGTGGTGGGCAATGGGCACTATTGCCCGGCTGGTCCGCTTTCAGGAGTCCACCTGGAAGTTGCTGGAGCAGAGCCGCTGCGCCGGCATCTTTGTTGGCGCGGAATCCGGCTCAGACGAGACGCTGCGCGT
Organism: uncultured Ktedonobacterales bacterium; assembly: GCA_964522745.1. Lineage (GTDB taxonomy): Bacteria > Chloroflexota > Ktedonobacteria > Ktedonobacterales > DATBGS01 > DATBHW01. The sequence goes on from CAZFWN010000221.1 coordinate 7,810, forward strand.
CATGGGCAAGGCCAGCACCGTCGCCGACACCTTGCGCCTGGCCGAAATCTTTAAGCAGCATCAAATCCTGCCGGAGTTCTCGTTCGTGCTGGGCTATCCTCCGCATCCAGAGCAGGATATCGACGCCTCGCTGCGTCTGATGCGCCAGTTGCGCAATCTGAATCGCAAGAGCCACTTCATCCCACACGTCTATACGCCGCTGCCCGATACCGGCAACTATGATCTGGCAACCGAAAATCGCTTTGCGGCACCGACGACCCTGGAGGGCTGGCTAGAGGGCCGCTGGCGCGACTTCGGGCGCATGCACCATCCGCATACTCCCTGGCTGGAGGGCAGGCGCGGCAGGTTCCTGCACGATTTCGAGATCGTCGTGCAATATAGCAATCGCGTCTGGGCCAACAAAGCGCCCGGCACAGTTGGCCCGCTCTCCTTTGCGCTGATTAAGGCCGCCTGCACGCTGCGATGGAAGCTGAACTTCTTCCGCTACCCGCACGAGCTGCGGCTGATCTGGAAAGCCGGGCGCGCTGTCGCTCGCTTTGTCGATGGCGAGATTCCTCTGCCTGGGCCGCGCCCATCCTGGAAGCACTATCGCTGGCGCCCGACACGCCCAGGTAAGAGCCGCCCAACCTTCCCGCCCTTCCAGGAGGCCCACGCATGACTACTTCACTGGCAAGCCAGCGCCTCTGGCGATTGCCATCGCGTCTGTTGGGGAGGGCCGTGCCCCAACAGCTTGATGTAGTAGATGGCTATGCACGCTGGGCTGCAACCTATGAGCAGGATATGGAGGGCCATCCGCTCGCCCTGGCCGAGTCAAGCCCCATGCACGCCTTGCTCCCGCCCTGCCAGGGTAATGTCGCGCTCGATGCCGCCTGCGGCACAGGCCGCTGGG
>CAZFWN010000222.1:0-5330 GCA_964522745.1 uncultured Ktedonobacterales bacterium
TCTATCGCGCCCTGGCTGAACGGCTAACGGCATAGTCTCTGCGAGCGACAAGCATCAGGATGTTGTTTCTGTTGAGCCAGGAAAGGACCGCTGATGCAATCGCAAGACATGCCCGATTATAACCAGCTTGAGTATGACCTCAGCCCGAACCCACAGAACCTCAGCGAGAACGATCCCAATGTGGCCCGCGATCCCGTCTGCGGGATGTTGGTGGAGAAGAGTACGGCGCAGAATACGCTGGCCTCGCCGCTGAATGTCTCGATGGAGACGCTGTATTTCTGCTCGGCGCAGTGCAAATCCATCTTTGAGCAGAATCCGCAGCAGTTTGGATACAACCTCTGAAAGAAAGCAGGGCCGCGCTGCAACACGCGGCCCTGCTGGCTACTCCTGGTCGAGCAATTCCACGACGCGGGAGAACAACTCGACGCCTTCGATGGTGCCAGGGTCAAGCGCAACGATCAGATGCTTGACGCCTACATCGGCAAATTCGCGCAATCCCTCAGCGATCTCCTCGGCGGTGCCAGAGATGCCGGTGTCGTTGGGGTCTCTAGCTATGCCTGGCGCGCGGAAATGCACTTCGGTAGCGGCGGTCAGTTCAATCGTGGCGGGGTCGCGGCCCACTTTTTGACACGCCTCCAGCAATCTTGGATAGGCGCCTTTGAGGTGGTCGGCGCGAAAGCGCCAGGCGGTCTGATTCCAGGCATCGGCATAGCGCGCGGTAAGTTCCAGCAGGCGTGAGCCGCCAGTGCCAGTCCAGATTTTCGGACCCCTGGGCGATGGGCCACGCGGGCGCAGCACAGCGTTGCGCGCCTGGTAATAGGTTCCCTCGAAGTCTACATGCCCCTCGCGCAGCAGCGGCAGGATGATCTGCAACGCTTCCTCGAAGCGGCTCGCCCGGTGGTCGAATGGATAGCCAAATGCCTGATACTCTGGCTCGTGCCAGCCCGCACCCAGACCCAGGATAAAGCGGCCATCGCTGATTTCATCCAGGCTGGCGGCCATTTTGGCAATGAGCGCCGGGTTGCGGAACGAGGTGCAGGCCACCAGCGGGCCAAGCTGGATAGTCGAGGTGACGGCTGCCAACCCGCTCAGGAAGGTGAAGACCTCCCAGCAGCCCTGCTCATCCTGGTTGGGAAAACGAAAGAGCAGGTGATCGGCCAGCCAGAGGGAGTCAAGGCCGATCTGCTCTGCTGTTTGCGCGATGGCCTGCATATCGCGAAAGCGCAGGGTCTTGCCATTGACGGATGCCTCATCGATGGAAGGGATGATGCCAAGCTTCATCCGTCGCCCAGATACAGGTGTTGTCATCGTTGCTTTCTTTCGGCTTTAGTGTCTTCTTTGGATTGGGATTATAGGGCGCTTCGGCCTTGCTTGACAAGATGAGCAAAAAAGTTGAAACCCTCGTTACTGATGAGCCGGCATTTCCTGCAATGCCCACGAGTTGCCATCGGGGTCGCTGAAGTACACATATTTAATGCCCCTGGGGTGTTCATCGATCTCACTCACTGCAACGCCTCGGCCAGCGAGCGCTTCGCGGGCCTGGTGTATGTCCGCTACGACCAAATGCAGAGCCTTGACCGTGCCAGGCTGCATTTGAGAAATTTCACCCAAACCGGTCCCAATGACAATCGAACAAGCCGACCCAGGTGGGGTGAGTTGGACCACTCTCATTCCGTTACCAGGCTGTACGTCATGGTCCAGGTGAAATCCAACCTGTTCAACGTAGAAGGTCTTGGCGCGCTCAACATCAGAAACCGGTATCGGCACCAGCTCAAGTTTCATTTCCATCTTTTTCCTGCTGCCTTTCTGCTTATCGCATGATACTCAATACTATAGAGCCTGTGATCAGAAAAAACTTCTTCCATCTTGCTCTTCCAAAACCATCATGGCTCAAGGTTTTTGCCAGCCGCGCTAGGAGTAGGAGACACGCTACCCGCCTGCCCGGTCTTTGCACTCACAGGCCACCGGCTGGGGTGCGCTCTGGTCGGGCAGCGCGCTGCTGACGGGCGCGGCCAATTCCGCCAGGGTATGCTCCCGGTGCTGCTGGCGCGCCGGGAGGATGACGGCAAAAAAGAGGCCGGCGAGAATCAACGCGCCGCTGATGAGCAGGTTGGCGCTCAGGCGCTCGCCCAGCAGTGGGATGGCGTAGGCTACCGTCAGGAAGGGTCCGAGAAAGCCCAGCGTGCTGGCGATAAAGGCGCTGCTGCCCTTGACGCCCCATTGGAAAGAGATGTCGCGGCCTGCCGAGACGACCAGCGCCAGGCCCACCGCGCCAATCACGGCCAGCCCGCTCAATGGCCGTTGGAGCGCCTGGTGGCGCAGCAGCTCCGGCAAGACGAGCAGCGGGATAATGGCTGAGGAGGTCAGCAGCGCGTAGCAGGAGAGTTCCAGGGGATGGTAGGAACGGCTCTGGCGCTGGGCCAGCAAGCTAAAAGCGGACCAGGAGAGCGCGGCCAGCAAGATCAAGATGTTGCCTATGGGTGTGCCCAGCGAGTTGGCAAGCTGGCCCTGGAGCGAGCCGAGCAGCACAAAGACCACGCCGACGATGCCCAGCGTGGTGCCGATCACTTTGGCCGGCGTGAGCGCCTCTTTGAAGAAGAGTCTGGCGCCGATCAGGACCAGCACCGGCACGAGCAGGTAGAGCAACTGCGAGGTCAGCGCGGTGGTGAAGCCGATGCCCAGCGCGAACAGGGTGATATTGCCGGTATAGCACAGGCTCATCGGCAGGGCGCGCCGAAAGCTGGACCAGCGCAAGCCGCCGGGAACGGCGCGCAGCGCGATAGGCAGCATGACCAGGGAGGCGATCCAGACACGCAGCGCCGTCATGGTGAAGGGCGAGAAACTCTCCAGCGCGTATTTGGCAAAGAGGGCGGCAAAGCTGCTGCACAGCACAGAAAATCCCAGCGCCAGGATGCGTGGGGTGCTGGAGGGGGTGACTCGTGGGCTGGACGCGCTCATGATTTGTCTTGCCTTTCGTGAGGGAAGCCGCAGCGCCGGCTGGAAGCCGGCGCTGCGAGCATATTAGCGGTGGTAGGTGGCGTTTTCGTCGATGTAGCCGTGCGTCATATCGCAGCCCCAGGCGGTGGCGCTGTAGAAGCCCAGATGCAGATCGACGGTCAGGGTGAATTCGGCCTGAGCCAGCACGGCTTTGGCCGCCTCTGGTCGGAAGTCAGCGGCGACGCCGCCGCGCACAACGGTGACATCGCCAAAGCTGATGTCCAGGCGATCATGGGCCATGTCAGCGCCGCAGGCGCCCAGGGTCGAGATGACGCGGCCCCAGTTGGGGTCTTCGCCATAGACGGCGCAGCGCCAGATGGGCGAGATGGTCAGCGCGCGGGCGGCGCGGCGGGCGTCGGCGTCGGTGCGTGCCCCCTGCACAACGACCTCCATCAGCTTGGTGGCGCCTTCGCCATCGCGGGCCATCTCGCGGGCCAGGTAGCGGGTGACATGGCGCAGCGCGGCCTCGAAGACTGAGGCGCCCGGCGAGCCGGCGCTGAGCGGTTGGTTGCCCGCCAGGCCGTTGGCGAAGAGCAGCACGGTGTCATTGGTGGACATATCGCCGTCGATGCAGATCATGTTAAACGAATCGTTGACTGCCCGGCGCAGCACGTCTTGCTGGAAGCTGGGGTCCAGCGCGGCATCAGTCGTGAGATAGCAAAGCATGGTTGCCATGTTGGGATAGATCATGCCGGCGCCCTTGGTTGAGCCGCCCAACCGCACCGTCTTGCCTTCGACCTCAAACTCAATGGCGATCTCCTTCGGGCGGGTGTCAGTAGTCATGATGCCCAGGGTGAAGACATGGCCGCCATCGGGCAGCAGTTCCACGTCGGCGATGCCGCGCTCCACCTTGTCCATTGGCAGCGGGCGGCCAATGATGCCGGTGGAACTGACCAGCACGTGCTGGGGGGCGATGCCAAGCTTCTTGGCGGCGAGTTCGGCCATGCGCTGGGCGTCCACCAGGCCACGCTCGCCGGTGGAGCAGTTGGCATTGCCGCTGTTCATCACTAACGCCTGGGCGCGGCCCCCGCTGGTGAGCAGATGCTTCTTGCACAGCAGGACGGGCGCGGCTGGCGCCCGGCTGGTGGTAAAGGTGCCGGCGACGGTACACAGTCGCTCAGAGGCGAGCAGAGCGATGTCGCGGGTGCCAGGATCGGATTTAATGCCGGCGGCAATAGACCCGGCGCGGAAGCCGGGCGCGGCGGTGACAGCTCCTTGTACGGGGCGGAAGGTGGTGGGCATACGTCACTCCTCGTGCTGGATGGTCGTTGATGGAGGGAATAGAGCAGTCTCTATATTGTACACGGCTGGCTGCGTAAACGCAAATTCCCTCTTGTAATTTCTCTCAGATATGTTATACTTCTTTGGGCTTTGTCAGGAGCAATACATGATTCGCCTCGTTGGGAAACCAGTGCTGAGCATTGGGAAGGGGATGATAATGGACACTCTGGCTCCTTCACATCCACCTATTTTGTTGATCGAAGCCAACAGCGACCTGACCGATATTTTGTGCGCGGCCTTGCACGAAGAGCAGTATGGCATCACTTGCGTCGCTTCGCTCGATGAGGCGCTGGAGCTACTCAGGACGCAGACCTTCCCATTGATTCTGGCCGACCTCTACGCGGGCCGGTCCAGGCATTCTTTTACCCAGGCACATATCCTTCGGCGGCGCGCGCAGCCCATCCCCATCGGGCTGCTGACGACGCAAAATGTCCTCCAAGAAGAAGCCAGGCGGGAGGGTTTTGCCTTTCTAGTGCAAATGCCCTTTGATCTGGATGACTTATTGGCCCAGGTCGCCGCCGCATTGCATCCCCCACTCACCCCAGAGCAGCAGCGCCAGGCAGAAGTTGTGCGGCGCTATTTAACGGCCCTGAATGAGCGCGATTGGGAAGCGCTGGCCGCCCTCTGCACGGATGATGTGGCCTATTATCCGCCCTCGGATTCTCAGTTTGCCAAGACCCGCAAACTGACAGGGAGAAAGGCGTTTTACGCCTATGTCGAAGAATCAACCCGCCATCTGACCTTTCGCGTAAGCCAGGCGGACATCTATCCCCGCCGCAAGGGATTGATGGCGACCTATACCATGCAGTCGATGCTGCCTGGCTCAAACACCTCCCAGCAATCGCAAGAGGTCGCGCTCTTTCATTTTCAGGGCGAGGCGCTCTCGCAAATAGGCATACGACCCAAGCGGGCAGACAAAATAGGGCTAGACCAGCAGCGCCGCGCCGGCTGAGGTCATTCGCCGATTAAAATCGGCGCCAGGGGCGCCTGTGGCGCCAGGATGTCCCTGCGGGACTGCTTGGCGAGCCAGAACGCCCACTTGTAGCGCCGGC
>CAZFWN010000222.1:5430-8690 GCA_964522745.1 uncultured Ktedonobacterales bacterium
GTAGCGCCGGCCCCCGAACGTAGGCAGCCTCCCTGCTGATTGCCAGCGTTGTCAGCGCCCCAATTGGTACGAGCCGGCTGGAAGCCGGCGCTACAAGCAGCGCCTCTCTCCTCCAGGGTCGGCTAGAAGCCGGCGCTACGGGTAAGCATCCGTCTCAGCCGGCGAAGGCCGGCGCGGATTCAACCGCCAGCCGCTCCTCGCCCACGCCGCGCTCCAGCGCGTCCTCGATCAACTGCTCGACTTCGCTGAGGCTGTTTGCCTGCACCAACTGGCGGCGCAGCGTGCCGGCCTCGTAAAAGTCACGGCAGTACCAGGAGAGGTGCTTGCGCAGTTCGATAAAGCGGTGGTCAGGCAGCAGCGCGCTGAAAAGTCGCACGTGTCGCAGCGCGACGCGCAGCCGCTCGCCAGGTGTGGGACGTGCAGCGCCGGCATCTCTGCCGGCCAACGCGGCGCGGATGTCGCGGAAGAGCCAGGGATTGCCCATGCTGGCGCGGCCAATTAGCACGCCATGCACGCCCGTCTCATCCAGGCGGCGCAGCACCTCATCAGGCGTATGCAGATCGCCGTTGCCCAGGATCAACGTGGGCGTCTGGCGCACAATGGCTGCGGCGCGAGCGATGGCCTCCCAGTTGGCCGAGCCGGTGTACATCTGGCGCAGGGTGCGGCCATGCAAGGAGATGGCAACCGGCTCGACTTCGAGCAAGACCTTCACCCAATCCTCGATGATGATGCAGTCGTAGCCCAGGCGCGTCTTGACCGAGACGGGCAGGCGCCGCCGGATGATGGGCGCGCGCCGGGCGGCGTTCATCTGGCGGATGCGCGCGATGCGTTCGGGTGCCAGCCCAATGCCTTCGAGCGTCTGGCCGTTCGCCCAATCTTCAACCCCTTGCTTGGTGGCGCGCACAATCTCCTGGGCCACCAGTGGCTCGCGGATGAGGCCCGCGCCGCCGCCCTTGCCGGCCACGCACTTGGATGGGCAGCCCATGTTAATGTCCACGCCATCGAAGCCGAGTTCGCAGACCATCATGGCGGCGCGATAAAAGTCCGGCGGGGTCGAGCCAAAAATCTGCGCGACGGCGGGGCGCTCGGCATCGTCGAACAAAAACGCATCCAGCAGCCGGATGTCGCCGCGCCAGAGTCCCTGTACATTGGTAAACTCGGTGAAGACGATGTCGGGCCGGCCTATCTGTGTCTGGATCAGCCGAAACGGCGCGTCGCTGACGCCGTCCATCGGAGCCAGCGCAATGATGGGATGTGGGAGGGTCTGCCAGAACGAGGTCAATGTCTACTCCTCGTGGATAGAATAAGCGCAATTCAAGAGCATGGAAGATGGCTGCACCTGTTCATTGTGTCGCATCAGGCGCCTCGCTGTCAAGGCGCTGGTGGCACGAGGGTTACATTCGCGGCGTGGATTCTGCAGGACAGCAGGTGATGCTTGAAAGCCGTCGGCCTTGTGCTGGAGAGGCGTGCTGTATGGCTCCTGCTTCATCCGCTCCCAGGGAGGGCGTCCCTCGGCGGGGAGCAATCGCGCTGCTTCACGACATTTATCAGGGCCGGATACGCTGAAATCGCCCCAGGGCACGTTTGTCATAGCGCTCGCTCTTCATGGGTGCCGAGGCTGACGCTGGCGAACCCTCCCCTGGCGTCGGGGGTGCCAGGGGATTCGCTTGCAGCAGAGAGAGGGCTGAGAACAGCATGACGCATTCCCCAAACACCTCTAGCCGGCAGTCGCTGGGTGGGCTGCTTCCTGCTGCACGCCCAGGACTGGCTCAGCACTTCTGGCGTGATCCATTGCTGCTTGGTGCTTTTCTGATCAGCGGAGGGCTGCTGGGCTATCAGCTGATCGTGACCCTGCTCCAGCCAGCCTGGATTGATCCAGTGACGGACTGGCTCCGTACAGTCCTGGCCTGGGCAGGGGTGTTCGTCGTACTCCTCGTCAGCCGGTGGCTTACCCGCACCCACCGCCCGGAGGCCCGTTCCTGGTGGTTGGTGAGCGCGGGCATGTGTTCCTACCTGGTTGCGCAGACCCTACAGACGGTCGAGGGGAATCTCATCTTCCACGATCATGGACCCATCCCTTCAGTGTCCGATTTCTTCTTTGTACTCCAGTACCTGTTCTTTTTCCTGGGGATCCTCCTGGTCCCAGTCGCTCGTCGATGGGAGTCACGGCTGAAACTGCTGCTGGATGTCTTGCTCGTGATGGGAGCCGCCACGGCCCTCTCCTTCTACTTCCTCCTGATCCCGCTGGCTCTGCGAAATCGAGCATCGCCGCCAGAGAAGCTCGTGACGCTGAGCTATCTGGTGGGCGATCTGGTCCTCCTCTTTGGTCTGACCGTGATCCTCATCTACCGTCGGCACCAGATGGCCCGCGCGACCCTGGCTCTGCTCATCGTGGCCTTCATCTGCCTGTTTGCCGCCGATTCCTGGATGGTCTGGCTCACCCGGTATTCAAGCTATCGGACGGGCAGCCCACCCGACCTGTGCTGGATTGCCTTCTATCTGTTGGTGCCGCTCGCGGGACTGGTGCTGTTCCGGTTCACCCAGCGCACGACTGCCCTCCAGGGAGCGCAGGAGGCAGAGGTGCGCTCCCGGTGGCAGGATCTCAAAGAAGCCTTCCAATTCCTCTTCCCGTTTGTCGTCGCATTATTCGCCAGCGCGGTGATTGGCGTGTGGGCCATCATCGCGCCGGTTCGGCCCCTGTCTCCCCTGTTTCCCAGCCTGGTGATTTTTGGGTTGCTGCTGCTGGTGATCGTGCGCCAGGGGATCACCGTGCTGGAACAGGCGCGGCTGCGGCGGGAGCGCGACCTCGCGCGCACCAATGAACTGGTGGTACGCGAAGCGCATCGACAGATGGAAGCGTTCCTGGGCATAGCCAGCCATGAACTCAAGACCCCCCTGACCTCGATCATGGTGGGGCTGCAAAGAATCCACCGCTACCTACAGCGGCTGCTGCCCTCCCTGGCTGGGGCTGCGGGAGACGCCGCTCCTCAGCTTGAGGCGGTGCAAGCTCTGACTGCAACCACACTCCAGCAGGGCGGGCGACTGAATCGGCTGGTGAACGAGCTGCTCGATACGTCCCGCATCCAGGCCGGGCAGTTCGCATTTACGTTCACGTCAGCGGATCTGGCTGCCATTGTTGGCACGGTGGTGGAGGAGCAGCGTCAGGCCGTTCCAGAGCGAACGATCCACCTGCACCTGCCGGCGGGAGCGCCACTGTGGGTGGATGCTGATGCCGAGCGCATCGGGCAGGTGGTGACCAA
>CAZFWN010000223.1:0-4211 GCA_964522745.1 uncultured Ktedonobacterales bacterium
TCCACCCGATGTCGGCGGCGCACCAATACGTGTCGTCGGGGTGAATATCCTGGTAGTATTTTGAGGTGCCAGTGACATAAGCAAGATAGCCGCCGGTGCTGTGCTGGGCGCCCTTGGGTTTGCCCGTCGTGCCGCTGGTGTACATGAGAAACAGGGGGGCTTCGGCAGGCATGGAAACCGGCTCGACAATCTGCCTGCGATACTCCTTCAGCACGTCATCGACGAAGAAGTCCCGGCCCTCGACCATTGGGGTCTGTGACTGGTATTGACCTGGATATCGGCGCCAGACCAGCACTTTATCCACTTTGACGCCCTCTGCCTCGGCCACTCTCACCGCCTCATCGGCTTTCACCTTGTGGTCCTGCATCGCGCCATTGCGGTAGTAGCCGTCCATCGTTATCAGGATGTGGCTGCCTGAGTCGGCAATCCGGCCTCCGCAGGCCGTTCCGCTGAATCCGCCAAAGACCTGGGAGTGAATCACGCCAAGGCGTGCGCAGGCCAGCATGGTAACTGGCAGCTCAGGGACCATCGGCATGTGGAGGGTCACGCGGTCGCCCGCCTTGAGACCACCGAAATCGCGCAGCAGCGCCGCGAACTCATTGACCCTGGTGTAGAGTTCTCGGTAGGTGATTGCCAGCGTCGTTTCTGCCTCCGGCTCTGGCACCCAGATGAGCGCGGCCTTGTTGGGGGTGGCCTCCATGTGGCGATCCACGCAGTTGTAAGAGGCGTTGAGCCGCCCACCGACAAACCACTTCCAAAACGGTGGGTTGCTCGTGTCCAGCGTCGTGTGCCAATAGTGGTCCCAGGTGAGCAGGTCCGCGTATTCCTTGAAGCACTCAGGGAAGTTCTCCAGGCTAAACCGTTCCAAGATCGCCGGATCGCTGGCATTGGCCTGTCCAATAAATTTGGGGGGGGGTTGAAAATACTCTTCTTCCCGCCAGTGAGCGGCGATTTCTGCTTCGGAGACTGCTACCTCTGTTTTTTCTTTCACCATTGCTTGCTCTTCTCCTGCGGTTACGATAATGCTCCCTTGCACCTCAGACACATCTGCGGTTACGACGATGTTGGCTTTCGCATCAGACACATCTTGCCCGGCGGTGAAGCGCTTCCATAGCCTTGCCAGAGCCGAAGGAGCTTTCATAGCGCTGAAACCCCCTTGCCACAACACTTGAGCATGGAGCCTCTTGCCTCCTTCACGATGCCCATGCCTTGCAACATATCATAGCACAACTTATCCAGTCATCTATACCAGATGCCCGCAAAAGGTTCCGCCCAAAAAGGGGCTGCCGCTTGTAGCGCCGGCATCTTGCCGAGTATCCGATTTTGGGGGAACCTCGACAAAAGGAGCCGGAACAGGGGCAGCGCTGGATGTTCCAGCCCCGGTAGGCTTTGCCACCCATCTTACGAGCGGCGTTCGCCAGTCCCCTGTCCCGTACTCCATTGCTCGATCTCTCAGAAAAGGTCGCTGTCTCTGCTAGCCGCCGATGGGTCCAAGTGGCAGATTGATCGATCCCTTGGACACTGACTTCAAGATGCCAGCCAGACCCACATAATACGCGGCTATTGCCGTTGCAATCCCAACATAGCCACCAATGGGCGAAGCATCGGCTGGCTTGGCTGGGGGATTGAATGCGCCAATCGTCAACAGCAGGAAGGTGATGAACAGCAAGCCAAACACGGCCACCAGGCCATAGTTCAGCCGGAATGTGCCGATGAGGAAGAGTCCAGTCACAACAGTCCATGACAAGAGATACCAGGCGAGATCATTTGCCCCTGCTCCTCCTGCTGCTCCTAGAAGCGCGCCATTGCCGGAGAAGCTAAAGTATGCCCAGAAGGAAATCCAGAACGCGCCGTAGGACGAGAACGCCACACCCCCGAAGGTGTTGCCGTTCTTAAATTCCCACATGCCGGCCAACAACTGAGCCAGGCCACCATATGCCAATGCCATAGTGACCGCGCCACCCTCATTTACTCCGGTAAAGTGAGCATTTGCTGCGCTGAGTACCAGGGTGGTTGTCGCAAATCCAAAGAGGCCAAGGGGGGCGGGGTCGGCAACTGCTGCCGCTACTTTGGTTTCGGTTGCTTGAGCCATCGAGGCTTTCTCCTAACTACGGAAATCAGGAAGCGCCAAGTTGCTTCCTACCAGCAACAATCAAACGATGGAACGGACCAGAAACCACCTGGGAGACAGAAAAACGAGACCGGAAAAAGTGGATGCGGCCTGGATTGCCGCGTGGTCTCAAAAGCGGGCGTGTGTGAGAGGTTCTTTCGCCGCCCGAACCGTATCACCCCCTTTCTTAGCTGACGTCCCCACATCCCATCAAACCAAGATGGAACATCCTCGCGGATGGATCAGGGCTGCAACAAGGGCGATGATCTATTGGCATGTTGCTCGCGCATAGAGGAATAGAAGATGCGAGCAACGTAGTGACAAGACGTTTCAGTGAGCGCTTTTTTGATACTTCACAAAACGTTTGCGTATATGACGGCTTCTGCAACAAGCGTATACTAACAACAGCAAAAAGTCAAGAGTTTTGCAAGTTTCTCTACAAATTGGCGCGCATTACGATAAATTTGCGGCCAGAGAGACAAATAAAGGAGCGTTCTTGCATTGGAATCACAGCAACATCCTGGCACTTCCGCTCAGGAGCAACCAGAGAAGCATGCACTCCAGGCGATCATCTGGGATCTTGATGGCGTCATCGTCGATAGCAGCGAGCAGCACCGCCGCTCCTGGCAGCAGTTAGCGTCTGAAACTGGCGTTACCTTCACCGACGAAGACTTCTGGGCCAGCTTTGGCCGCAGCAACGCCGCCATCATCCCCCTCCATTGGGGCGCGCACCTCTCGCCTACGCAGATCGATGATCTGGCAAACCGCAAAGAAGTCGCTTTTCGAGCCATCCTGCGCAAAGGTGGCCTGCGCGCTCTGCCCGGCGCGCTGGAACTAATGCAGGCGGCCCGCGCCGCCGGACTCAAGCAAAGCCTGGCCTCTTCCACGCCAGTCGAAAATATCACCGTCGTCAGCGACCTGCTTGGCCTGTCGCGCTGGCTCGATGCCTTTGTCTCCGGTGATCGCCTGCCGCGTGGCAAGCCGGCCCCCGACATTTTCCTGCTCGCCGCCGAAAAGTTAGGTGTCGCCCCCGCGCGCTGCGTCGTCATCGAGGATGCGCCCGCCGGCGTGGCCGCCGCCAAAGCCGCCGGCATGCGCTGCCTGGCCGTCACCACCAGCCATCAGGCGCCGGCGCTCGCCGCCGCTGACCGCATCGTCCCTTCCCTGGCAGATATTCATCTCGCCGACCTTGAGGTACTCATGGCTTGATGAACGGCACTTGTAGCGCTGGCTTCCAGCCGGCGCGTCTCTCGCCAGAACAACAGGCGGCGCTGCGAGTAAGAGCGCTTATTCAACAGAATTTGATAGAATTCCGGTAACTCTGGTAACTCTCTATCTCGGTAACTCTTGCCCACCAGCCCGTTCCCTGCCTGGCCTCAACCCATCGGGCAAGAGTTACCACCCACCTAAATATCGGTAACTCTTGGGGCAGAGTGTGTGCATTCGCTTGCCCGGCGTTCCAAACTTACTTCCTGCGCAGTGCCCAGGCCAGCGCGCCGCCAACCAGCGCGGCTCCCGCGCCGGCCAGCGCTATCAGCCCCAGCACCGAGCGCGGATAGTCCCTCGTCACATAGCCTTGTTCTGGATAATCGCCCGCCGGGCCTTTACTGCCCTCGCGCAAGGCCATCTTGAGTACCTCGGCCAGATGCAATGCCTGGCGGTCAGTGCCTTGCTCGATCTGGGTTTGGCAGCTAAAGCCATCGGTCAGAATCAGCGCGTCTTTCGGCGCCTGACGCACGGTGGGATACAGCACCGGCGCGCCATAGCGATGGGCAAGCTCAATCGTCTGTACGATGGCCTCGGTATCGCGCGGGAGAACCACCCCAATCGGCACCAGCCGGTAATTGGCGGCATCGCGGTGTAGAGGGCGCGGCTGCCAGCATCAAAGCGCACCTCGCCGTTGATCGCCCGGCGCAGATCGGCCTCCAGCGCTTTGGCGTTGATGTCTGCGCGCCTCACCAGCGGAAACGCCGGAATATTCAGGTTCGCTTGTTTCTCGATCAGCCCGGCCATGTTGCCTCATTTCTCTTCGGTGAGCCGACTCATTTCTGGCGGGAGTTGGGGTCTGGGCGCCGGCTGCTCAATCTGCTTGCCTTTGTAC
>CAZFWN010000223.1:4311-8621 GCA_964522745.1 uncultured Ktedonobacterales bacterium
TGGGGTCTGGGCGCCGGCTGCTCAATCTGCTTGCCTTTGTACCTGGGGACGCCCCGGCCCGATGTGCCCGCTGGCGAAAGGTGATGGATCGGTGGCTTCCTGCCGGAACCGCGTTTGCGCGAGAGAACCTGCTCGCGCTCATCGATGAGATAATCGGCGGTGCGCGCCGCCAGCGCCATAATCGTCAGCCCAGGATTGGCCGACCCCTGTGTGGGGAAGGTGCTGCCATCGCCGATAAAGAGGTTAGGAATGTCGTGCGACTGCCCGAAGCCATCAACCACCGACGTGCGCGGGTCATTGCCCATGCGCGCCGCCCCAACCAGATGCGCGTAGCGCGATTCCTGCACCACCTCAAAGGCGCCCGCCGCCCACATCACCTCTTTGACCTTCTCTTTGCCAAATTCGATCATCTTTTTATCGTTGTCGTGCAGATTAAAGGTCACATGCGCCACCGGCAGACCGTACTGGTCTTTGGCCTCTTTATCCAATGTCACGCTGTTATCCGGCCAGGGCAAAATCTCGCCGAGCAGGCCCAGCGCGCACCAGTGGTTATAATCCATCATCTCGCGGCGCAGCGCCCAGCCCCAGGCGCCCTTGGCGGAGATAAGCTGCTTAGCAAAGGCAATCGGCTCCGGCCCGACGGTCTGAATGGCGAAGCCGCGCGCAAAATCGCGCCTGGGGTCGGTCTCGTAAAACTCCTCGGTCAGCGCGTGCGCGGGCGGGGCTTTATACATGCGGATCAGGTCTTCAAACTTGCCCAGAATTACATTGCCCGCCTGCGCCATCAGGTATTTGCCTACCGTGCCGCTGGAGTTTGCCAGGCCAGTTTCAAAGCGCGGGCAAGCCGAGTTGAGCAGCAGGCGAGGCGTCTCAATGGCGTAGCCGCAAACAATGACTACCTTTGCCTTTTGCTCGCGCTCGCGCATATCCGGGTCAAAATAGGTCACGCCGGTTGCCAATCCCTCGCTGTTGAGATTGATGCGCGCCACCATGCAGTTATCGCGCACCTCGGCGCCATAATTGACCCCATCGGGGACATGCGTGTAGAGCGTGCTGGCCTTGGCGCCAACTTTGCAGCCCTGGATACAGAAGCCGCGATAGATGCAGTGGGGCCGGTCAGCATGCGCGCCGGCGTTGATCGCCACCGGCCCACCGGCAGCGACGCGAATGCCCAGCTTTGTACAGCCTTGGACCAGCACATCACCCACCCCGCCCAGCGGGTGCGGCCCGTAGGGATAGCCATGTGGGTCGCCCCAGGGAAAATAGGGCGGGCCGGAGACCGGCAGCTCGCGCTCCAGCAGTTCATAGTAGGGCTTCACATCCTCATAGGAGATCGGCCAGTCGGCCCCCACGCCATCCTCGCTGTAGACGCGGAAATCTGAAGGGTGGAAGCGCGGCGCAAAGGCGGCCCAGTGGACCGAGCCGCCGCCCACACCTTTGCCGCTATTATTCTCGCCCAGCGTCAGTGGTTCATTGCCGCCGATGATGCGTAAATCATTCCAGTAGAGTTTGTGGGAGCCGGCCTCATCGCTGACCCACTCGCGCTCCACATCCCAGAACGGCCCGGCTTCCAGGCCAACAACGCGAAAGCCGGCGCGTGCCAACCGTTGCAGCAAGACGCCGCCGCCCGATCCAACGCCAACGATCACGAAATCGACCTCATCATCAGGCTGGAAGTGGTTCATTGGGACATTCAATTGCTGAAGCGGCCCCAGCATATGGACATCCCCTTTAGGACTCTTGAAGGCGCCCAGCAGCGGGTTCTTCATAGCAGCTTATCCTTTCCAGGAGGTGTTCAATGGGTGCCTGCGCCGCCAGATGCCGGCTCATCGAAGCCATGCTCGCCCTCGCGGTGCGCCTCGCTCGTCAGCGTTGTGGGTGGTGCCGCCCACTCGTAGCGCTGCTCATCTTTCTCCCAGGGTTCTGGCTGGCCGCGCTCCAGCCGCATATAGCCGCGCGGGTAGGCCGGGCCGCCATAGCCAATTTCATCCCAGGCGTAGGGATGGGCATAGTAGACTTTGACGGCATCTTGCAGCAGCATATTCCAGAAATGGCTGACAGAGACCCGCTGCCAGATTTCTCCTCCGGCGGGCGGGTTCCCTTCGTGCAGGGTGATGAGTACCTGATCTTGCGCCAGCGGCTCCAGTTCGGTAAAGGGCCGCCCGTGCATCTCTTGCGCGATAGCATCGATGCCTTGCAGCCCCAGGTGATACGCCTCCTTGTCTGGAGGCATATGTTCATAGCGATAGCCGTTGATGATGCCGTTGGCAAGGCGGTGGTCGATGAACGGCACAATCGGGATCTTGTGCGCTTCATCGCGGTCATCCTGGGGAACGATACGGTTGACGAGCGCCGTCATCAGCGTTTCTTCATCGAGCGAGAAGAAGGTGACAGGTGGCACGTTCTGCACACGGTCAAGCACCACCTTACGGGTGGCCTCATCCCAAAAATTCTGCTGGCTGAGCGTGCTGTAGCCTGGGTAGTAGCCCGGCTGCGCTTTGGGTGGCAGCGGCTTGCCCGTCTTAGGGTCGATGGGCAGATTGTAGGCATCGTTCGTTGCCGCCTCTGGTCTGATTGCTTCGCTGTCTTCGGCCTTGCGGTGTTTTAGGAGCGCCATTACTTTTCCCTCCGCATCAGGCTCGCCAGCAGCCCCAGGAAGCCGCTTGCCGCAAAGAGCAGGGGCGCGAATGGCGGTGGGCTGTAGGTCAACTGATACAAGATACCAGCGCGTGGGTCTTTTGCCATCATCTTGACTCCGCCAGGGCGCCGCCAGATGCCGCGAATATGATAGAGGGAGCCAATAGAACCATTGAGCAGCGCTACCAGAGAAGCTATCGGCAGCAGGGTACGGCCAACCTTGCGGCTCCAGATGGTGCCAAGGCCGGCAGCTATCAGGATTGGGGTGAGCAGAATGGGCGTCCACTGCACCTTGTATTGGAAGTTGTTCTTATAGTGCGAATAGAGCGCTTCAAAGCCGCTACAGAACGCTGAAATAGCCATAATGCCCGCCAGGTGCTTCTGGAACCGCCCCTCGCGGATTTCATGCTCCAGCGTAATCCCTTCTCTGGTGATCTTGCGCGGCAGCAGGTGTCGCCAGACGCTCGGCGGGCGTGGAATGCCGGGCAGCAGGGTGTGTTTCGGGTCATCCTCGCGGCGCAGCAGCGAAGCCATCAGGCCAAGATAGCCACTAATCGCAAAGAGGATGGGAGCCAGCACCGGCGGCCCCATCACGACGTTAAAGGCAGGAATACGCCAGCCGCCTGGTTTGCGGGCGACGCCCCGAATATGCCAGAGAAAGCCGATCAGCCCATCGACAATAGTGATCGCCGAGACAATCGGCAGCACGGTGCGGGCGGCTCTTTTGCTCACAGCGCCCCAGAGGCCGGCGATGAACAGCGCCGGGCTGAGGATAACCGGCGTATACATCAGGCGTTGATTATAGCTGCCGCGATAATGCTCGGTAGCGACCTCCCAACCGCTGAGGACGCTGGAGAGGCCGGCAATCAGCGAGAGGCTGCGCTGAAAGCGCCCCTCGCGGATATGCTGCTCGACCACGATGCCATCGCGGGTCAGCTTACGCGGCGTGAGATCAAGCAAACGCCCACGCTTACCAACGCTGAGCAATTCTCTGGCGAGGGGAGTTCCAAAAACTAGCTTGTGGGCTAGTGGCGAGGTAGATAACTTCCAGACAAGCCGCGCCTGGGTTTTTAGAGCCACTGCAATCTCCCCTCCTTATCAAAGGGCGGAGGCTGAAGGTCGCTCAGCACTTCGATGTTGGGCAATTGCTTTGCCAGGGGCAGCAGCCCTTCGGAGACCATCATCTCTTCCAGCCGGCTGGTGTCGTGAATATGGCAGACGCGCGGCTGCTCTGCGGGCTGAATCGAACCCAGCGCCAGTTCCAGCGCCTCGCGGTCGGTCTCCGCGATAATGGGGACATAGCCCTCGATAGTGCTTCCGTCCTTATTGGCGCCGGTAAGCATATTCATATAGGTGACATGCTGGCTCATCTTTTCGACCAGCCGGCGCGTGACAAAATCGTTCAAGCCGATGCCAATGGCGTTGCCGCCGCTGGCCTCGGTCAGACTGAGGCTGACAATGCGCCGGTAATTGGGTACATGCGGGCCGCCCTCGACGCGCCAGAAGCCAATCACGTTCGGGTCCAGACCAGACCCCGCGACATCCTTGCCCATCTGGTCGGCGACCAGCACATCAAGCTCGTTAAAGGGAATCTGGCCGAACAAGGTTTGGGCCAGTTTCAACTGGCGCTGATCGGAGGTCTTAAACTCCGCTGGCGGGACGACTTCGATGTG
>CAZFWN010000224.1:0-8483 GCA_964522745.1 uncultured Ktedonobacterales bacterium
ACCTCCTCCTGCCCAGGCGAGCGATGAGCAACCGAATCATCGCCACCTCGATCAGAGTTTCGCTCGTCTGGACCTTGCGCTCGTAATCTTTGCTCAGGCGACGGTGGCGCGAGAGCCACCCAAACGTCCGTTCCACGATCCAGCGCTTCGGCAGAACGGCGAATCCGCGCACGCCCGGTGTGCGCTCAACCACCTCCAGGTTCCAGCCGCCCTCGGCCTGGCACCACTCCGCCAACTCCTTGCCACGGTAGGCCGTATCGGCCCAGATCTTCTTCAGCCGTGGAACAAAGTATTTCAGTCCCGCCAGGAGCCGTCGTGCGCCCTGCGTATCATGCATGTCGGCGGGCGTCACATAGACGGAGATCGGCAAGCCTAGAGTGTCGACGAGGAGGTGCCGCTTGCGCCCCTTGACGTGCTTGTGCGCGTCATAACCACTGATGCGCGCGGACTCCTCGACGGTCTTCACCGACTGGGCGTCCATGATGGCGGCGCTCGGATGGGGGTCCTTGCCGACCCGCTGCCGTTCTGCGACCCGCAGCTCTCTCCAGAGGTGGGTCCAGAGGCCCGTGCGACAAAATTGCCTGAAGTGATAGTAGACGGTTTGCCAAGGCGGGAAATCGCTCGGCAGATAACGCCAGGGACACCCGGTGCGTAGGAGATAAAAGAGCGCGTCGAAGATGGTGCGAAGGCAGTCCCACTCAGTATCGGATAGGTTGCTTGGATAGCTGGTACTCATGTGGTACAGTGTAGCTCATGCCGTCCCCTCTCTGCACTGCAAAACACGCTCTTAGAATTACGTGGCATTTCGTGCCTTCCGCTCGATGAGGCGCTGCAGCCCAAGAAGCAGATCGCAGTTACGCGCTCCTTTGGCCGGGTGGTCGAATCGCTGGCTGATCTCAAAGAGTCGGTGGCCTTTTATACATCTCGTGCCGCTGAAAAGCTCAGAGAACAACACAGCCTAGTTTCTATTCTCTGCGTGTTTATCCAGACCAATCCCTTCCAACCAGAAAAGCCCCAATACTCGCGCTGCGCCACCGTCCACCTCTCCGCGCCCACCAACGAGACGAGCGAACTGATCACGGTAGCGCTTCGGACCGTCGAGAAACTTTACCGCCCAAGCTTCCAGTATCACAGAGCGGGGGTCTTTTTGCAGGAATTAGTGTCTGATACCTATCGACAGTTGCGCCTCTTTGTGCCTCCTGAGGGGATGGCCCGCCCACAGACGGTGGTGGAACTGGTGGATACGATCAACCAACGCTTCGGGCGAGAAACCATCCGCTACGCTGCCACTGGCAAAGTCAGTGGCTGGAACATGCGTCAGGAGCATCGATCTCCGCGCTACCTCACGCGGCTAGAGGAGGTGCCCCTGGTCACCTGAGCGTGTGACGCGCCGCGCGAGATGCAAGCACCCGTTTCCCGTCTCCTGGAGAGAGGTGGACCTAGAAAGCACCCGATCATGACAAGCCATGACTTCCGATACACCATCATCATTCGTTGGAGCGAACGCACCCACGCCTTCCTGGCGAAAGCCCTGGCTTTGCCTGGCTGCATTGGCACCGGGGCCACCTATCAGGAGGCGCTGGAGTCCTGCCTGGATGGCCTCCAGTGGAGTGTCGAGCGCGCAGAGCAACAGAAGCGGATGCCACCCGCCGCAAAGCCGTCCCGCTCCCAAAGCATAGAAGCAAGCAACGCAGGTAGGGATACTCCCAAGCACCAGTCCTTCTGGCTGGCTGGCTGTTTTTACCATCAGGTTGCCTCTTTGATCAGCATGCTGCCAGGCGAGCACCTGGTAGCTCAAGTAATAGGCAAGGGAGAGCCACTGCATGACGCACAACCCAGACGCCAGTGTTTCCTATACCCTGCTCGGCGGCGATACCCTTACCCTGTCCTATCGCATGCGCCGAGGGCCAGATGATGCCTGGCAAGATCGGCACGATACTATCACGCTCCAGACCACCAGGCCTAACTATGGCGGCGCGCGCTGGTGGTTCTCTTGCCCGATCTGCCAGCGCCGCGCGGGCTGGGTCTATTTAGACCCTCGGCGCGGGCGCTTCTGTTGCCGGCGTTGTGCGGGCCTGATGTATCGCAGCCAACAGGCGCATGATAAGACACTGGACAGATACGCGCAATCCTGATCTAGCTTTTGCAACGATGGCCGGCGCGATGGCTCCAGGCGCTAGCGCCGCACAAGCGATGCAGGCCCTGAAAGCCTCAGAGATGCAGCTACGGCTGTTCATGCACGCCGAGCGAAAGTATCGAAATTGTGATTTGTCTTGATTCCTGTCCTCGTGGCTGACCCATAATCTGTCCGGCGACTGCCTTCATTCCTGGCCTCATGGCAAACGAGATGTATTAAGCAGTTGCCTGTTTTGACGCATATCCTCTTCCTGGGTTCCTTTTAGGAACCAAATCAGGTTCTTTGGTCCAAGCTCGGAAAGAGCGCTTTGGATTGTACATATTACCATTCCGTGATTTACCGTGCATCAGCAGCGTGGACGCCCGCGGTTTTGCGAACATGCTCGTTTGCCCCCGTCGTACCCCCCGGCACAGGATATGCGACCCTCCTTACCTGGCGCAGCTTTCTCGCGTTGCCCTCCTCGTAGAAGTTTACGCCTTTGCTCCATCTGAGCTTTCCAATACGTTATCCCCGCTATCCCCTGTGGTCACTGCATGTGATTACGAAAGGCGCCACTAAGAAGGAGAAAAACGATGTATGCCCTCCAGATTGCAGCGCTCGGTGACCCGTCCGAGGTGGTCAAACTGGTCGAACTTCCCAATCCGCCTGCTCCCAATGCTGAAGAAGTGCTGGTTGCCGTGGAATACGCTCCGGTTAACACCTCTGTGCTGCTCATGATTCGAGGCCTCTATGGCAAGCGCCCACCATTGCCTGCGGGCGTGGGCAATGAAGGCGTTGGGCGCATTCTGGCGGTTGGGAAAAATGTGGACCATCTCAAGATTGGGGATCGTGTCCTCATCCCACCCACGCACTATTCCTGGCGCGAGCGAGTGATGCTGCCCACAAAAGATCTCTTCCCACTGCCGCCGGGCGCTGATCCGCAGCAGTTGTCAATGCTGTATATCAATCCGCCAACTGCCGCGCTGCTCCTCAGCGAACACGTTACGCTTTCGCCGGGCGATTGGGTGATTCAGGATGCCGGCAATTCTGGCGTGGGACGCTGGGTGATCGCATTGGCCAGGGACCGTGGCTTGAAGACGGTAAGTCTGGTTCGCCGGGCGGAACTCATCGACGAACTCACCGCTGCGGGCGGTGATGTGGTGCTGGTGGATGGGGCCGGGATAGCTGATCGAGTTGCCGAAGCCACTGGCCACGCGCCGATACGGCTGGCGCTCGACGGAATCGCCGGAGAGGCGATGATGTCTCTGTCCAGTTGTCTGGCCGCTAGGGGCACGCTGGTGGTTTATGCGTTCATGAGCGAACGGCCCGGTCTGGCAAACCCCAGAGACATCATCTTTCGCGGGGTGACGATCCGTGGCTTCTGGCTCGAATCCCCAGAGATTCGCGCTTCCCCGAAACTTGCTGAGGCCATCCAGGCAGGTGCACGGCTGGTCGCCGAGGGAAAATTGCGCGTGCCCGTCGCCGCCGTCTATCCGCTCGCAGCGGCCAGGCAAGCCCTCACGCACGCGCAAAAAGGAGGAAAGGTGTTATTCCAATGTTCCTGAGCGCGCTCGCGCCTGCTCGACGAGTTGCTGCTGGCGCAGGGACGCCAACCAGGCGATATCAAGCGCACGCTGATGATTACGGCCACAGCCGAGATACGGGCAAAAGCGGCCACGACTCAGCAGTAAGCACGTATGTTGGAGAATACCCGTCCGAGAATGCCTGTTCTCAGCCGAGCTCGCATCGCTCAGCCCAGTATTTTCGTCGGAGAGCGCGCCAAATCGCCCAAGGTGGCCCAATAATCTTGTCGGAGAATCTTCTGGAGCGGCTTTTTCTCAGACTAAAGGCTCCTTATTGCTGAGGTGTGGCCGCTTTTGCCCGTATCTCGGGCTTGACCGGAGTTTGCTCCCGCCTGGACCACAACACCCGCGGAGGCGACTCACTCGCCAGCTCCCGCGCAGGGCTATGGACCAGCAGCGCTAGGCCAGTCCTGGAAACACGGGCGCTTCTCTGGACGGGACTTTCTTCGCCAGCCTGATGGCTCGCTGCGCTGTCCGGCTGGGCAGAAGCTGATCCCGCACGAGCGGCGCAAAGAGGCTGATGGGAGCTGGTGCGTCATCTATGCAGCGAGCATTCGTAGTTGTCGTCCCTGTCCCCTGCGCGAGCAGTGCCAATGGAATGGCCGTACCACGGCGAAGCCGCGCCAGGTGAGCCTGCTCTTGCATCCGTTTGTGGTTGGCTCGGCTCCCCTGCTCTGGCGCGACTGGAGCCGTCGGACGCAGCGGCGGGCTTACATGCAGATGCTGCGCGACCAACAGGTGGAGGTCCAGGTGGAGCCTGGTCGCGCTCCCAGCCCACCCGTAGAGGCTCCTCCCTTGTTCCGCGAGCAGCGCGCCCATTGGCGGCTGTCCTGGGGAGAGCGATTGACGCGCAATGCCCGCGCTCCAACGGCTGATCCGGTCACGATCCGCCTGTTCGGCGTCCCCGCAGCCTTTGCCACCGCGCTCGGCCTGGCGCCGGCGTGAAGGGTGCTTGGGCTGGCCGGTGTTCCCAGCTTGATTGTAAGGATGACGCTCTCGCCGTTCAGTTTGCTCCAGAGCCTTTGTTCGTCTTCCAGCCAGGGCTGCTGTCTGTTTTTGTTTGGCTCGGCGCGAGTGGCGTTGTCGTCCAATCTGCCGTCTCCGGAAGCCTCTGTGTTAAGTCGTTCACAGCCAGCTCCTCCTGACAGGAGCTCAGCCCACGTCCCACCATGTACACCAAGATCAAGACACCTCTCCTGCCTAATCAGCGGATGAGCAACTTGGTGGAATGGCAGGCTCGTCTGATCTGTACACCTTCCTGAAAGGGCTGACTCCTTGAGTCACTCTGCGCTCACTCAGTGTGCAGTGGTTGCAGCGCGTCGTCCTTACCAGGGGTCAGGAGCTGCTGCAGCGTACCAGAAAATCCAGATCGCTGCTCTGCAGGTTTCAGGCGCCCATGGTGAAGGATCCCAAAATGGAGAAGCCGATAACGTTACCTTGCCGGATAGCTGCGATCTGCTGCCCCAGCTGGTGGAGTTCGGCTTGTACGACTGCCTTGTCCAGAGTTCACCGCGTTCGTTGATGGGGAGAGGCCCTTTCAAGAGGCTGTGATTCCCTCGACCAACGCGGGGGTGGCCCTTCCTGTGGCAGATAGCGCTCGGCATGGCCCAACGAGGTGAAAGCGAAGGCGGCGGGGGCCAGGGCAATCAGGCCGCCGATCAGGCCATACGCCAGCTCGACGCTCCCGGTGCGCGCGAGGAAGAGGCCGCCAAGGAGGGCGCCTGCCGGGGCGGTTGACCAGGCCAGGACGCGGATGACGCTGCGGACGCGGCCAAGCAATTCGTCGGGCACAATGGTTTGTACTAGGCTGAGGCCCGTAATCGAAAAGAGGGTTACCAGCCCCTCCTGAAGCGCCCAGAAGAACAGCGCAGCCCAATAGAGATGGGTCAGCACCAGGGCGATGGTTGCCAGGCCCTTGAAGAGCATCGAGCCAAGCACCACTTTGCTGTAGGGCCATCGCTTGCGCAGGTAGCCTACTGTGAATGAGCACGCCACCACTCCAATGCTGCCCGACGCATACAGCAGCCCAACCTGAGTGTCACTGGCGGCCAGCCATCGTTTGGCAAACAAGACGAACTGGCTGGTGACGGTGATGCCGAGCAGGTTATCAAGGGCCACCAGCAAGATGGTCATGCGAATGACGGGATGCCCCCAGACAGCGCGTAGCCCTTCCCAGAGATCGGCACGGAGGCTGGTCGGCGCTTGCTGGACCCTGGGGCTGCGATTGAAGCTGGTGCCGACACGCGCCAGCGAGCCTGCGGAGAGGAGGAAAGAGAGGGCATCGAAGAGCAGCAGGGCTGGCAGGGGGAGGATGGCCAGCAGCAGTCCACCGATGATCGGCCCCATGATGGTGACGGTGGCGTAGCTGGCCTGGAGGCGTCCGTTGGCGGTGACCAGATCATCCCGGTTGACCAGGCTGGGGATGGCAGCGAACTGCGCCGTGACAAAGGCAATGGAGAGCGTGGAACTGATGAAGGCGACGACATACACCCACCAGACGGAGAGCAGACCCAGCAGGGCCAAGAGCGGCAGCAGCGCTATGACCAGCGCACGTGCCAGGTCGGTGAGAATCATCAGGCGTTTGCGGTTCACGCGGTCCACCCAGGCGCCGATGACCAGTCCAAAGAGCAGGTAGGGCAGCACCTCGGTGACAACGGTGATGGCGAGGGTGAGCGGAGATCCGGTCAAGGTGAAGATCAGCAAAGGCAAGGCGAAGGTGGTGAAGGAACTCCCAAAGTTGGAGATGGCCTGGCCGACCCAGAAGGTCAAGAAGTCCCTACGAAGACGTTGCACCCTGGCACGCTCTGCCATACTCTCCTCCTCTGTAGGCGGGGCTGTTTATAGCACATCCGCTTGAATCGTCGCTGATGCCTGGCCAGTGGTAGTTGGTAAATGCCTCGAAACCTGAGCCGCTTTTGCGCCTCCAAGGTGAGCACTGGCCCCCAATCATGAGCACTGGCGTGAAAATGCCTGAGAAACCCGCTCCACATCTGGTCTACGGGAAGTGAGCGGTGTACATACCGTCTCCTCTGTGAACCCTTGAACCGATAGAACGAGCCCCTATCCTTCGATGGTTCCCTCTGGTCACCGCTCCCCTTCACGTTCTGGACGTTCATGTCGCCGAGGGCCTTCATGCTGCCAGGACGCCCAGGGCCTGGGACAAGGAATGTGGCTTACTCACCAGTGGCCTGATGTTCTGGTTGAGCGCGAAGAAGTTGGTGGGATCATACGTGTTCTTGAGCGCGACCAACCGTTCGTAGTTGACGCCATAAGCTGCCCGCACCCGCTCTTCTCCCTCGTTGCCCAGGAAGTTGACATAGACGCCACTGCTCGCAAAAGGCGAGAGCGCACAAGAGCATGCACGAATCCACGCGACGTGCCGCTGTGCTTCGCCGCCCTCCCAGGCCGCTAGCATGCTGATCACATAGGACTCCTCCCGCAGCGCAAAGGCGGTCTCGGTCGGACTGACACGGCTGGCAGTACCATGGACGTGCTGAATCAGGATCTGTGAACAGGGTGAGGTGCAGGCTGCACCAGCGTCGGCGAGGATCTCGATCGCCTCATCACTCAGCTCCTTGAGCGTCTTGGCTTGCTGGTAGTAGGAGCGCCCATCCGGCGCTCCCGCGTTGGCCTGCGTGATCAGCTTGAGGGAGGATTGCGGGCGGATCAGATCGACCAGTGGGGAGCCAAACTTCCTGACCGGCTCAATGATGCCTTCGCCCGCCGCAAGGGCGCCACAGAAGCAGAGGGTGATGGCAATCGCTGGCTCGCCATCAGGCGTGGTCAGCAGAGAGGCATAGGCCGTCAGTTCGTCTGGAAGGCTGCTCGTGTACTCGCGGTAGAAGCGCAACGCCTCCCGTGCTCGGCTCATCGGGTAGACCACCTTGCCCGCCAGCACCAGACCGACCGGGTGCAGTTGGAATTCGAAGGCGGTCACGATGCCGAAGTTGCCGCCACCACCCCGCACGCCCCAGAACAAGCCTGTATGCGACGTCTGGCTGGCGGTGAGCGCGCGTCCATCAGCGGTGATGATATCAACCGAGAGCAGGTTGTCAATGGTCAACCCGTATTTCCCCATGAACCAACCCAGTCCGCCGCCCAGGGTGAGGCCCGAGATCCCGGTCCCAGCGACGGTCCCGGTCGTGGTCAAGAGCCCCAATGGCTGGAGCGCTCGGACGAATTCGCCCAGCGTGAGGCCGGCTTCGGCCCGCGCCGTGCAGGTCAGGGGATCAACGCGGATGCCCTTCATCTGAGCAAGGTCGATGACCATCCCCCCAGCGCCGACGGACTGGCCAGAGACTCTATGGCCACCACTCCGGACAGCGACGGGAAGCTGCTGGAGGTGCCCGAACTCGATCGCCTGCACGACGTCGGCACGGTTCGCGCAGCGGATGATCATGGCTGGATAGGTATCAATCATCCCATTCCACACCCGACGGGCGCTGTCGTAGCCATCGTCGTTCGTGAGGATCACTTCACCGTGCAGGCAGGCCCTCAGGTCTCGAATGGCCATGGGATTGGTCGCGCTCTTATGCATACGTCTCGCTCCTCTTGGACCATGGGAGTGAATGGGGCAACCCAGACTCGTCACGCAGGACCAGTGATGGACGCTGGCTCTTTTTGCTGGTTAAGCAAAGAGCAAAGCGGCTTCCTGAAGGTCCTCCGAATCCATCAGCGTCTTTTCACCTCTCCAGATGAAGCCGACGGAGAAGGACTGTTCTCGTGAAGCGTCTGGGTTGCCCCGTTCACTCAAGTGCCCCCTACTCAGGCAACGGCCCAAGGAT
>CAZFWN010000225.1:0-5744 GCA_964522745.1 uncultured Ktedonobacterales bacterium
GCCGCCTGCGCCGCCCTGCCTCCGCTGCCCGATGGCTCATTTCGCCTGGCGCCCGCCATCCTCACCACGCTCCCAGACCGCCTGCGCGCTGGGCAGCAGGTCTTTCAGTACACCGGCGGCCTGCACGCTGCCGGACTCTTCGATGCCTCCGGCGCGCTGCTGGCGCTGCGCGAAGACGTGGGCCGCCACAACGCCGTCGATAAGCTGATAGGCCGGGCACTGCTGGATGGCGCCTTGCCACTGGCCGAGCGCGTGCTGCTCGTCAGCGGGCGGCTCTCCTTCGAGATCGTCTTGAAAGCGCTGGCGGCGGGCATCCCCATCATCGCCGCCGTCTCCGCGCCCAGCAGCCTGGCTGTAGACCTGGCCCTGGCCGGCAATATCACCCTGGTCGGCTTCCTGCGCGGCGCCAGCTTCAACGTCTACACCCACCCCTGGCGCATCATTCTGCCAGCCGCCCAGGCCGATGGGTGAGCATTCTAGCGCCTCTATTCCAAACCCAGCCGCGCCCGCACCTCCGCCAGATCATCAGTGGTCAGGTGAGCAGCAATCGCCTCTAGCGCTGCCTGATCGGCAGCACCCAGGGCCGCCAGCAAATCCTCGCTCAGCGGACCAAATCTTCCCTCTAGGGCTACCTGTGTCATACGGCGCATGCCTCGTGCCTCGTCTTCTTCTCTGAAGAGGTCGTGAACCATCTCGGTAAAGCTTGATTCTCGCAAGAACTCTTCGATCATTGGATTCCTCCTGAAAGCCTGCGCCAGATTTGCCTTTGGCACTCGTATGCCGGCTAGCAATGCCAGCGCTCCTGTTAATTCGATACGCTCTTTGCGGGGCAATGGCGCACTGGCAAGACGCTCAGCGACCTCAAGCGCGGCATCGGCACTTGTATCCTTCATCACCCCAGCCAGAGGCCAGAGGTGATAATACGGCGTCTCTAAAACTTCTTCTTGTGGCACTTCCCATAAGCGGATGGTCTCAAACTTATACTGCATCCGCCCATCATCTTCGTCCCAGAACCAGCCAAAAGGTGAGACCGCCAGCGCCTCTGATGGACGAAAGTAGATGACCACCGAATACACTGGCAAATGATCGCGCAGCCAGAGCCGCAGCGCGTATTCAGCGACGCGCTCGCCCATTTTTGCATCTGGCTTCGTTTGTAACTCCAGATGTAGCAGACCACGCCGCCCATCGGGAAGCTCAACCTCCCAGACGAGATCGGCCTGACGTGGTCTCGATGGCAACTCTGGCGAGCGCTGCCGCACCCAGGTCAGGCGCAGCCGCAGCAGTGCCAGCACAGCAGCCGGGTCTCGTTGAAACAACTCTTTGAGCGCTTGATCATAGTCTGGCCTTTTGATACGCTTCCTGCTGCCTCTTACACTCATTATAACATTGCCTCATCTTGCTCAACACACCTCTGCAAAGGACAAGCACCCCTGCTGAAGAGGGGTGCTTGATAGTATATAGCAAGATAGCTGAGGCATCAAGGGCACAATGATAGGTCAGTTCACCTGTACCACCACATAGCCATTGCTGGCGCCGGCGTAGGCTGTGAGCAGCCAGCAGCCGACTGGCAGCGCGAGCGGGGGCGTGTTTTGATAAAACGCGCCGCTGTCGTCGCTGCTGATCTGCGTGTGAGCAGCGCTGAAGTTGATCGTCTGGCCGTGTTCGGCCAGTTGCGCGGCGCTCAGTGGCAAAGAAGACGGCTGGTAGCCGCGCGTCACCCGCAGCGTCAGTGAGACAGGAGTTTTCGCGCTGTAGGGCGGCGTCAGATCCCAGAAGATCGGGTCGGCGCCATAGGCAAAGACATCGCCAGGCATCACCGCCGGGGATGGCTGGCTTACCGGGCAATCGCTGGCGCCAGCCGGCGCGTCGGCGCGCATATAGATGCTGCTCGCCTGGCCGCCCAACTGCGCGGTCAGCTTCCAGCAGCCCGCCACCGGCAGCGAGAGCGTCACGGGATACTGCGCGGCCTTGGGCAGCGTGCCGGCCACATGCAGTGAGAAGACTGGCGGCGCGTCGATGGTCTGCTGGCCCAGACGCAGCGAAACCGGCTGCGCATCCAACTGAAACATCCCGCCGGCAAAAGTCTTACCAGGGAGGATCGTCACCTGCTGCGGCTGGTTGATCGCCCAATCCTGGGCGAACGACCCTTCCCAGGTAAGACCGCCGCTGGTGAGCGTGTTCGCCTGGCCGCTGACACATCGCATCGCCGCCGGCTGCGGCGCGGTGTTCACGCCCGCCTGGCCGCACGCGCTCAAAAGCACCGCCAGCACCAGGGCCACCAGCAGCATAGCTCCCCATCTCCCGCCAGGCGAGGCCCGCCACGCAAAGAGCGTGTTTAACTCAGCCTTCGCTTGAGATAGAGCTTGTTTGGTACTTGCCTGATGCCTTGGCATCCCTGTCTCCTTGCCATTGAGGAACGTCGAAACTCTTGCTATTATAAAACGCTGAGCAAGAGTGGATGACCCATTTTTCTCATCTATCAATCTTGGGAAGAAATTTTCCTTGCTATATACGGCTGTGCTTGCTATACTTGTGTAAAACCTACCCTTCTGTATGAGAAAGGACTCCTTGAATGACACAGCAGCCAGCAACCCCACCTCTTCCTCCAGAAGCCTCTGAGCTTGCAGCACGTTATCAACTAGGCGCTCCTCTAGCGGAGTACCGGCGCTGGCTCAGGCCAGCAGGAATTGTCACCAGCATCCTGCTCGCGCTTGCGGGGATCATCTTCCTCACCCTCCTTGCCCCTCGCCCCTATGGAAACCCAGATTTGATTTTCAGCATCCTTGGTCTCCTCATGCTTGCCGGAACATTCATCTGGCCACTCAGCTTTCTGATCAACATCAACCACCGCGTCTATCTCTGCGCTAAGGGGGTGGTACAGGTCAAGGGCAGCCGGGTTGATGTGATTCGTTGGGATCAGGTAGAATCGGTGGTGCAGAATGTCACCAGGCGCACATATGGAGTCAACAACATCCCTATCGCCAAATTCACTACCCATGTCTACAAGGTGCGCCTCACTACTGGGGCGAAGCTGACTTTTCGGGATAGCCTGCGCGATGTGGGGAGCCTCGGCAATACGATTGCGCGAGCGACGGCCCAACACCTGATCCCCAGGGCTATTGCCATGTACAACAACGGCATGCCGGTTCGCTTTGGGAATCTCAGCATCAGCAAGCAAGGCATCAGCAAAGGAAAGAAGCTTCTCCCCTGGGACCGGTTCAAGAGCTATGGGTTCAAGGAGGGTGAGGTGTATCTCCGGGCGAAAGAGAAATTCTTCGTCTGGGCGAGGATTGAGGTGCGCAGCCTGCCCAATGTGCTGGTCTTTGAAGCCCTCATGGACTATCGCCAGAGCAGCCAGCAGCAAACCGCGCGCTGAGAATGGCTCACCAAACCTCTATAAGAAAACTTCTTGCCGAGGACTTGACACGTCCCCGGCAATTTTTTATACTGGGCGCAGCGTAATACATTTGTTCAAGGAGACAGCATCATGATTACAGCATTGGGCAGTAAAGGCAGGGCAGCATGCCAGATGCGATTGAAGCGTTTCTTGCCGGCTATCCGCCTGAAGTGCAGGCCATCAGCCGCGTCCTGCGCGCGATGGTAACGGGCACGATGCCGCCGCAGGCGCGGGAGGTTTTATTCGCCAGCCAGAACCACTTTGCTTACTGCTTCGGCGAGTCGCGGGCTGACACCATCTGCTATATCTGCCCCTTGAAAGATTATGTGCGACTGGGCTTCATGTTCGGCTCGCATCTGCCCGACCCTGACCATATGCTGGTAGGCGAGGGCAAGCGGCTGCGCCATGTCAAAGTGCGGACCCTGGAAGCGGCGAACCATCCCGCGCTCAAACACTTAGTCGAAGCAGCCTGGGCAGACTTTAATTAGTATCAATCTGGGCGCGCTGGAGCCTGCCGCTGTAGTCAACATAGATGCTCTTCCACTCGGTAAAGCTCTCGATGGCGCCCAGCCCAGCCTCGCGGTGGCCGTTGCCCGTGCCGCGCGTGCCCCCGAAGGGCAGTTGAATCTCCGCGCCGATAGTGCCGGCATTGATATACAGAATGCCGCTGGTGACATCGCGCATCGCCTGCTGCACACGGTTGATGTCCTGGGTATAGAGCGCGCTGGAGAGGCCATAGCGCACCCCATTGTTGACCCGGATCGCTTCCTCCAGGCTGCTGACCTCGATGATCGAGGTGCAGGGGCCAAAGATTTCCTCCTGAGCCACGCGCATCTCTGGGCGCACATTGCTAAACAGCGTCGGGCGATAGAAAGAGCCACGCGCCAGATCGCCATCGCTGGCAATCTTGCCGCCGGCAATCACGCTGGCGCCCTCTTTCAGCGCGATCTCGGTATAGCTATCGATGCGCTTGAGCGCGGCCTGGTTAATCACCGGGCCAACATCCGTATCAGGCAGCAGCCCATCGCCCAGCCGCAGCGCCGAGGTGCGATCAATTAGCATCTCCTCCAACTGGCGCCGGATGGCCCGGTGCGCGATCACTCGGCTGGCCGCCGTGCAGCGCTGGCCGCTGGTGCCAAAGGCGCTCCAGAGAATGCCCTCAACGGCCAGGTCCAGATCGGCATCCTCCATCACCATAATCGCGTTCTTGCCGCCGAGTTCCAGCGAGACGCGCTTGATCTGTTTGGCCGCCTCCACATTCACCTCGCGCCCCACCTCGTTCGAGCCGGTGAAGGTAATCACCTGCACATCGGGGTGCTGGACAATCGGCATGCCCACGTTCTGGCCGCTGCCATGCACCAGATTGACCACGCCCGGCGGCAGCCCGGCCTCCTCCAGCAGTTCGACAAATTTTGTCGCGCAGAGGGGCGTATCTTTGGCCGGCTTAAACACAATCGTATTGCCGCAGATCAGCGCGGCCAGAATCTTCCACGAGGGGATGGCTATCGGAAAGTTCCAGGGCGTAATCACCCCCACCACCCCGATAGGATCGCGCACTGCCATGCCCGACTTATTGGGTAGCTCAACCGGCGTGACATAGCCAAACAACCTCCTACCCTCGCCACCCATATAGAAGGCCATATCGATGCCTTCTTGCACGTCGCCGCCGGCCTCTTTTAGCACCTTGCCCATCTCCATCGTCATCAGCCGGGCGATCTCCTCTTTGCGCGCCGCCAGCAGTTGCCCGAAGCGGAAGAGGATTTCGCCGCGCCTGGGCGCGGGCATCACACGCCAGGAAGAGAACGCCGCTCGCGCCGCCATTACCGCGTCGTTCACATCCTCCGGGCCGCTGTCGGGGAACAGCCCAATCAGGTTCCCGTTGGCCGGATTGCGGTCTTCAAAGAAACGCCCGGAGCGCGCCTCAACCCAGCGACCCTGCAAATAATTCGTATACGTCTCAGGCATAGCGATCCCTCTTCCCTGCTTTGCTTCTGCTCTGCATTACCAAACCGGCCACACGATAGCAGACTCTCTCGCTTGTGTCAAGGTGACTCATCAAGTTTTTTCGTTCCGCCGGCAACAGAGCGGGTATAGCTGGCATTGCTCGCCTTGTCAAGGGTCGTGGCCTACATCTTGCAGAAATACTATCCGTCCAAAAATTGCCTGGCTGCTTAATATATTCTGAAAGAGAGCAATGCAATGAGACACATGCGCATCTATCTGCCTGGTATGCCCCTGCTTCTGGCCGGTCTTGCCTCGCTCGTTGTTCTGTTGAGCGCTCCAGGGGCCGCGCTGGCGGCGGAACCCCCCGTAACCTCTTTTCTGAGCCACCACACGACGATCAGCA
>CAZFWN010000225.1:5844-8346 GCA_964522745.1 uncultured Ktedonobacterales bacterium
GACCCGCTTGGGCTAACCATCGCCCCCAACGGCAATATTCTGACGGTGAACGGCAACGATGGCAACATTGTTGAGACGACGCCTGGTGGCATGCAGATCGCTCACCAGCTTCTGGATAACACGGTTACTCCAGGCACTCCTCCCAGTCCTCCTGGCGCCGGCTGCCTCTTCGGCCTGGCAATCATTGGGAAAGACGCGGGCGTCTACTTCGTGGATGATTGCACCAATACCCTCAATACACTCAAATAAGAACGAAACCGTCCACTCCTGGGGCGCGTGGTTGGCTCACCAACCACGCGCCCCAGACGTTTCTTCAACCTATTCAGGTCTTCCCCTCTCTGCTACACTAGCCCTATTCAGCCCATCTCAGCGGGCATCTTGTGTTATGAGCCGGCCCACAGCCAGGGGGTGAGCCAGCCGATAGCAGCGCGGCGCAGTATCCATCATACTGGTGACAAGCCAGGTAGCATCCCCCTACCAAAGTAGGGGGACAAATCCCTCGTTGGCGCGATGTGAAGAAGCGGAGTTTGACCCTATACTTGCCCTAGCAGCAGTGCTGCAAACATCTTCATCGGGAGTTTTGAGAGGAGGCATGTGGTGGAGGCGCGCTTCTGCCACGCAGGACACATGAAACAAATCACCGGACGTATGCTCGTGAGAAGGCGGAGCGGAGCGCTCTCTGGACTGCTCCTGCTCTTTTCAACGCTGGCGCTCATCCTGGCCGCCTGCGGTGGTGATCAGGCGAAACAGCAGCCGCCGACACCTATCGCGCTGCCACCGCTGCCGCCGATTGGCGGGCTGCCACCCGCCGCGAGCGGCTTGCAGGCCACCGGGCAGCTTTCTCCAGACACGAGCCTGCAACTCTCCATCGGGCTGGCGACCAACCGCCAGGCGCTAGAGGATGATCTGGCCGCCATGTATGACCCAAACTCGCCGCAGTACGGGCAGTATCTCACCCCGGACGAGATCGCCTCGCGCTATGGCGCGCCGCAGGCCAGCATCGACAAAGTGACCGCCTTCCTCCAGGGCCAGGGCTTCCAGATAGAGGGGGTATCGGCACTGCATGATTCGATCAGCGTCTCGGCCACTGTGGCGCAGGTCGTGCAGACCTTCGGCGTGCTGCTGCAAACCTTCCAGGTGCAGGGCCAGACCGTCTTCGCGCCAAATGGCACGGGGACGCTGCCGCCGGCGCTGCAATCGCTGGTCACCTCGATCACTGGCCTGAACAGCTTTGCGCAGTCCCGGCCCCGTCACGCGCCGCTCACGCCAGCCGCCGCCAGCACGCCGGGCCAGCACGGCGCAGCCGATTGCTCTGGCGCGCAGAGCAACGGCGTCACTATGCCCCAGATCGCCAACGTCTATGGCTACTCCAAAGCCTACAAAGCCGGCTACACCGGCAAGGGCGTCAGCGTCGGCATCGTCGAGTTTAATGACCAGATGAACATGAACGACCTGACCAACTTCCTGACGTGCAGCACCGGCGGCAAGCTGCATTACAGCCTGGTCAAAGTCGATGGTGGATCGCAGGTCAATTCCAGTGGCGCGGATGGCGAAGCCGAGCTAGATTTTGAGTTACTCGGCGCCCTGGCCCCCGATGCCCAACTGGTCGAATACCAGGCGCCTTGCAGCGACTGCGGCGACAAGAGCGGCGGCAAGCCCTTCGCGGTGGCCTATGTCGATATTCTGAACCAGATCGCCGCCGAGAACAAAGTGCAGGCGGTCAGCGCCAGTTGGGGCTACTACGAGGGGTCTTTCACTGCTGGTGAGAAGGACGCCTTTGACCAGGCTATCAAGCGCCTGGCAGCCGAGGGCATTACCTTCTCAGCCGCCACTGGTGATTGCGGCGCCTATGACAACGGCACCTACGGGCAGCTTTCAGTCGATATTCCGGCAGCGGACCCCTACACGGTAGCCGTCGGCGGCACCATGTTGCAGCCGGATAATACCAGCAACCGCCAGTCCGAACCAGCCTGGGACACCTACAAACAGGCGACAGACCCGGTGGTCTGCCAATACAATGACTGGGGCGACGGCGGCGGCCTGAGTACCTACTTTAAGCAGCCCTCCTGGCAAAAGGGCACAGGCGTCAAGAATAAATACTCCAATGGCGAGCGCGAGCTTCCAGACATCGCCTCTATCGCCTGGAACATCGCCATCTATGAACAGGGGCAGTGGGGTACGAGCGGTGGCACCAGCGCTGCCACGCCCATCTGGACCGCCGGCCTCGCGCTGGTCGATCAGGGCTTGCGTCAGCACCACAAGCATTCTGTCGGCGCCTCGCCCACCTTCTATCAGGTGGCGAACAAGCACGGCAAGTACACCCCCTTCTTTGATGTGACCCAGGGCGACAACGTCTACTACCCGGCCACCGCCGGCTACGACCTGGCCTCTGGCTGGGGCGCGCCCAACATTCTCGACTTTGGCAAAGTCCTGGGCGCCTTCTAAGAGCCTGTAGCGCGGGCTTCTAGCCAGCACACCGCACGCCGGCAGGGATGCCGGCGC
>CAZFWN010000226.1:0-8309 GCA_964522745.1 uncultured Ktedonobacterales bacterium
GCGGCTTTGTGGCGCGCTCCTTTGCCGGGGATCCGCGCCAGGTGGAAGCGCTGCTGAAGGCAGCGCTGAGTCATCGCGGCACCGCCATCATCGATATCATCAGCCCCTGCGTGACTTTTAACGATCATGAGGAGTCCACCAAGAGTTATGCGTATGGGAAATCGCACGAGCATGTGATTAATGACTTCTCCTTTATCCCGGCTCGTGAAGAGATCACGGTGGACTATGAGCCAGGGCAGGCGGTGGATGTGCAGATGCATGATGGTTCGCTGATTCGGCTGAAGAAGCTGGATAGCTCGCACGACCCGACAGATCGCTTCGGCGCGCTACGTCTGCTTGAAGAGGCACATCAGAAGCAGGAGTTTATTACCGGCCTCATTTATGTAAATGAGGGCCGGGTGTCGTTCCCGGAGTTAGAACACCTGCCGGATATGCCGCTTGCTAGTATACCGGAGGAGCGCACTCGCCCCAGCCGCGAGGCGCTGGCAAGGGCTATCGCCGAGTACGCCTGAGCGCCTCAAGACTGGTATAAAACACCCCAGATTTAACAAAGGAAAGGGCTAGCAACCAACGAGATCTCTGAAGTAGAGTGTGAGTGATATACTCTCGCCCCTGCTCTAGAGGTCTCGTCATGCCCAAGCATACTCCCGTTCCCCGCCTTTCGCCAGAGGTGGCCCTCGCCGGGCGCACCTGAAGACGTTTCTCTCGCCCCTGCTCCAGCAGATCTCTACCACATTGGATGTGCGCCGGTTTCGATCGTCGCCCTTTGGGTCGTCCGGGCGAGCGTCCGCAGGGTTTTGGCACGGACGCCAGACGGCCCAGGGTCGGCAGGAGGTGCGAAAAGGCACGTCGTACACGAGCAGGTGTCAGTTTCTCAAGAGGAAGCGGCGCCTGCCAAGGCAGGCGATGATCCACGACCAGCGGTTGTGCCAAGCGGAGGTGAACATACGCCAGAATCAATACCCAGGTCCAGCGATCGGCGGCCTCTGGGGACCGGAGCTTGGGGGTCGTCCACTTGAGGATCTGTTTGAAGAAGCGAAAGGTATGTTCGACGGAGAACCGGGCAACGTACACCCGCCAGATGGTCTCCAAGTCCGGCGGGCGTAGCCGACCAAATTCTCGACGCTGCCCTTCTCCCAGCCCGCCCGCACCGAGGCGAAGAGTGCCTCAAAGCGGTAGACGCTGTGAAAGTGCCGGAAGGCTTCCTGTTCGAGACGGCGATGGCCCTGATGGATTTTGAGGACTGCCGGCTTGAGGTTGTCGTAGACCACCAGACGCGTCACCCTACCCCAGAACTCAAAGGCATGCCGCTGGCCCAGCAAAAATGCCTCTTGCCGCTCGGTCGGAAAGACCTCACAGAACATCGCCCCACTGAAGCGCAGCCGTCCGGCCAGGAAGGGCAGTTGCACCACCTGTCCGTTGAGGTTGGCCTGCTCATACCCAAAGTCAAACTCCGCCCGCTCTCCTGGCGCAAAGTCCAATGGCAAGTAGACGGGTTTCAGACCCTGGCGCTGCTCCCGCACCAATTCGCGCACAGTCGATTCACCAATGGCGATGCCTTGCGTGCGCAATTCCTGCCACATGCGCCGGGCAGTCCAGCGCTGTTTGGGCGCCCAGCGTGCTAAGCGCTGTTTCTCTTGCAGCCAGTGCTGAATGTGAGGCAGTGCCGCCTCCTGCACGGGCTTGGCGCGGCTGTAGCGGCGCTCTCGAGGCTCAGCTGGTTCGGCCAACAACTGCGCCACCGTATCGCGGGTCACGCCGAAGTGGCGCCGCAGAACGTTGGGAGTGTCCCTCGACCAGCACCCAGATGCGAATGTCGTCGCGTAATGCCACCGTGTACACCTCGTTTCCTCCGCTCGCTGGAAGTTGCCTTCCAGCATAGCGGATGCTGGGGAAAAGTGGCAGGGTTTTCAGCACCGTTTGGCCGAGAAAACAATATCATTTACACAGAGCACCGCCATATCTTTGACCGGGTCAATAGTTACCTTCCCTCCATAGCTGGAGAGGGGGCGAAGATGATGGACTTCTAGGGTTTCGTGTCCCTTCGCTTTTGCGCATCTAGACAGCAAGCAGTATCCGTGCTAGACTCAGGACAGATCATCGCCCTTAGTTCTCAGGGCGTTGGGCCCAACTCCGAGAGTAGGCTATGAAATCATGTGGGTGTTGAAACCGTTCGCAGGAAATAGGGTCATTTCTTCAACGTTTGGTGTGAATTACATCAGGTTGTTACCAATCAAGCAAATCGGCAAATGCCAAGGAAGGGCGTCCCAGGTGTTGATTGAGCCAGAAACAGAAGTTGTGCAAAGCCACCTTCGCCGCCAGACGGGCCTGGAACCCAGCCAGAGCATGCGGGCGCTCCCATCCCAAGCGAAAGATGGTATCCAGCTTGTCGAACACGGTTTCGACGATCTGGCGCAGCCCAGCCAGAAAGCCTCGCAGCGGTTTCGGCCAGGGAGAGTGACTGGTCCGTCTGGGGCGACCAATCACCTGGATGCCGTCGTCGTCCTGCCAGTGTTCATGCCAGGCGCGCCCTTCAAAACCGGTATCGACGATATAGACCCCACAGACCGTCTGGCCGACACTAAGCAAGCGCGGATCAGGCTGGCGCCGTGTGGCGAAAAAGAGGTCTGCCAAGGGCTGGTCCTTGATACTGGCTGCCGCAAAGCCAAAGCCGGTAATGACTCCGCCAGGTGTGGCTGCCACGAGCAGATGGAACCCCTCATACCAGCCGAGCCGATTGCTCCAGCCAATATCCGCTTGCCCGGCCAACCAGCCCCTTCCTCGCCGTTTCGCATCACGCGTCGGGACGGCTGCACTATCCAGAGCCTCATAGGCAGCATCGGGCTGGAGCAGTCCCTGGGCCAGATGCACCCCAAAGGCAATGATGGCATCGCGGTGCTGCCGCTGCAAGCGATTGAACTGCGCGCGCAGGCAACCGTGGAAAGGCGGGCCGCAAGTGGCATGGGGCATAGCGGTAGAAGGCCCGCTCACTGGGGAAGCAGGCCCATTGCCCAAAGAGAGCCAAAGTCATCACCTCACTTCGGCTCAAGCTGGCCGACGGGCCTGGGCGGGGCGACTCGGTTGGCAAGTGTGCCTGGTCAAAATCATCAATCATCACGTAGAGTGTGGTCAAGAAGGTATCCGTGTCCATCAGCGGTTAGCTCCTTCCCTTGAGGATTGGGTGCAAGCTAACTGTATGGAACGGCTCCCTTTCTTTCAAGTTTGAACGATGCAATTCACACCAAACGTTTAACAGATAATGACATCTCTGCCCCAACGCTTGTGGCATAGCTGTGGTATAATGGTGGCATGAAGAAAGATCCATCAGCCACCATCAAGACGAACATCTATATCCCAGCCGCGTTGCACGCAGCGTTGCAGGCATTGGCGCGGCAGGAGCGGCGTTCACTCAACAGTGAAATCATCTGGCTGTTAGAACGGGCCGTTGAAGCCAAAGCCAAGGAGCAGCCAGATGCAACTGGTTGAGCAGCACATTATCTCTAAAACCGACTCTGTGGCCCGCGCCCAGGGGACGGCAGCCTGGGCGGGATGCTGCGCTGGGTGCTAGAGGACGAGGCTCTCGCCCCCGACTGGCAGGAGCAGCGGCCGGTGGGGCACTATCTGCCTCTGCGTGAATCGAGCCTGGGTCTCGAAGATGAACCCATCCTGCGCTTCCAGCACCGGGAGAGTGGGCGCAGGTTCGATGTCCGGCGGTTCTCCGTCTGGGTGGATGATGAGTTGGCCGCCCCGCCCGCCGAGGCACGGGCCTGCCTGCGACAGCTCGTCGCCCTGCTGGAACTGGCGTTTGGTCCGCGGGCCACGGTCTACGCCACCCCGGCGCGCACCGGGCAGCGTCTCTGGGGCGACCTGGTCTACCGGCAGGACTTCCCGGTGCTGCCCGCCGGCCTGCGTGCCCTCATC
The DNA here is from genome assembly GCA_964522745.1 of uncultured Ktedonobacterales bacterium. GTDB lineage: Bacteria > Chloroflexota > Ktedonobacteria > Ktedonobacterales > DATBGS01 > DATBHW01. The sequence continues at coordinate 3,922 of CAZFWN010000226.1, forward strand.
CGGGCCGCCAGCGGGCAGGGCCGCATTGAACTCTGCCCCCCACCCACGAAGGCGCTCCCTGGCTTCTATTACCTGGATGGCCGCTTCATGTATGCGGGCCTGGTGGACGAACTGGGGAGCGGCCCCGCCATCCATGGCACTGAGACTCCCTTCGAGCCCTACCGCCGGGGCCGCTCCCGCATCCGCTTCACCGTCCCGAAGCCGTGGCGCCACGTCGGCCTCTTCATGGTGCCCCGCCTCTCATCGCGCCCCGCAGACGGTCACGCGCATGAGCGCCGATTCCGCACGGGTGTCTGCTCACCGGCCCGCCCGCAAGAGCGGGTGCTACTGGCTCTGGCAGGAACAGGAACACGCGAGCGCCTATGCCGCCCAGTTTGAACCCCCCGAATGGAGTGCGGCCATCTGGGCGCGCTGCCGTATCACCGTTACCAGCGCGAGCCGGAAGCCTTCAGTGGGGCTCTCCTGCTCCCCCGTGAGCAGATCAGTGCTTTCTGCACCGATGCGCTCTATCTCACCGCCCAGCCGCCCTGGCAGGGGGAGCGGATCGGCCAGTTCCGGCTGCACTGGAGGATGCTGCCCTGGTGTTGGCCATGGCGTTCACGCCTGAGGGCACGTTGCCTCCCTCGCCTCTCACACTGGATCTCGCCTCCACCGTCGGTTCGTGGGTGCCTCCTCCGGTGTCGGTACTCCTCCTGGTGCTGACTAGCCGTAGTGGGTCGAAGTGGCCTAGTATGTGGCGGTGCCTCAGGGAGGTGGCTGGTGTTGGGTTGGGGGGTCTTGTCGGAGGTGCTGGGGGGAGAGCCCCAGCGCCTGGGCAAGCTTGTAGATGGTTAATTCGTTGGCGCGCGCGCCGGGCCGTTCCAGGCGGAGGACCGTATTTCTGCCCACCCCGGCAGCCTGGGCCAGTTGGGCATGAGTCATCAACCGGTGCAGCCGCCAGGCGCGTAGATGGGGGATCGGGTAGCGTTTCGGCTCTCCCATCGGGTACTCCTTCGTCTCGAGGGGCGTCTCTCTGGCAGTATTGTACCATTGAGTACTCAAATGGACAAGAACAGATTGAAAAGCACCACAAAGTTTGCTATACTGGCGGCAGGATCCTTGTGTTCGTGCTGACGAGGAGAGCCATGAACCCATTCCATCACGCGGTCCTCGATGATCAGGGCTTGCACGCCATCGAAGTCCTCCAGGGGCAGCGACGCTGGGTACAGCGGGCCCTGCCCCCCTGCCGGCATGCCGGCGAGTTGTTGGCGGTGGCGCCCTCGCGGGGGGTGGCGCGGCTCTGGCTCGTTCCTGGTAGCCGACTCTCGCAGGAACTGGCCATGAGTGAGGCGCGGGCGCGCGCGTTCGTCGAGGAGGCGCGGAGCGCCGGTTGGAACCTGTGGGTGACGGAGGATTACGACTTTGTCTCGGGGTGGCCGGAGGCGGGTGGTACTCAGGTGCAGTTAGGGCTCCCCGAGCGGAGCCATCGGTGGACCGCCTTCCAGGGATGTGCCGATGCCCCCACGCTCTATGGCGCGATCCAGTACCTGGAAGACGTGCTGGAGGTGCCCATCGCCTGGGGGCCGGGGCATGTGGGGCTCGAACTCATCAAGCAGGTCAATCGCGGTGCACGCCGGGCACCGTATCTGCGTCTGTCCACCAGCGATCTGGGCCTGTTTGTGCGCTATGCGCGGGAGTATCATCATACGGATTTGCTCTGGGCTCGTCCGATCGAGGAGGCGGAGCGCCGCTGCACGTGGCTGCATCGCTATGACAAAAATAGCGCGTACGTTGGGGCGGCCAGTAGCGTCAATCTCGGGGCGGGGGAGTACATCTATCAGGGGAAGCCAGCGTTTGATCCCACCCTGCCGGGGCTCTGGCATATCGTCCTCGGCGGCGAGAGCGCCTTCAATGGCCGGGATCTGCCCCATCCGACGGGTGGCCGGCAGGACTCCTGGCAACAGACCGCTATCGTGCAGGTCACGCAGGAGCTGGGCTATCAGGTCACGGTTCTGGAGGCGGTCACCTTCCCCGAATATCATCAGACGTTACGGCCGTGGTATGAGAGCATCAATAGCGCGCGGACCCGACTCCGCACGCCTGGGACGTTCCGCCATGCCCAGGCCCAGGCGGTGGCCGCTGAGGCGTTGAAGAATATCTATACCAACTCCTTGGGAAAACTGGCAGAAGCGGCGCGGGCTGACAAAGGGGATCCACTGTATCGTCCGGATTGGTGGTTTGCTGTGGTCAGCTTGACCAAAGCGCGGATGTTCTGGAAGATGCAGGACCTGGTCAGCGCCGGGTATCGGCCGGTGGCTGTGCATACGGATGCCTTGTATTTCGTGAGTCAGGAGGCCGATCCCGCGCTGGCCGTGCCTGGCTTACTGACCGAAGCGCAGGGGATCGGCAAGTTCAAGCACGTTGACTCGTTTCCTCTGGCAGACGTGGGGATGGAGTACTTTACGGCGCGGATTGCCTCGTTGGAGCAGCGGCTGCGCGCGCTGGGCGCGCAGGAGGTCAGTGTCGATGGCTGAATTTGCTCAGCCGGCGGTGACGCGTACCGCCATCGAGCAGCAAGCTCGTGAGCTGCTTGAGTACCAGATTGCCCCGGCCCAGGCCATTGACCTGGCGGTGCGCATCTTCTCGCGGGGCGAACTGGCTCGGGCCATTGTGGCCCAGAATCCGAAGCCCATCAAGTATAGCTCCGCCTTGCGTCGTGTAGAGCGCTGGTTTACGCGGGGCGCTGAGGCCCGCAAGCCGAGCAGACGATCATGCGAGCAGGTGGCAGCACTTCTCCGAGGCAATCGAGAGGCGCTGGCACAGATCTTTCCCCAAGGGCTGCGACTTCGGCTGGATGCGGTCCTCACGATTGGGGGCAATCCCAAGTATCGCCGCCCGCGGACTGGGATCACCGTCGACTTTTCTGCCGATGAGGCGGCGGCGTTGCTTCTCCAGGCACAGGAGGATCCCGATGAGGCCTGGCAAACGTTCTTTGATGTCTATGTGTGTCCTGCTGGCCTGGTGGAGCAGCCGCTGCTCCGCGTGGAGGTGCGCTGATGCCTGAAGCGCTCGATCACGACGAGGTCATTCTCCGGGTGGGCGCTGGCCCACTCGAGCAACAGGTCTTATATCTCTCCACGCGGGGCAAGACAGTGTTGATTCTCGAACTGCTTCGTCTTGCTGCGGCTGAGGGGAAGTGTGTCTAGATTCTTGCCACCTTTGCCTCGCTTCGGTGGTATGACCGGCAGTCTGTGTCCCTGGGGCCACGCCGGATGGAGTGGGCGTGGCCCCAGTACGGCCGGAAATGGGCGGCGGAACTCCTGGATCGCATTACCCAGCCGCGTGTTCGTGATCCCTGGGAGAGGGGTGATGCTCTCGGCGCACTCACGGTTTTGCTGGTGAGTGACGCGCGGATCATTGAAGCTGGTGCGCTCGATCAGTTAGAGATCCACGCCTTTCACCCCTGAGAGCCAGGTAAGCTCGACACTATGAGTGGGCCAAAGAAGCCGCTGTTTTGGGTAGGGGATACATCATGTACTTTTACAATTAAATCAGGATAGGCGAGACTGAAGGGAAAGGAGGCCATCGATGCCTGTTCCCTATCAGTTGACGTTGAGCGAACTCCAACGAGCGGAATTAGTGCAGACCCGCGACCACGCCCGCCAGCTGTACCTGCGCGAGCGTGCGGCGGCGCTGCTCAAGATTGCCAGTGGGCAGTCAATCCAGGTCGTGGTTCAACAGCGGGGGATTACACCCCCATCACCCCGATACGCTCTGTGCTTGGGTCCATCGCTACCAGCAAGACGGCTTGCCGGGTCTGGTGATCCGAAACATGAGACATCCCGAATTTTGAGGAAGAAGTAGCCAAAAAGCGACCTCCTGAACTAGACTGGGCGTGTAAACTCCCCAGTCCATATCAGGAGGTCGCTGGGCATATGCCGATTCAGTATCCCACAGCCCCTGCCGACCCGCAAGCCTCGCCGGACGTGGCACAACACCTGGCCCACCAATTAGAAACCTTCTTGCACCCCTTGCTCCTCTGGTTGGATGCCACCCTCGACAAGCGGTTGGTACGGACCTTTCTGCAAACAGTTCAGGCGATCCTTCAGTTTCGCCATCGCACGCATGGCTTGCTTTTGAGCGAGTTAGGAGCGTATCTGCTCACCCCAGCGCAGGCTCCGGCTGGCACCAAACGGTTAAGCAATCTGTTACATTCGCCTAGGTGGGCTGCCAGTCTCATTGACCAGTTTCTCTGGGACCAGGCCAGCACGCGGCTGACCACGCTCGAAGAGGCCGGCGAGCAGACCCTAGTGGTCTGGGATGAGAGCGTCTTGGAGAAGCCGGAAAGCATTGCCTTAGAGGGGCTGTGTGCGGTCCAGTCCACCAAAGTGGCTCGGCTCAAACGCATC
>CAZFWN010000227.1:0-8277 GCA_964522745.1 uncultured Ktedonobacterales bacterium
CAATGGTAGCATACTTTCGCCTGGCTGTCAAGGCTCTTGGGGGCCATTTTTTTGAAGCCAGACAACTTAGACAGCCTTCCCTGATCTCCAAGCGTGCCCAACGTGCCCAACGTGTCCACTCTGCCTACCCTACCTACTCTTCCCCGTCGCCGATTGATGAAGTGTGACGATTCACGACCTCAGGAAACAGTCACATGGCATCAATTGGCGCTTCTGGTTTAGTTCTACACCTTCAATGGGCAAAAAACGCGGTTTAGGGCTAAACGAAGGTTTGTTTCCCATGTGGCACTTCAGATGGCGGGGCGCACTGCCTGGGAAAGTTGGGAAAAGTGGGAAACTTTGCGCCAAGGGAGCGACTCGCCAGGTGGGGCCGGCTGGGCCAGCGTACACGCCGCGAATGTCGCAGGTCATCGGGGAGGTGCCATTTCCAGTTAACCTGGTGTATGTAATCCTGTTTGTAGTTCAATCCCTCATTTTCCCCCTGGTCTCTTTTGGTGGCCTGGCGCTGATTATTCGGACGAAACGCAAAACAGCCGCTTCCAGGAAAGCAGCCGTTGCCTGGAATGAGCCGTTGTGGCGATCTGCGCGCAGGATATGGAACGAACTTTACTTGTGTCCTCGCCATGCTGGCATCTATCTCCCCCCGGCGAGGGCGAGCGGCCCGCTTTTCTATCCTGGTGGAACTCCTGTCCCTGAAGGTATGCTTGTGCCAAGGTGGCAAATAAGGGCGTTTTGTCGGTTTCCCTGAGCGCCCTACAAAACATGAAAGGCGCAGAATAAACCCTCTGCGCCCTTTGCCTGGCTTTCTCCTACTGTGCCACTGGATAGCCGATCTCGTCCAGTTCGGCGACGATCTGGTCGCGGGTGACCATCTGCGGGTCGTAGTGGACCAGCACGGTCTGCTGCGGGATGTCTACTTTGACCTGGCTGACGCCTTGCATTTTGCTCAGGTTGCCCTCGATGGCGCGCTGGCAATGCTCGCAGAAAATATCAGGGGCTTTCAGATTCAGTTCTGCCATGCGTTCTGCTCCTCAGATATATGCGCTCTCGGCGCTTCCTGGCGCGCTCCAGAGCGTTGGTGGTGTATGGGAACCCATACCGGGTGGGTATGGGTATCCTTGAGATACTATAACACCCCCCTACGGGGGGTGTCAAGAGGGGCGAGCAAGATGGCTGCTTGGGCCGCTTTTCTAGGCGGTTGCCGGCGTGCCAACCGGAGCTTGTGTTTGCTGCTTCTTGCGCAGCGAGCCGGTCCAGGGCGTGCCCAGCAGCGGCAGCAGATAGCGATCAACGCCGTAGTAGCCGGCGATGCGCCAGGCCAGGATGATGAACAGCGCCAGGAAGCCCAGGATGGGGTTGGTGCTGACGGTTCCGGCCAACAGGTAGTTCAAATTCATCACCAGGCCAAAGCCGGCGGCAATGCCAGTCAGACAGCCAACGATCAACCCCAGCCCGACGGCCACTTCACCGAAGGTAATCAGATACGCCCAGATGGCCGGATGTGGGATGACGAAGGCTTTTAGAAAGCTGGCATACCAGTCCTGTACGGCTGGATGGTCTCCGCCTGCTTTGGCGATGGCGCCCTGGGCAAAACCCAGGATCGCTCCGCCATCATGCTTTGTGAAGACCCAGGCGCTCCCCGTTGATTTTCCGAAGGTGGTGATGTTGATTGAGGTGCCCGTCAGCTTCTCCCAGCCGGCGGTGATCCACTCATAGCCGACATACAAACGAACGATCAACCAGAACCAGGCCACGCGCGTGTCGGCGAACAGGAACCGCGCGATTGGCGGCTCCGGCACCTGTGTTGCTGCTTGCGGTGTGACACCCTTGAGGATGCTCATATGAATTGCTCCTTTACTCTGTTCTCATTGTTTCCTTTCCACGCTCTAAGCATAGGGCGTTGTGGTAACTGCTCCGGTTACTGGCTGTTACCAAGGAGGGAAAATGGGTGAGAAATAAAAAAAGGCTTTTTCGCCAAGAAAATGGGTGTGATATTGCCTATACGTGCAAGCTCTGCTATAATACCAAGCCAGGAGCAGCAAGCCCTGGCGGCTGTATTCCCCAAACCTGTCAGAAAGGATGTCTCTTGTATGGCTTCGTTTGATCTCTCAGGTGCGGTGCAGCAGGCACGCACGGGGGTAATCCCGCCCGATTGGAAACGCTTTCCGCTGCTGAGTCGGGCCATCTGGTCAAATCTGCTTGGCTCGCTCATCCTTGGCATCTTTTGCGTCGGCGTGGCGATCTATCTCTTCGTTTCCAGGTCGGCCTACGTGCCAACATTTCTGCCGGATAGCTTCTTTAGCCCGACGGGGATTCTTATCACCTCAATTATTGAGAGTCTGTTGTTTCTAGCTATCGGCATCTGGCTGCTAGTTCTGGGGATACGCTGGGTTCCCCGCATCGGCGATAGCGATGGCTATTTCTTCCTGGTGACGCCCGCTGGCTTTGCCGAGGTCAAGGGCGAGAAGGTGGTGGGTCTGCCCTTTACCGATGTGCTAAAGCTGCGCCAAAAGAACGGCTACTTTGGGCCAGAACTGCTGATCCAGCGGCGCACCGGCGGCACGCTGACGCTGGCAATTGGCCGCAGCTACGGGCCGGCGCGCCAGATTTCCGCAACTTTGCTTGAAGGAGTGGCCGCGCTCTACCGGGCGCAGCAGTAAGCAGGGGTCAAGAAATCAGTCGCAGGCTGAGACGAAGTGTGCGACTCTTTGACCAATGCGCTCGCTAGAGAGAAAAAGCAGCAGCGCGCGAGGATAAACCCTCGCGCGCTGCTGCCTTTATTTTTTTCTGGCTGCCAGCGTTAGCGCAGCGCCTCCAGCGTTCCGCCGATAACGATGGTATGGCCGGAGGGCAACGTCGGGTCGGTGGCAGCGGCGGCAATAGCTTCGCCCATGTCCTCGGCGGTTGGCAGCCGGCCAAGCTGGGATTGCCGCCCGGCGGCCAGGCCGGGCGCTTTGCGCTCCAGCAGCCTGGGCGTAATCGTGCCCTCGATCAGATCGCCTGTTACCACCAGCAGGCGAATGCCCCGCTCGGCCAGCGCTGCCTGTCGGGCGCGCAGAGCTTGCTCGCCGGCGTGTTTAGATTCGGCGATGGGTTCATAATTGGGCAACTGCTCGACCTGGCCGTAGAGGTGCGCCCAGTGGCTGGTCACGAAGACAATGGTGCTGCCGCTGGGCATCAGCGGCAGGGCGCGCTCCAGCAGGGCAAGCTGCGCGTCGCGGTTGATGTGCATGGGATACTCAGGATCGGCGGCGAGCAGATCGCGCTCTAAGCCGCCGGAGGCGTTGAGTACCAGCACTTGCAGGCCCCCCGCCCACTGCTTGAGCGTGGCGAAAAGCTGATCCTGGTCTTGCATCAGGGTAATATTGCTCTGTATAGCAAGAGCGCGCCTGCCGCGCTGGCTGATGTCAGCGGCCACTTCCCCGGCCCGCGCCGCTTTGTTGCGATAGGTAAGCACGATGTCGTAGCCACGCGCTGCCAGGGCGCGAGCCGCTGCCGCGCCGACGCCCCGCGAGCCGCCGGTTATCAAGGCAACCGGGCGTTCAGGTGATCCCATCAGTTGGTTGCTCTCTTTCTTACCAGCCGAGTGCCAGCCCATCGGCGCGTGGGTCGGCGCCGCCGGCCAGCGTAGACTGCTCGCGGTCAATGCGAATGGCCTGTGCGTGGCCCATCGCGGAGGACCAGCCGCCCTCGACCTCGATGTGATGCCCTTTTGCCTCCAGCGCTGCCAGCGTGGCTGACGAGATGCGATCTTCGACGGCCACCGCTTCGGCGGTGCTGCCTTCTTCGCCGGTGTAGGTGCCGCTGCGCCAGCGCGGCGCGCTGATGGCTGCCTGCACATTCATACCAAAATCCAGCATGTTGGAGATCATCTGCACATGAATCTGCGGCTGCGCGTCGCCTCCCATCGTGCCCAGCACGATCACCGGCTGCTCCTCTTTGAGGATCATCGCCGGCGTCAGCGTGTGCATGGTGCGCTTGCCCGGCTGGAGGTAGTTCGCGTGCGCGGGATTGAGCGAGAAGTAGGAGCCGCGATTTTGCAGCAGGATGCCGGTATTTCCGGCGACGACGCCTGAGCCAAAGCCATAGAAGAGGCTTTGGATCAGCGAGACGGCGTTGCCCTCGCCATCCACCGCGCAGAGATAGATGGTGTCGCCCTCGCCGGTGGCACTCACCTGCGGGGTGGCGCGTTCCGGGTCGATGCGCGCTCGCAGGTGCGCGGCGTAGTCTTTGGAGAGCAGCCGATCCAGTGGAATCTCCACAAAGTCTGGGTCGCTGATGTAGCGGTCTCTGTCGGCGAAGGCCAGCTTCTTGGCTTCGATCAGCAGGTGCAGATACTCCGGCGTCTGGTGGCCCAGCGCCGCCAGGTCGTAGCCCTCCAGGATGTTGAGCATCTCCAGCGCGGCAAGACCCTGGCTGTTGGGCGGGAACTCGTAGACCTGATAGCCGCGATAGGTGGTGCTAATTGGCGCGACCCAGTTGGAGCGATGGGCTTTCAGGTCATCAAGGGCTAAAAAGCCGCCGTTGGCCTGGCTGTAGGCGGCGATGGCCTGACCGACCTCGCCGCTGTAGAAGACATCGCGCCCGCCCTCGGCGATGGCGCGCAGCGAGCGCGCCAGGTCGGGCTGGCGGAAGCGCTCGCCCGGCTGCGGGATGCGCCCGCCCGGCGCAAAGATGGCGGCAGTGGTCGGGAAGCGTCTGAATAACTCCAGGTTCAGCCCCATCGCTTCGACAAATTTGGCGCTGATTGGGAAGCCCTCTTCGGCGTACTCAATGGCCGGCTGAAAGACCTCTTTCCAGCCGAGCCGGCCATGCGCGGAGATCAGTTCGTGCCAGCCATCGACGGCCCCTGGAACACTGACCGCCTCTAAGCCATAGCGAGGAACAGCGCTTAGCCCGCGCTCGGCGAAGGCGGCAGGCGTCATAGCCTGGGGGGCGCGCCCGCTGGCGTTCAGCGCCCGCAGTTGTCGGGCGCCTGCATCCCAGTGGAGCGCAAAGAGATCGCCGCCAACCGAACACCAGCGATGATAGACGACGGTGAGGGCCAGATTGGCGGCCACCGCCGCGTCTACCGCGTTGCCGCCTTTGAGTAACATGCGCACGCCTGCCTGCGTGGCGAGATAATGCGGGGTGGCGACCATGCCATGTGTGGCGTAGGTCGGGACGATAGGGTATGCGCTCATTGTCCGCTCCCAGGAGAAAAGATATCTTGATGGCTGTTCTGGTGGTGACCGTTGTGTCGCTCAGCCCCGGCCTCTCTATGCAAGAGGCGCCCACTTTGCAGCGCCAGTCCACGACTGGCCTCGCGTGCCTGCTGCCAGAGTTGTGCGCGCTCGTGCCAATGATTCGCAAGCCAGGCGGCAGCGCCGACGCTCGCGCCGAGGAGGGCGAGCAGCGCCAGTTCTTCAGACCGCCGGCGATGAGGTGATGAAGGCATGTCTTCCTTTCCCTCTAGAGGGTCTTTGCTAGCGATTTTATGCCGCGTACTAAGAAAAGTATACCATGCGAGCCATTTCCTGTTCTCGTTTGTGCCCGCCCTTTCTGGCATGCTATACTGAGGCGGAACTTGCTCCTTTCATGGGGCTTACTTCACGTTGATGGGTGAGAATTGTGGAAAGAGCTGCTGAGATCGAACGTTTGTGGTCTCCCTTGCTTGAGACCCAGGCGCCTAAGACAAGGCGGACGAGAACCCTGAACCCGCTGGTGCGCCCGTTTTTGAAGTGGGCTGGCGGCAAGCGGCAGCTTCTTCAAGAACTCACAAAATATGTTCCTAGCCAGTTTAGAACCTACTATGAGCCGTTTGTGGGTGGCGGAGCGCTTTTTCTGGCATTACAGCACAAACCGGCTGTGGTCAATGATACCAATGCAGAACTGATCAATTGTTATAAAGTCATTAAAGACTCGGTAGAAGAACTGATCGCGGCGCTCTCACAGCATCGTAATGAGGAAGCCTATTATTACGAGGTGAGGGATTGGGATCGCTCCCCAGATTTTGCATCCAGACCGCCAGTTGAGCGGGCAGCACGCATCATCTTCCTCAATAAGACCTGCTACAACGGCCTCTTTCGCGTGAACTCTCAGGGCCAGTTTAATGTCCCCTTTGGCAGATATAAAGCCCCGACCATTGTTGACGTGGCTGTCCTACGAGCCGTCAGCAAGTACCTCAACAACGACACTATCAAGATACGCAATGAAGATTTTGAGGAGGCAGTGAGCGGGGCCAGGCGTGGAGATTTTATCTACTTTGACCCTCCCTATGATCCGATTTCAGATACGGCGTCCTTTACCAACTACGATGTCAATGGATTTAGCCGGGAAGAGCAAATCCGACTGAAGGGTGTGGTGGACGAGTTGAGCAAACGGGGATGCAACGTGCTGCTGAGTAATGCCTATACTTCCTTTATTGCTGATCTGTACAGCAACTATCGATGTATCAAGGTAGGAGCTTCGCGTGCAATCAATTCCAATGCTCAGGGGCGTGGCAAAGTGGATGAGATTTTGGTCATGAATTATGTGCAGTCTTTTACAAGGCGTTTCCATTGATGCTTCAGCGCTGGATTGCCTGGATTTGGAAGCAAATTGAGGAATAGAAACAGGGATTAAGAACATAGGAAGGGCATATGTCATCATCTTCGGCTTCGTCTAACTCGGCTTCTGGCCCGCAGTCGCTCTCGTTTGATCGCGCCGCGCCGCGCTATGACGCCACACGCGGCTATCCGCCTGAGGTGGCCGAGCGCATCGGCGCGGCTATCGTTGAGGCTGCTGCTCCATCGGCGGATGCGCGCTTTCTGGAGGTGGGGGTGGGCACCGGACGCATTGCGCTGCCCATTGCCCGCTGGGGCTATGACTACACCGGCGTCGATATTTCTGAGGGGATGGTCGCCCGGCTGCAAGAAAAAGTGGCAGCGCTCCAGCAAGAGGCCGGATCAGCCGCGCCGCCGCTGCGCCTGCACGTACAGATCGCCGATATGACGGCGCTGCCCTTCCCTGATGCGTGCTTTGATGTGGTGGTGGCTGTGCATGTCTTTCACCTGATGAGCGCGTGGAAGCAGGCGGTGGATGAAGTCTTGCGCGTGCTGCGGCCTGGGGGATTGTTTTTGCATTGCTGGGATGACTATCTGGACACGAGCGCGCATGAACTTCAGGGACGCTGGATAGATATTGTGCAAGAATTGGGCAGCGCGCCGCCTGTTTTGGGAGTGTCGCGCCGCTCGCTGGTAACAGACTATCTGGGCGAGCGTGGCCTGTCGGTGGATATTTTGCGGACCGTTGAGTGGACGACGCAGGAAAGCCCACGCGAGGCATTTGATTATATTGCGCAGCGAGTCTGGTCGCGCACCTGGCTGGTCTCCGATGCGATCTTTGCTGCCTCGATTCAGCAGTTAGAATCCTGGGCCATCAGTCGCTATGGCGCGCAGTATACGGAGCTACGCCCGCTCAGCTATCAATTCGTTATCAGCCGTGCCCGGCGATAAATAGAGGTCTCCTCTGGCATTAGGAGACGGTGATACGCCTGCCTTCGTCGGAGGCACGCTGAGCGGCGTCGAGGACGCTCTGCACCGCCAGCGCATCGGCGAAGGTCGGCAGCAGGCTCCCCTCTGCCGGATGCCCGGCGTGGATGGCGTTTGCCAGTTCATCCAGCAGCGCGTAGATCATGCCTTGCTGGCCGGGCCGCTGCTGCGCCAGCGTGGTATAGGCTTCAGGAATTTCCAGCTTGCTCAGCGCTGGCTCGCCCGGCCTGGCGCCCAGCAGGTCGCCGCTAAAGCCCTTCATCACCAGGGTGCCCTGGCTGCCGTAGAGTTCGATGCGTCCCTCACCAAAGCGCGCCACGCCCGATGCCGTGACGATGCCCAGCGCGCCACTGGCAAAGCCAAGCGTGACGACGGCGTTATCATCGGCATCCACCGGCTGCATCTGCCCCTGCGGGGGTACAAAGCGCTCGCGCACGGCGATATTCAGCCGCGCCTCAACATCGACAATCTCGCCGCACCACAGCCGCAACGCGTCGAGATAGTGCGAACCAAAGCCGGCCAGCATGCCGCCGCCGGCCTTGCGCTGCGAGAGCCATTTATAGGGAAAGCCGCGCGAATCGGCCAGCATGCCAACCAGCACATCGGCGCGGGCCAGATAGACCTGGCCCAGATAGCCCTGGCGGATCAGATCGGTAGCGTAGCGCCGCGCTGCCTGAAAGCGCAGCTCGAAATCCACCGCGCCGATCTTGCCGGCGCGCTCCGCCGCCGCTGCCAGCGTCTCGGCCTCGTGCAGATTGCGGGTGAA
>CAZFWN010000228.1:0-4969 GCA_964522745.1 uncultured Ktedonobacterales bacterium
GTGCGCGAACTGACCGGCGGCCTCTATTTTGGCAAGCCCAGCGAGATTCGGGAGAGCGAGACCGGCGCGGTGGCTGTGGATACCATGATCTACAGCGAGGCCGAGATCGAGCGCGTGGTACGTTACGCCTTTGAGATGGCGCGAGGCCGCCGCAAAAAAGTGACCTCGGTGGATAAAGCCAATGTCCTCAGTTGCTCGCGGCTCTGGCGCCGCGTGGCCGAGCGCATCGCGCCAGAGTATCCCGATGTTGAGACGCGCCACCTGCTGGTGGATGCCTGCGCGATGGACCTGCTGCGCCGGCCAGCAGAGTTCGATGTGATCGTCACCGAAAATATGTTTGGTGATATTCTGACCGATGAGGCATCGATGCTGGCCGGCTCGATGGGGCTGCTGCCCTCGGCCAGCCTGGGTACGCGCCGAACGGCACACGGCCAGTTCGGGCTGTACGAGCCGATTCATGGCACGGCGCCAGACATCGCCGGGCAGGGAAAGGCCAATCCGCTGGCGGCCATCCTCAGTGCGGCGCTGCTGCTGCGCTATTCGCTGGGCTTGTCGGAGGAGGCGGCAGCCGTCGAGCGGGCCGTTGAGCAAGTGATCGAGCAGGGCTTTCGCACCGCCGACATCGCCACGTCGCCGGATACCGCCATTTCGACGCGGGCAATGGGCCAGAAGGTGATCGAGCGGATTCAGGGGTAGCACTCGCCCGCACTGTTTTGTTGGGTTTGGACTTGTGCTTGCAGCCGCCAGGATGTACGCTCAATGGTGCCCTGGCGTTCTTTTCTGGAGGCGCAAAAGGGGTATCGCTGCTGTCTCGAAAGGACATGCCCAATGACCAGCAAGGCCGACTACACGCCTGAGGAATGGAATCTCCTCAAAGACCCGCTCGACGCGGTGGGCTTCACGATAGCGCTTGCCGAAAAGAGCGGCCTGGATACCATTCAGGAGGTCAAAGCGATCTCTTCTGCCTGGAAGCGGGCGCGTGGCCGCTTTGCCTTGAACGACTTGATCCAGGCATTGCTCGCGGACGTCCGGCGGCAGGGTGGTCTGGGCGAGCAGCGTTTGATGCGCAGCAAGAACTCGGAGCGCTTCAAAGCCGAGACGCTGGCAATCTGCCGGCAGGTGGCAGACCTCCTGGCGCGCAAAGCCTCGGCAGAAGAGGCGGCAGATTACAAGCGCCTGGTGATGATGGTTGGCGAGCAGGTGGCGAATACGGCGCGTGAAGTGGGAGCAGAACAGCCGGTGAGCGCTGCCGAGGCGGCCACGCTTCAGGCGATTGCCGAGGCGCTGCGGGTGGCCTCATGAGTTGGAGGCATACGCAGCCGTGACCCGTATCATCTCCTATAATATTCTCGTCGGCGGCACGCGCCGGGTTGAGCCGCTGTTCAAGATGCTCAGCGCTGGGCAGCCTGATCTGGTCGGGCTGGTCGAGGCCATCGATGAGCCAGTGGTGGCAGAGCTGGCCGCCCGGCTGGGGATGGACTATCGGCTGAGCGGGCGCGGGAAGAATCGACGCGGCTGGCAGGCAGCGCTGCTGAGCCGGCTGCCCATTCATTCGGTGAAGACTCATACGACAGCCGCCCTCATCAAACAGCCCCTCTTAGAAGTGTGCGTAGAAACGCCGGACGGGCAACCGCTGACCGTGTTTGTGATCCACCTGACGGCAGAATTTAGCACCGGCTGGCGCGCCAACCGGCAGCGACGCCGCGAGGTGCAAGAATTGCTGCGGCTGATGGCCCCACAACAGGGCAGGCCCCATCTGATCATGGGCGACTTCAATGCAATAGCTCCCAGGGACCGCATGCGCGGTAGCGCCTTTCTGCGCTTTATGACCGATGCGCGCCTGTATCGCCAGCTTATCCCTACCTCCTCCAATCAGCCGGCCAACCTGAATACGGTGATGCCGCGCAGGCTGCGCTTCCTCAAGCCGCTGCTCCAGCGTGTCCCGCAAAGTAAGCCTCTGGGGTTCCTGCTCGATCTGTTTGATAGGCTCTACGCGCCGCGTGGGGGTCTTGAACTCCTGACGAGAGCCGGCTACGTCGATTGTTTTCGGGCGCTGCATCACCGTGAATCAGGCTTCACCTGGCCCTCTGCCTTACCGGCAGGCCGCATCGACTACCTCTTTGCCAGCTCCGCGCTCGCGCCACAGCTTACGGCTTGTGAGGTTCTTACCGCAGGCGAAGGCATATCGGGAAACCTGGCGAGCGACCACTTGCCCGTGCTGGCCGTCTTCCAAGATGCCGGTGAGTGGTTGTCAGGGCAGCCACAAACGTAGCCAGATGAGAAGTTTTAACGCTGACGTAGCGCTTGAGCGAGCTTGCGTACTCCCTCGTGGATTTCATCGGGGCGGAGTCCCGCGTAACCAAGCAATAGAGCGCCCGCCTGCAATGGCCTCAGAGCGTAATGGGAAAGAGGTGGCGCTTCAATGCCCAGCGCAGCCGCTCGCTGCGAGGCTGCCAGATCATCGACTGCTGCCGGAAGCCAGCCAATCAGGTGCATGCCTGCCTCAGCCGGTTGGAGGGTGAGCAAGCCAGCTAAACTGCGTTTGGCAGCTTCGATCAGGATAGCCTGGCGCTCCTCATAGAGCGCGCGCATACGCCTGATGTGTCGGGCGAAGTGGCCTTCGGCAATAAAATCAGCCAGCACTGCCTGATCAAGCGTGGGCGAATGCCGGTCACTCAGGGCGCGTCCTTTGATGAAGGCATCGACCAGATCGGGCGGCACCACCAGATAGCCCAGCCGCAGCGCGGGAAACAGCACCTTGCTAAAGGTGCCGATGTAGATGACACGCTGCGCGGTATCAAGCCCCTGGAGCGCTGCGAGCGGACGACCAGCATAGCGGTATTCGCTATCGTAATCGTCCTCCAGCACCCATGCGTCTGAGCGTCGTGCCCATTCTAAGAGCGCGAGCCGGCGGGCAAGGCTCATCGTGATGCCCAGCGGGTATTGATGCGACGGCGAGACATAGGCCAGGCGCGCATCTGCGTGCATCGCTGTTCCTGTAGCCACATCGAGTCCCTCCTGATCTATTGGCACCGCGATAAGCTGTGCCCCGGCACCGAGCAGCGCGCCGCGAGCGCCCGGATAACCGGGGTCTTCGATCCAGGCGGCATCGCCCGGATCAAGCAGCAGACGCGCCGCAATATCTAACCCTTGCTGAGAGCCGGCGATCACGATCACCTGATCTGCATCGCAACGAACGGCTCGTGCCACCCCAAGGTAGGCGGCAATGGCCTCGCGCAGCGGACGATACCCGGCAGGGTCTCCATAGCCCAGCAGTTCACGCGGCGGACGGCGCCAGTGCTTTGTCAGGAGCCGCGACCATATGTCAAAAGGAAACATATCCAGCGCGGGTATCCCTGGATGGAACGCGCGTGGTGGACCCGGCCTCCCAGGGACGTTGAGCGATGCGCTCCCCAGAAGCATGCCACGTTGCGAGAGAGACGCGCCCTTTGAGTGCGGGGCTGACATTGAGGCAGCGCGAGCGCGGACGTGGAGCAGATCGTCGGGCAAGGCTGGAGCAACATAGGTGCCAGAGCCGAGCTTACCCTCGATATACCCTTCCGCCAACAGTTGTTGAAAGGCGGTGATGACGGTATTGCGAGAGATGCCCAGTTCCGTTGCCAGCGCACGGCTGGAGGGAAGTTGTAGGCCTGAGGCTAGCTGACCGGCCAGGATGGCCTGGCGCAGCCGCTCATACAGTTGGGTGTAAAGTGGGGCGCTCGATGCGCGATCCAACGCAAGACCTGCAAGCGTGGTGGTTGTCTGGCTTCGGACCATAAGCGTGCCTCCAGTTTCTCCTGCGCCCCAGCAACAGCGCCTTTTCAAAGTGGTACTCTTATTTTAGGTGAAAGTGGCTCTTGTGTCCATGCCAGTTTGAACGGTAATATAGAACTACCTGGATGCTCTGCCCTGGCACTGCTGGTGATTCCAGGCGCAGCAGCGCGGGGCAACAATCTGATACACGTTCTCTTGGAGGCTGAAAGTGACGACGCAACGGACACGCATTCGACGCCACGCCGAACGCGCCGTGCCTGAAGAAGCGGCAGCTATTTTAACGAAGGGTATGGTAGCGCATGTTGGCTTTGCGCAGGATGGGCAGCCCTTCGTGATGCCTTTCTCGTACTCTTATGACCCTGCGATCCCAGATCGCCTGTATCTGCATGGGGCGCATGGCAGTCGGGCCATGAGGCATCTGGCCGGCGGCGCTCCAGTCTGTATCACGGTGACGCTGCTCGATGGGCTGGTCTATTCCCGCGCTGCCATGTTCCATTCGATGAATTATCGCAGCGTCGCCTGCTTTGGCCGGGCCAGATCGATCAGTGATGCCGGCGAGAAAAAGCGGCTCTTTGAGCAGATGACCCAGCGCTACTTCGCTGGCCGCACCGCCGGGCAGGACTATGATCCACCGCCGCCCGCCCATCTGCGCGGGGTCGCGTTGGTAGAAGTGCAGATTGAGGAGTGGAGCGCCAAGGCTCGGCGCGGCGGCCCAAAAGGACCAGATGATGCCACCCCCGATGCTCCAGGAACCGCCGGCGTGATCGAACTGCGCGAGTGATCAAGCTCGCCCTCTTGACCAAACGCCCTGAACCCGGTATAATTGCAGGGTAAAGTTGACTTTGTTGATTGATTTTATCCAAAATGCCTATCCTTGCGTCTGCGTTCGGTGGCAGGACTTGAAAGGTGAGCAGAGAGGGATGCCCAATTACTATCCGGCGATGCTAGATATTCGCGGGCGAGAAGTGGTCGTGATTGGCGGCGATCAGATTGCCGCAGAGAAGGCCGCCGGGCTGGTGGCGTGCGGCGCAACCGTGCGGGTTCTCAGTCCCACGTTCTGCGATGAGGTGCTGGTGCAGGCTGAGCAAGGGCTGGTCCGTCTGATTCAGAAAGCGTATGAGCCGGGCGATCTGGCGGGCGCGTTTCTGGTCGTCGCGGCGGTCAGCGATCCACAGATTGCAGCCGCGATCTGGGA
>CAZFWN010000228.1:5069-8182 GCA_964522745.1 uncultured Ktedonobacterales bacterium
GAACTGATTACGCTCAAGGCGCTGCGCTGCCTGCGCGCCGCCGATGTGATTCTCTATGATCGTCTGGTCAATCTGGAACTGCTTGAGGAAGTGCGCCCAGACGCCGAGCGTATCTTTGCCGGCAAAGGGCCGGGCTGCCATACACTGGCTCAGGAAGAGATCAACGCGCTGCTGGTTGCGCGTGCCCGGCAGGGGCGGGTCGTGGCGCGCCTCAAGGGGGGCGATCCCTTTGTCTTTGGGCGCGGCGGTGAAGAGGCTGCCGCGCTGGCGGAGGCAGGTATCCCGTTTGAGGTAGTGCCTGGGATCACGTCTGCCGTTGCTGTGCCCGCCTACGCCGGCATTCCAGTGACGCATCGCGGCCTGGCCGCACAGCTCACGATTGTCAGCGGGCATGAGGGAGCGACTCACTCGTCGCCGGCGGTGGATTGGGAAAAGCTGGCTGGCCTGGATGGCACCCTGGTGATCTTGATGGGCCTGGCCGCGTTACCAGAGATTACCCGCCGCCTTCTCGCGGCTGGTATGGCCTCTGGCACGCCAGCCGCCGTGATTCAGCACGGGACGCTCGCCGATCAGCGCGTCGTGACCGGCACGCTCGCGGATATTAGCGCCCGAACCACCGCAGAAGCGCTGCGCTCGCCCTCGGTGATCGTCATCGGCGCCGTCGCCGGTCTGCGCGAGTCGCTGGCCTGGTATAAGCCGCTTGTTGCTCAGTATGCTTGAGCGGCTTTCCTTGACCTGGCATGCCTCTCTTTTGCGAGGTGGCATTCAAGCCAGGATGACCAGCACCTCGCCCTCGGCCACGCTCTGGCCTTCTGTGCAGCGAATCTCGGCGATGGTGCCGGCTGCGGGCGCCTCAACTGGCAACTCCATCTTCATCGATTCGAGAATCACCAACACATCCCCAGCCTTTACTAAATCGCCCGGCTGCTTTTCTATCCTGCGTACCAGGCCACTTACCTCGCTGTGTACCTTCGTTGCCATAGCACCCTTTCTTTCCTGATCGATGGAGATAGTTGGAGGCACCTCTTATGGCCGCGTGCCGTGTGATGGGCGGCCTACCTGGCCGGGCAGCAAGGCGTAGGCGTCATGCACCCACTCGCAGAGCAGCGAACGGGTCTCTCTGGGATCGATGATCTCTTCAATGCCAAAGCGTTCAGCGGTGCGAAATGGGGAGCGGACGGCATCTAGCCGGGCGCGGATGTCTTGCATCAGCGCTTCTGGATCATCGCTGGCCTCCAGTTCGCTGCGATACGCGGCCTCAAGGCCGCCCTCGATAGGCAGCGATCCCCAATCAGCCGAGGGCCAGGCATAGCGCTGGGTGAAGCGGTGTCGGTTGGTCATGCCCGCCCCGCCCACGCCAAAGACCCGACGGATGATGATCTCAGCCGATGGGACAGTGGCCTGATAAACGGCGCTGACGGCCCGCACGCCGTAGCGGATGGTGCCCCGGCGCTCGGCGCCGCGCCCAATCGCCAGCCCTGGCTGATCGGTCAGCGTGACGATGGGCAGATGAAACGTCTGGCAGAGATCGACCAGCCGGATCATGGCGTCAGCGCCTTCTACAGTCAGGCCGCCGCCTCCAAAGTAGGGATCGGCGGCGACCATTCCAACCGGATGGCCGTCGAGCCGGGCGAGCGCCGTGACCGTTGCCCGCCCATAACGGGCCAGTTCAAAGACGGAGCCAGCATCGAAAATTGACGCCAGGATCGGGCGAACCTTATAAGGTTGGCGCCGGTTGCGCGGAATAGCGGAAAGCAGCGCTTCGTCGCGTCGGTCTGGCGAATCATCAGAGGGCTGCACTGGCGGAAGTTGGAAGACATTCTGCGGCAGATAGGAAAGAAATTGGCGAATCTGCGCGAAGGCTTCCTGCTCGGTTGGGACAATCACATCGACGGCGCCGCTCAGCCGGTGGATGTCTGCGCCGCCGAGTTCCTCTTTGGTCAGGTCTTCGCCGACTCCCAGCTTGACTACCGGCGGGCCGGCTACGAACAACTGCGACGTGCCCTCGACCATCACCGAAAAGTGCGAGGCTACCAGCCGCGCCGCGCCCAGCCCGGCCACTGAACCCAGGGAGGCCGCCGCAACGGGCACCAGGCTGAGGTTATCGACCACCAGATCCCAGCCCGGATTGGCCGGGACATAGGTATGGCCGTGCTGCTCAAGCATCTTGACGCTGCCACCACCTCCAGTGCCATCCACTAGCCGCACGATGGGAACCTGGAGACTGTTCGCCAGTTGCTCCGCGTAGATTTGCTTGCCCATGACGGCGGCGTCTGCCGCGCCGCCGCGAATGGTGAAGTCATCGCCGCCCACCGCGACCTTGCGCCCATCGATGCGCCCGGTGCCGGCGACAAAGTTGGCCGGGCGGAAAGAGGCAAGCTGCCCCTCGTGATACTCGGCGCTTCCTGCCAATGCTCCAGCCTCGTGAAAGGTGCCTGGGTCAAGCAGCGCCTCGATGCGCTCACGAACGGTCAGGCGGCCCTGAGCATGGTGCTTCGCAATCTTTTCTGGACCACCCATCCCCTGTGCCAACGTCTCGCGGTGATGAAGCTCATCAAGCTCCGGCTGCCAGGTCATGCTCAATCCCCTTCTGTGCTGATGTCTTGCTCTCATAGAGTCCGGCCAGGGCGTGGTTGCCCTCGGTTGCAGCATTGTATCCAGCAGAAGCGAGCGTGTCAAGTTCCCCTATGTGGTCTAGACATCTTGACAACATGACCAGAATCTACTATCATTCTCATAGTACCTCATCGCTGCCCGGCTACACATGGAATCCTTGTTCCCCGTTGATGTTGTTTGTCATGCCCTGACACGGATCAACCTTGTCTTTGCCAAACACTGGTTGAACACATCGTCGCAAGGAGAACCACCATGCTGCACCCCTCTCGGCGTCTTTTGTATTCTGCTCTTTCCGCCTTTCTCCTTTTGGTAACCGTTATTGGACTCCTCTTCTTCAACCGGACATCGAACGCGCTGGCTGCTGGAAACAATCTGATAGCCAACCCTGGCTTTGAGACTGGCAATCTGAGCAACTGGAGCTGCTCCTCAGCGGATAGCGTAGTCAGCAGCCCCGTGCATAGCGGCAGCTTTGCCCTGGCGGCTGCCGCCAACAACTC
>CAZFWN010000229.1:0-8182 GCA_964522745.1 uncultured Ktedonobacterales bacterium
TTATCCATCACGGCGGCCTGGTTGTACTCGTGGTACGCGGCGGCCTTCACACGCATGGCCTCGGCTTCTGCCTCGCCCTTGGCCTTGATAACTTCAGCCTCGGCCAGACCCTGCGCCCGCAAGACTTCGGCCTCGGCCAGACCCTTTGCCTTGTTGGCTTCGGCTTCTGCCCGACCACGCGCCAGGGCGGCGGCGCCTTCGGCCTCACCAGTCATCTCAGTCGCTTCGGCGCGGCCCCTGGCTTCCAGGGCAATGCGCTGACGCTCAGCCTCAGCCACCGTCTCGACACGCTTGCGCTCGTACTCAGCCGCCTTCAAGACCGTTGCCTGTAGTTCCAGTTCGCGGCGTTGGATTTCGGCTTCCTGCACTTTGACCTGGGCCGTCTTCTCCAACTCCTGCACTTTTACGGCCTCGGTGATGACCTGCTGCTGCATCACGTTGGACTGCACATCGTAGGATTTGTCGGCCTTGGCCTGCTCCTGCTTGACCTGCGCGTCATAGGCCGCTTTCTTCAGCGCCAGGTCGCGCTGATATTCGGCCTGCTTTGTCTGCGAGATGGCTTCTGCCTCGACCCGCTTCTGGTCGGCCTCCGCCTTGGCGATGGCGGCGGCGCGCATGGCGTCGGCCTGCTGGATTTGCGTATCGCGGGCGGCCAGCGCGGCGGCGATTTTGGCTTCTTTCTGAATACGCTCGATCTCAGGCCGGCCCATGTTGTTGATGAAGTCGTTCTTGTCGCGGACTTCTTTGATGGTAAAGGAGACGATCTCCAGGCCCATCTTCGCCATATCGCTCGAACTGATCTGGCGCAACTTTTCGCTGACCATCTCCGGCTCTTTGACCAACTGCTCGATGGTCAACTGGCCGACCACGCCGCGCAGGTGGCCCTCCATGACCAGCCGGATCAATGCCTGGCGCTCATCCCAACTCTTGCTCAAAAACTGTTCGGCGGCGGTGATGACGCTCTCTTTGTCCGACTTCACTTTCAACTGGGTGACGGCCTCGACGTTGACGGCGACGCCCTGGTTGGTGTAGAGGTCTTGCGAGGGCGCCACATCGAAGGACATCAACTCCAGCGAGAAGATTGCCGAGCGCTGGAAGAACGGCCAGACCCAGGACGCGCCGCCCTGCACCACGCTCACGCCACCGCGCCCATACTTAATCAACGCCTGATTGGGGGGAACCTTCTTCAGCATGCTGCCCCAGATGTTGAAGAGAACCAAAAAGAAAATCACTGCGACAACGGCTACGATTATCCAGAGTAAAGGCATGTTCTTTTCCTGACACTTTCCGCAGCGTTCGCTGCCCTATTTTGTTCTGTGTCACTTACAACTATTCGAGAAATTGAGAGAAGATACTGTGCCCTGTTTGTGCGCTTGCCTCACCCCGCTTCTCTTGAACTGTGGTGATCGTGAAGGAGAGACGTTTCATCATGCGATCAGGATGGCTCGTTCCCGGAAGATGCAGTCATATCTGGTGTTTGCACGCGTTCGATCCCTCCTTGTGATGTGCGCAGGACGTCTTCATCGAGTTCGTCGTTCTCTGTGATAAATCGGTCCCAGGTTTGTACCTGCGCAATCCCTTTTTCATAGCCAACAATGACCACCTCGGCGTCGCGTGGGATGGCCTGCCCATCGATGCTGCGGGCGCCAATGCTTTTGCGCCCGCCGGCGCCCTTGGTATAGATCACCTCGCCAATGCCGCCGGCGCGGATGGGCAGGCTGACGGCGCCAATGGTGCCCACCATCTCCGAACTGTCCTGGGAGAGAACGCCATCATCGCCGCGCCCCATCAGCCGGCTCATGGCGAAGTTCACCAGCACCGCGCCCACAACGCCCACCAGCAGGGCGCCGATGAAGGCCGAGAGTGAGCCAAAGTTGGTCAGGTTGTGAAGGATAAAGCCGATCAGGCCAAACCAGAAGAGGAAGGCCAGAAGCGCGTAGAGGTTGAGGTAGCCCAGCAGGGTTGCCCAGATGGGCGGATTAGTCGGCGCCTGCGCGGTGGCGCTCTGGTTGGTAGATGCGCCGGTATGGGCCGCTGCGTGCGCGGCCTGCCCGGCGGTGTGGCCCTGTGGCAGCGCGTGATGGATCAGGCCACTGGCGTGACCAGCGGCATGACTGATCGGGCCGGCGTGCCCAACGTGCCCGGCATGGCCAATGTGCCCAAAATGAATGTGCCCGTGCCCAAAGCCAAGCAGCGAGGACAGGATCAAAAAGGTGCCGGAGACCACGAAACAAGTGATAAAGACCAGGGACAGCGTATCGATGGCAAGCATCGGAGATCACCTCTTTAATATAGCAAACTTACTTCCGGCTAGCCCTAATGTACCAGATCATTGAGGACCGTTTCTATCTCCTCTGGCCGGCGATCCAGCAGTTCATCCAAGAGTTCAAAGACACGCCTGGGATCGCGCTGCTCGGCCAGTTTCTCAAAAACCCGCTGAATCAGCGGGTCGGATCGCCACTCTTCGGCGCTGGCGGCCAACCAGGTCGCCAGCCGCGCCTCCGGGTCTTCCATCTCTGAGAGCAGGTCCACCTCATAGCCGGGTGGGTCGCTCACCAGATAGCCAGGATGTACCTTAAAGAAACGCGCCAGCAGGGCACGGCTGTGGGCCGAGAGATGAGGGCGCTTGCCGCTCTCGATCTGCGAGAGATACGCCTGGCTCAGACTTTCGCCCAGTTCGCTCTGCATGGCCTGGGTGACTTCGGCCTGGGTCATAGGCCGGCCAAAGCCGCGCAGGGTGCCCTCGATGGTGCGGAGGTGTTTTAATTTGTGGTGCAGGTCCATTGGTCTTTCGCCTGATTTCTTTGCTATCTGCTATATGACTATAGCGGATTGCAATCAAAAAGTCAAGTGAGGTAGCTCACATTTTTCGTTGACAGGGTAGCTCGTCCGCGTTATAATACTTGACAGAATCGCAATCTCTTTTGGAAGTGTCATATGTTGTTTGCTTCAGTGTCGAGGCACCCTGGCGCGGCTCTGAACTGCCGGCGCCACCGATCCACACGACGGAGGATTTGCTATGTCCGGTAGTTCTGGCACCGCTGCTCCCACCAAAGAAGGCGCGTCTGGAGCAGGCCAACCGCAAAAAGGCGGGTTAGAAGAAGTTATTGCCGCCTCTTCCGCAATTTGTGAATTAAACGGAAAAGAAGGCAAGCTTTCTTATTTCGGCATCGACATTCACGATCTGGCGGCCCACTCCTCATTTGAAGAAACGGTGTACCTCCTCTGGCATGGCAAGCTCCCCACAACATCGCAGCTCGAAACGCTCTCCGCCAGCCTGCGCGCCAGCCGCGCGCTGCCGGCTGAGGTGCTGACCCTGATGCGTGCCTTCCCCAAGACGGCCACACCAATGGATGTGCTGCGCACTGTCGTGTCTGCCCTTGCTATGTATGACCCCGATACCGGGAATAATGCTCAGGAGGCCAATGTCCGCAAGGCGACGCGCCTGACGGCGCAGTTCCCAACCATCGTCGCCGCAGCGGAGCGCCTGCGCAACGGCCAGGAGGTCGTCGCGCCGCGCAGCGACCTGAGCCATGCCGCCAACTTCCTCTATATGCTCTTTGGCAAAGAGGCTGATCCTTACAACGCGCATGTCATGGACCTGGCGCTGATCTTGCACGCCGATCACGAGTTCAACGCCTCAACCTTTGCCGGGCGCGTGACGGCGGCGACCCTGGCCGATATGTATGCCGCGATTACCTCGGCGATCGGCGCGCTCAGCGGCCCGCTGCATGGTGGCGCCAACGAGCAGGTCATGCGCATGCTGCTGCGCATGGGCAGCATCGAGAACGTCGAAAGCCATCTAGAGCAAATGCGGGCGAACAAAGAAAAGGTGATGGGCTTCGGCCACCGCGTCTACAAGACCGAAGACCCACGCGCTACCCATCTGCGCCAGATTTCGCACGATCTGGGCGAGCGCGCCGGCGATACCAAGTGGTTTGATATGTCGCGCAAAGTGGAACTGTGGGTGAATGAGCATGTCCATCTAAACGCCAACGTGGATTTCTACTCTGCCACCACCTATTATCAGCTTGGTATTCCTGTCGAACTCTTCACGCCGATCTTCGCGTGCAGCCGCATCTCCGGCTGGACAGCCCACGCCCTGGAGCAATACGCCAACAACCGGCTGATCCGCCCGCTGGCCTACTATACCGGCCCAACCAACGTTGCCTATACTCCCATCGATCAGCGCTCCTAAGAGCAAGCCAAAGCGCGGGGCAAGCATTGTGTGTGCTTGCCCCGCGCTGTTTCTGCTTGTAACGCCGGCTTCCAGCCGGCTCGTCCAGTTGGAAAGCCGGATACGCCGGCAAGAGATAAAAAATGCCCGCCGGCGCTACAGATACGCTACTCTGGTCGCTCCAGCAAGACCCAGCCGTTGCCATACAGGTCTTTGATGACTGCCTGCACGCCATAGGGCAGATCTGTTGGCGGATCAACGATCTCGACGCCGCGCTCGGCGAGCGCCTTGCAGGTCTCGCGGCAGTTATCGACGCGAAAAACAATCGTCGCGCTCTTGCCGATCTGGGCAAGATGCTGCTCGCGCTCCTCGCCCTGAAACCAGTCCGTCGGTTGCAGCACCAGTTCGACCCGCGCATCACGCGGCGCCACCGTAATCCAGCGCGCGCCTGGCCCCATTGGCATATCGGCGCGTTTCTCAAAGCCAAGCTTTTCGATATAGAACGCCAACGCCTCCTCCTGGTTGGCAACTTTGATGGTGAAACTGAGGGTGTCGGTAATCATCGCTAAGTCCTCCTAATACTGTGATCTCGCTTATTCGTGGCGGCTTCTATCAGGTGCAGTTTTAGCACTCTTGTTCTATTATACGTAAGCTATAGCTTATGTGTCAAGAGGCAAAAGCGTCTTTTGGGAGCAAATAGTGCTGGCTGTTTATTGGTTGGGTTCTAACCGGGCCAACAGCGCGGGCAATCGCTCACGCAGTAGCTTTGACCCCCAGCCGGAACCAAGCAGATCGCGGATGCTCAGACCCGCCGGTCCGCCAGCAGCGAAGCCGGAATGTTCCAGACGCAGTTTTGTCTGCCCCTCAAGCGCCTCAAGGGTGAAGGTAACAAGCGTGTTAAGCTGTGGGCCACCTCGCCAGGTGTAGGCCAATGTATGCGGCGCATCCAGTTCAACGACCTGGCACTCGACGATGCCATCCCATCCGTGCTGCGGCTTGGTGTGAAAGGTGAAGCGATGGCCCACCTGAGCAACAAAATCATTGGGCATGAGCCATTGTGCCAGCGCCTCTGCAGTGGTGAGCGCCTTCCAAACGGTCCAGATAGGAGAAGGATAGATAATCTCGTGAACGATGCTATCGCTGCTCATGTGTTGCGCTCCAGATAGCCACCTAGCGCCTCCAGACGATTGAGCCAGAAGCGCTGATATTTCTGCATCCACGCCTGCACTTCATAGAGACGCTCAGGGTGCAAGCGGTAGTGATGCTCACGCCCATGCCGCTCTTCGGTCACCAGCCCAACCTCGCGCAAGATGCGTAGATGCTGCGAGATGGCCGGGCGCGTCATGCCAAATGGCTCGGCCAACCGCGAGACCGACGTTTCGCCTTCTGTAAGCCGATCAAGAATCTGCCGCCGGACAGGGTGAGCGATGGCAGTAAAAATATCGGCATCGGCATGCTGGACGGTTTTGCTCGTGACAGACATAAGGCCATTCCTTCACGCCCGCTTATACTGGCTGAAAAGGGGCGCACGCTCATTTTACAATAAAATAAGCAATGGCTTACTCGTTGAGCAGGATTGCGACCATCGTGGCTGAGCTATGCTATACTAAAAGGCAAAAGCAACATGGCAAGCGCGCCCTGGCCGGCTGCGCTCGCCAGATGAGAAGGATACACGATGGCAAGGATACAATTCTCTCGCCTGTTTTTCTGGTTTGCCTATCGGCGCGGGCGCACGCCCTGGGATACGGGCATCAGCCCGCCGGAGTTGGTAGCCGTCGTCGAGGGCGAGCATGCGCTGTCGCCCGGCAAGGCGCTCGACCTGGGCTGCGGCACCGGCACCAATTGTATCTATCTGGCGCAGCACGGTTGGGATGTCAGCGGGGTGGATTTCACCGCCCGCGCTCTGGAGCGCGCCAGCCAGAAGGCCGCCCGCGCCGACGCGCTGGGCAAGTTCTATCGCGGCGATGTCACCCGCCTGGGCGATTTGCCGCTGCGCGGGCCATTTGATCTGCTGTTTGATCTGGGCTGCTTTCATGGCCTGACGCCGCAGGGCCGCGCCGCCTACGCCGAGGGCGTGGCTTCGCTCAGCAAGCCGGGCACGCGGCTGCTGCTGTATGCCTTTGTCCCGCGCAAGATCGGCTCGCGGATCGTTGGCGTGACGCCCGATGAGGTCAAAGCGACGTTTGCCGAGACATTCACCTGCGAGCAAATAGATTGGGGCAGCGACGCGCCGGGCACCGGCTCGGCCTGGTATACGCTGCGCAGAGTAGGGGAGACACAGTAGCCGATGATTGACCAGCAACCAGGAATGCCCGCCCAGATGCCGCCAGCCAGGCCGCGCCGATCACGCGGCTGGCTGTGGATTGTGCTGACGGTAGTGGGAGTGATTGTTGTGCTGGCAAGCGTGGTGCTTGCCGTGCCGCCTATTCGTCAGGCCGTGTTTCAGAGCAATAACCCGACGAAAACACCAGCCGGCCCCTGGTATCTTGCCAACGGCGGCAAGTGCGTGCAACTGTCGTCGCCGGCTCCCAGGCAGATCAGCAACGTGCGCGTCAGCCAGGATCACTATCTGGCGCACAGCGAGCCAGAGATTGCCGAAAATCCACTCAATCCGCTGAATCTGGTGGGCGGCTCCAAATTCTTCACCAACCCGGCGCGCTATGCGTTTAAGATCGGCTATTATACCTCGTTTGATGGCGGCTGCACCTGGAGCGATGGCGGCCTCTTCCCCGGCTACGACGCCTATGTCATTACCTCCGATATTAGCTTTGTCTTTGGCCGGCACAACGATGTCTATGGCGCAGTGCTGGTGGATGGCAAACCCGGCAACCGCAACTTTAGCGGTGTCGCCGTCTCGCGCTCGACGGATGGCGGGCGCCATTTCGCTCCGCCGGTGCTGGTGGAGGCCGACCCCAGCGGCGCCACCTTCAGCGATAAGCCCTGGATCGGCATCGACAATACTAACGGCCCGCACGCCGGCTCAATCTATATCGTCTGGAACCTGGATAATAACAATACCAACAGCGCGCCGATCTATTTCTCGCGCTCGACGGACGGCGGGCGCACCTTCTCAACCGGGGTAGAGATCGATGGCGTCTCCACGCTCTGTCAGTTTGGCAATCCGGCTGGCGGCGAACTGACCTGCGACTCCGCGCTGGGCGCAACGCCGGTGATAGGCTCCGATGGCACCATCTCGGTGGTCTACGCCTATCTGGACCCGCGCCGCTCAGATGAGGGCACCGGCGGCCAGGGTCAGAGCGGGAATGTGCAGAATAATGCCCGCCTGGATAGTCAGACGAATCAGGCCAACTGCCAACCATTGGGGCCAGATAGCCTGGATCATACACACCTGCTGGTGGTGCAATCGCGTGATGGCGGCGCGACCTGGGGCGCGCCCATCGACGCGGCGACGATCTATGATCTGCCCTTCCATTTCCAGAATAGCTGCTTCCGCAACTTCTCGCTGCCGGCCTTTGCCGCCGACCCCAAAAACGGGACGCTCTATCTCTCCTGGTCCGATGAGCGCAACGGCGATGCCGATGTGCTGCTGGCGCGCTCAACCGACGGCGGCAAAACCTGGAGCGCGCCGGTGCGTGTCAATGATGACCCGGTAGGCGATGGCAAAGATCAGTTCCAGCCGCAGGTCGCCGTCGCGCCAAACGGCGTGGTCAGCGTGATGTTCTTTGACCGCCGCAACGACCCCAACAACCTGAAGATCGATACCTATCTGGCGCAATCCACCGACGGCGGCCAGAGCTTCCATTCAAACGTGCGCGTCACCAGCGTTTCCTGGGATCCAAACATCGACGCGCCCATCCCCGATGATGGCACGCATGTAACCTTCATCGGCGACTATCAAGGGCTGGCGGTAGATAACCACTTTGCCCACGTCTTCTGGAACGACACGCGCACCGGCGCGCAGGAAATCTTCACCGCCGCCATGCCCTCAATTCAGCCATAATACGGCAGCCTGGTATGCGTAACCCCGGCCCCCGTTCGCCGGCA
>CAZFWN010000230.1:0-6213 GCA_964522745.1 uncultured Ktedonobacterales bacterium
TCAACTGGCGCTGATCGGAGGTCTTAAACTCCGCTGGCGGGACGACTTCGATGTGATACGGCTCGCGGTGGGCGTTCTCGACGATGGAGACGCCGGCAATGATATTGCTCTGCTTGAGTTGGAGATCAGGCACTTGCAGAACAGAGGCCGCTAATCCAGAATGATGCGCGGATTGAGCGCCTTTCTGTTTTCCCAGCCCGATCATCGTCATCTTGAGCAGGCCACTGGCAACACCGTCGCTCTTCTCGCCGGCTTTCAAGTTGGGATGCACGGTGGTGCGCCCCAGCACAATGATGGCATCGGCCTCTTTGGCGGCGACGGCGTAATGCGCCTCGTAGCCGTTATAGCCTGTGCCTAGCACTACGGTTTCCATGCGGGCGTCAATGGGGACACCCAGCGCCTTTTCTGTAATGCCAAAGCACGCCAGGATTTTGATCTGGCCCTCTGGGGTGGCTCCGCCGTGACTGCCCATTGCCGGGATGATGAACGGCTCGCCTCCTTCGGCGCGCACCTCGGCAATAACCCCCCGGAGGGCATCGATAGTGCCGCCGGCGCCCCGGCTGCCGGCGGTGATGCCGACGCGGTGACCTTTCTGAATATGCTTGTCCAGGTTTAACTGACGCAGCCCGGCGCGCACAGTGCCCTCGACATCATCCAGCCTGTCATGAGGAAGCAACTGGCGCACCTTTGCCATGCGCGGGAGCTGCTGATCTTTTGGTAGTTCCATAGGATGCCACCTATTGAGGATGCGGCGTTGCCCGCAACGGTGCGCCGCTGCTTGTAGCGCTGGCTTCCAGCCGGCGCGTTGTTCGCCGGCAAGATGCCGGCGCTACAAGCGGTAGCCCGCTTTGGGGTGAACCTCACCGTCATCTGTAGCTGTTGGTCTCTTAAACGTGTGCTAGCTAGACTAATTCGCTCATCTTGTCACGGAACGCGGTGAGTGCGATCCGGGGGCCGTCGGGCTGTCCTTTGAGCAATGCTTTGCCAAACTTCATGGCCTGCTCTGGCTTGACCTTGCCGGGCATGGGTGGCTCGTTGGGGTCTACCAGTGCCTCCAGCACGGCGGGCCTGGGCGACGCCAGGAACTCGCGCATCACTTCTTTGATATTGTTGGGATCGGCAACGCGATAGCCTTCTGCGCCGGCGGCCTTAGCCCAGGCGGCGAAATCGGCTGGCTGCAAGTCAACGCCGTACTGTGGATTGCCCAGAAAGACGATCTGCTCCCACTTGATCTGACCCAGCAGGTCGTTCTTGATGATGATGACCTTGATGGGCAGGTTGTGCTTGACGGCGGTAATCATCTCGCCCATTAGCATGGTGAACGCACCATCGCCGACAAAGGCGATGACCTGCCGGCCAGGGTAGGCCACCTGCGCGCCAATGGCATAAGGCAGACCGGGGGCCATTGTTGCTAGATTGCCGGAGCAGGAGAACATCTGGTCTTGCCTGATGCTGAAGTTGCGCGCGATCCAGGTAGTGTTGGTGCCACTGTCGCCGGTGATGATGGCATCCGGCGCGGCCAATTCATTGAGTACATGGGCGACGACCTGCGGCTTCATCGGTACGTCCATGCGCTCGCCCTCTTTCTCCATGTACTCGTTCCAACTCTGCATGCCCTTTTGGGCTTTTTCCAGAAACGAGCGATTGGTGTTGCGCGTGAGCAGAGGCAGGAGCGCCTGGAGGGTTGGCTGGCTGTCGCCCACCAGCCCGACCTCAACCGGGTAGCGCAGGCCAATGCGCGTATGGTCAATGTCGATCTGTACGCCGCGTGCCTGATCAGGCTTGGGCAGGTACTTCGGGTAGGGAAAGGAGGTGCCAATCATCAAGAGGGCATCGCACTTCTCCATCACCTCTTCGCTAGGGCCGGTGCCCAGCAGGCCAAGACCGCCCGTCGTATAGGGGCTATCATCTGGCACCACGCCCTTGCCCAGCAGGGACTTGACGATAGGCGCACCCAGGAGTTCAGCGATTTGCTCGATCTCGGCGCCCGCGTGCAGCGCGCCATGTCCGGCAATAATGGCAACTCGTTTGCCATTATTGAGAATATCTGCTGCCTGTTGGAGCGTCTCCTGGCTTGGCGCGGGCGAGACCCCTTTATAGATTGCGGCTGCTCGCCCTGGTCCGCCGTTATGGCTGTAAAACTCTGGCGGGAACGGCGCTACCTGGCCTGGCGTTTTGGCCGGGCCGCCAGGATAGGTCAGGAACTCTTTCTTGTCCTCGGCCACCTGGCGATCAATGGGAAAGGAAATATGCGCTACTGTCCGCTTGCTAAGCGCCACCCGACAGGCGGTATCTACCAAGTTATAGATTTGTGTCCCTGATTCCACCTGCTGATTGTAGGCGGCGACATCCTCGAAGAGCGATAAGAGATTGACTTCCTGCTGGTAGCTGGAGCCAAGCAGATCGCTATATTGCTGGCCGGTGAGCGCCAGCACCGGCGCGCCATCCATCTTGGCGTCATAGAGGCCGTTGAGCAGGTGAATCGCGCCAGGGCCGCTTGTTGCCAGGCAGACGCCAATCTTGCCAGTAAATTTGGCATAGCCGCAGGCTGCAAATGCGGCTGCCTCCTCATGTCGCACCTGGATGAACCTGATCTTGTCTTGGTGGGTGCGCAGCGCCTCCATGATGCCGTTGATGCCATCTCCTGGCAGCCCAAAGATGGTATCGACGCCCCACTCGACGAGGCGCTCGATCATGATATCTGATGCCGTCTTTGCCATTGCCCCTTCTTTCTGTTGTTCGCAACTTGATTGGTGTATCGTGGCACGATGAAACTGTTCTGCAATCTCTGTACCAGGCGCAGAGAGAAGCTGAGCAGAGGGAGTGTTGCCGCTCTCCGCGCGGAGGTGATGAAGCATCAAATTGTGTGCCGACCCCGATGAGTGGTTATGCTGTCCAGCGTCTGCCGCTCTTCCAGTACCCCTCGATGCGCTCAAGGCTGCGCCCCTTGGTTTCCGGCACCAGCCACCAGCAGAAGAGCAGCGCCAGCACGCCCAGGAAGGCATAAATCCAGAACGTTGCTGGTTTGCCGGCAAAGCCGATGAGCGAAAGGAAGGTAATGCTTATCAACAGGTTGGCTGCCCAGTTGAAGAGGGCAGAGATGCTGGCGCCCGATGCGCGCAGCCGGTTGGGGAAGACCTCTGAACTCATCAGCCAGAAGACCGGCCCCATGCCGATAGCGAACGAGACGATGTAGAGCAGCAGGCAGATCAGCACAAACCAGCCGGCATGCTGTGGGCCGATCAGAAAGATCACGCCCATCGCGGTCAGGGTGACGATCATGCCAATAACGCCACTGATCAGCAGAGGGCGGCGTCCCAAACGGTCAACCAGGAAGAGCGAGAGGATGGTGGAGAGGACATTCACCACCCCAACGATGCTGGTTGCCAGAATTGCGGCTGAGGCCGAGCTAAATCCAGCATAGCCAAAGATGGTTGGCGCGTAGTAAATGACGGTGTTGATGCCCACAAACTGCTGAAAGACAGCCAGACCTACGCCAACGAGCAATGCCAGGCGCAGGCCGGGCCGGAAGAGTTCCCGAACCGAAGATTGCTTCTCTTCTTCCAGGGCGGTGCGAATGCCATCCAACTCTTTTTGTTTCTCTTCCCCATGTACGACATGCTCCAGGGAGCCGCTGGCATCATCCCAGCGGCCCTTACTGGCAAGCCAGCGTGGGGTCTCGGCAAGGAAGAGCATGCCAATAGCGAGGATGGAGCCAGGTATGAAGGCGACGGCAAACATGGGGCGCCAGCCCATGCCCGCATTGGCAAAGGCGAGGTCCACCCAGTAGGCGACGGCGATACCAACCGTAATAGCAAGCTGATTGAACGTGACCAGCGCGCCGCGAATGGATGGGGGCGCCAGTTCGGCGATGTACATCGGCGTAATCATGGAGGCTGCGCCGATGCCAAAGCCAACAACGATACGGAAGGCAAGAAAGAACCCTAGATTGGGCGCAATGGCCGTCAGGACGGCGCCGCAGGCGAAAATAATCCCCAGAACAATCAAGGACTTCTTGCGGCCCAGCGCGTCGGCCATCTTGCCACCGGCGGCAGCGCCAAGAATAGCGCCGATCAGCACGGCGCTGACGGCAATCTCTGAGGTGGTCGAGTTCAGGTGAAACGCCGGCTGAAGAAAGAGCAGCGCGCCTGAAATCACACCTGTGTCATAGCCGAAGAGCAGTCCGCCCAGGGCGGCGACGGCTGAAACAATGTACGCATACCTGTGACCCGTTGTGAGTGGCTTTGGCGTCTTCGCCTGAGAATCCTGCTGAAAATTGCGGTCTTGCATCGGAAGCGCCATGATGCTTTCCTTTCTCTCCTGAACGTCTCCCATAGACGGTGTAATCTCTTCTTGCTGGCAAATTCAGTGCCATCCAGCCGGACTGACGAGCTTTTGGTTGGAGGAGAGGTCAGCCGTGATACGTTAGGATGCGTTCTGGCTGGGGGCATATCAGAGACTCGCGCATTTGGTAGAATAGGCTTTGTAGAAGCGCGTGTTGGATACCAGGAGGGAAACTCGTGATTGCTCGTTTGGATCATGTGGTCATTGCGGTACGCGATCTGGATGAGGCGATGCGTCGCTTTCAAGCGCTGGGCTTCGCGGTGAGTCCTGGGGGGCGGCACACCGGGCGCGGCACGCACAACGCGATTATTCGCTTTGGCCTGGATTATCTTGAATTGCTGTCCATTTATGATGCGTCTGAGATTGGGGCGCGTGGCCTGAACGGCGAGAGCCTGTCCACGTTTCTTCAGCAGCAGGAGGGCGGGCTGATCGGCTACGCGCT
This sequence comes from uncultured Ktedonobacterales bacterium, assembly GCA_964522745.1. Classification (GTDB taxonomy): domain Bacteria; phylum Chloroflexota; class Ktedonobacteria; order Ktedonobacterales; family DATBGS01; genus DATBHW01. The sequence continues at coordinate 4,787 of CAZFWN010000230.1, forward strand.
GGCGACAGCGGATATTGCGCAGGATGCCGGGCGCTTTGAACAGACCGGGCTGGAGGCTGAGGGACCATTCGCCATGCAGCGGCTGCGCCCGGATGGCCGGCAGTTGTCATGGCGCTTGCTGGTGCCGGGCGGGACACCCTGGCGGCGGCCCTGGCCTTTTTTGATTCAATGGGATGCTCCCGATGCGGAGCGGCTCTCCTGGGAGCAGCCCGGCATACACCCCAACGGCGCCGTCGGCGTGGCCGGCCTCGCGCTGGCGGTGCGCGATTTGGAGCGAGGGATCGATCTGTACCAATATCAGCTTGGTGTAGACCTTGCCGGGCGAGGGGATGCGCCGCATCTGAATGCCCGGCGCGCCAGTTTTCATCTGGGCGCGTTTAGCATCGATCTCTTTGCGCCATCTGGCGCGGGTCCGGTGCAGCAGGTACTTGATTCGGTTGGTGATGGGCCGTTTGAACTGGCGCTCGCCAGCAATGATCTCCAGCAGACACAAGCGTTTTTCTTGCAGGCTGGCATCCAGATGGAAACGGCCCAGGAGCCAGCAGCAGGGCTGGCGCTTCCGGCGCAGCAGGCGCTTGGGGCGCGTGTGGTCTTTACAAAGCGAGGCGAGTGATGAAACAGGTTGTTGGCATCTCTGAAATTGTGCTGTGGACGGCGGATAAAGAGCGTTCACTCCAGTTCTATCGTAATCTGTTGGGGTTGGAGGTGATCTCTCCACCCACGCTGCAAAACAGCTTTCTGAAAATCGGCGAGGGGCATGCCGGCATTCCGCAGATGCTGGTGCTGGTGCCCAAGACGGAGGAGGTCAAAGCCAAGCCTTCTGGGTATCAACTGCATCATCTGGCGCTGGAGATTCCAGAGGAAGCCTTTGATGCCCAGCACGCAGCGCTGGTGCAGGCCGGCTATCAGCCGCGCGGCGGGAAGCACCCCGTGCTGGCGAGCCGGACGATGTACGTCGATGACCCGGATGGCAACGAGGTAGAGTTTATCTGCCGCGCCCCCGCGAGTTAAGCATTTGCCTGGCAGGATGCCAGTATTTCATCTGGCATCCTCAGGGATGGCGTTGCTTACCTGCGCGCAAAAAGCGCGGACGTTGGCGAGTGTCTCTGGCATGCTGTCGCCGCCAAACTTCTCCAGCCAGGCGTCTGTCAGGGCAATGGCGATCATTGCTTCGCCCACGACGCCCGCTGCCGGGACGACACAGACATCGCTGCGCTCGTAGCGGCCTTCTGGGAGATTTTCGCGGGTTTGGATATTGACCGATGGCAGCGGATGCGCCAGTGTGGAGATGGGCTTGACAGCGGCTCTGGCGACGATGGGTGCGCCGTTGCTGATGCCGCCCTCGATGCCGCCGGCATTGTTGCTGCGATGCTGCCAGCCGCCGCCTTCTCCCCATTGAAGGACATCATGCACCTGCGAGCCGGGCA
>CAZFWN010000230.1:6313-8181 GCA_964522745.1 uncultured Ktedonobacterales bacterium
GAAAACTCCTGCTGAAGCGCGCTGCGCTCGTTCTCTCGATAGCCAACCGGGCCAATAGAGAGGACATGACTGTGAATTTCGACGCCACAGGCGCGCAAGAATGCCTGACAGACGGCGCCGACGGCGACACGGGCAGCAGTCTCGCGGGCGCTGGAGCGCTCGATGACGTTGCGAATATCGCGGTGCCCGTATTTCATGGCGCCGGCAAAGTCAGCGTGCCCTGGCCGGGAGAGGGTGACGGCTTCTATCGGCTCGTCTACCGGCGCGGGGTTCATTTTGGTTTGCCAGTTCTCCCAATCGCGGTTGTTTATTTCAAGCGTAATGGGCGAGCCAAGCGTCAGGCCGTGTCGCAGACCGGAGCGCAGGATCACCTGATCCTGCTCGATCTTCATGCGCCCGCCGCGCCCATAGCCGCGCTGGCGGCGCGCCAGATGGATATTGATGTCCTCGGCGGAGAGGCGCAGGCCGGCTGGGATGCCTTCGATAATAGCGGTCAGCCCTGGCCCGTGCGATTCCCCTGCCGTTAAGAAGCGAAACATCGAGATGAACCTTTCTTATAGCACGTAGCAAAACAATAGCAATAGAACCTGGCAGTAGACACTAGCAGCCCAGCGCTTTGCGCATGGCTTCCAGCGGCGCATCTAATCCTGTCCAGCATTGAAAGGCCAGCGCGCCCTGATAGAGCAGCATGCTCAGGCCGTTCAATGTCTGGCAGCCGTGTGCCTGCGCGGCGCGCAAGAGCGGCGTTTCGGGCGGATTGAAGATCATATCCATCACAATGGCGCTTGCTGGAAGCACCAAGACGTCTAATGGGAGCCTGTCATCTTTTTCGTGTAGCCCTAACGGAGTGGCATTCACCAGCAGATGAGCGCGAGACAGCAGCGAAGAAATGTCGCGGCTGCCGAATTGCCGGGCATGGATCGTGACTGGCACTGCTTCGGCAGCCGCTAGCTTCTGGAGATGCGCCTGCAATTCCTCCAGATGGGTTGTATTTCGTCCAAGCAGCGTAATCTCCGCGAAGCCGCGCTCAAGCAGCCCTATGGCGGCGGCTCGCGCCGCGCCGCCAGTGCCGGCGATCACGGCGCGCTTCTGCTGCATTTTCGCCTCAAAAAGCTGGCCGGCATGCTTGGCAAGCGCCCGGATGAATCCATGTACGTCGGTGTTGTAGCCGATGAGTCGGCCATCGTGGTTCACGATGGTATTGATTGCGCCAACTTTTGAGGCCAGGGGATCGCATATGTCAATGAGTGACATAGCCGACGTTTTGTGCGGGATGGTAACATTTGCGCCCAGCATTTCTGGCGAGCGCAGCGCGGCAATGTGCTCTGCCAGGGATGCCGCTGGCGTTTCCCAGAGGGTGTAGCGCGCCTCAATGCCAGCGGCATCAAAAGCGGCTTGCTGCATGCGAGGCGAGAGCGAATGCGCAACCGGGGAGCCAATCAGTCCGACCTCCTTCATCGCTCGCGCTCCTCTTCGACGCCGCGCTGCATGACCGTTTCTATGGCCGCCCGGACATCTAACGGGTGGATGAAGTCGTCGATGATTACCTCGCCAATTTTGAGCGGCATGATCCAGCGCATCCGCCCATCGCGCACTTTTTTATCTTGCTGCATGGCGGCGAGCAGCGCTGAGAGGTCTTCAACCCCGCAGGTGAGCGGCAAGCCGTAGGCGCGCAGCAATGCCTGCTGGCGCGCTGCTTCCGCTGCCGGAAACATGCCCTGACTGACGGCAAGCTCTGCCACGACCTCCATGCCGATGGAGACGGCTTCGCCATGCAGCCAGGTGGTATAGCCGGTCACAGCCTCCAGGGCGTGGCCGAAGGTGTGCCCATAGTTCAGGATGGCCCGCTGCCCCTGGTCGCGCTCGTC
>CAZFWN010000231.1:0-8172 GCA_964522745.1 uncultured Ktedonobacterales bacterium
CGTTACTCAAACGAGGGCTGGCCTATGAGGGCTTTGAGGTCTATACCGCCCCCGATGGTGAGACCGGCCTGGCGGCGACGAAACAATACCAACCCCATCTGGTGTTGCTGGATATCGCCATGCCAGGTCTTGATGGCCTGGAGCTCTGCCGCCGCCTGCACTCGCTCGACAATCTCGCGATTATTATGTTGACAGCGCGTGATGATGTCGCCGATAAGGTGCAGGCACTGGACCTGGGCGCTGACGATTATGTGCCTAAACCATTTTCCTTCGATGAACTGGTGGCGCGCATGCGGGCAGTGTTGCGCCGCCATACAGGCAGTCAGGACATCCTCACTTATAGCGACCTGGAACTGAACCAGGCCACGCGTGAGGTCCATCGCAACGGTCAGCTAATCGAACTGACCACACGCGAGTACGATCTGCTGCTTTTCTTGCTGCGCCATCCTCGCCAGGTGCTGACCCGCGAGCAGATCCTGGAACAGGTGTGGGGCTACGATGCCGACCTGGAGACGAATGTACTCGAGGTCCATATAGGGCACCTGCGGCAGAAGTTGGAAGCGTCCGGGGGCTCGCGGGTGATTCAGACGATTCGCGGCGTTGGCTATGTGTTGAGAGGGTGAGTCATGGCTACACACCACCGCTTTGCACACTGGTTCGGCCTGATCCGCACGCGCCTGACTCTCTGGATCATCATCATTCTTGCGGTCGGACTCCTGGCATTCATCGGAACCACACTCATCATTGCCCACCAGCTTTTAACCAATCTCAACGAAAAACGCTTGCAGCAGAATGTTAGTGCGCTCTCTCTTGCTCTTGCTCAGGAATCGGGACTCAGTCCCCCACTGGTGCAAAGCCAGCTCAACGCCTTCAGCTCCTCCGAGATCTCTCTCCAGTACCAGGATCAGCAAGGAAAGCCGATTGCCAGTTCAACGAACCTGGGCAGAACCGTTTTTCCGCTCACACAACTGAAGCCAGCAATTGCTGCGGGTCGTTTCACGTCGCTCACGATTGATCGGACTTCTTTAGTTCTCTATGGTCAGGCCGTTGTGGTGAAAGGGCAGGTACAGGGCTATGTGATCGGCGCTATTACGACCACTGATAGTGACTCAGAATCGGTGATCTTTACCTTGATGTACAGTGGCGTTTTCGTTATGCTGACCCTGGTTGCTTTGCTCGTCTGGCTGCTGGTGCGCCAGATGTTACGCCCCCTGGAACGGCTGGCAGATTCTGCTTCGCGCATCACCCAAGCCAGCGATCATGCCCTGCGCTTGCACGCCGAGGGGCCTCCCGACGAGATCAACAGCCTGGCCCAGACCATCAACGGCATGTTGAACTCCCTGGAGGCTGCCTACCAGGAAGTGCAGAACGTCAATGATCTCCAGCGCCGCTTCCTGGCAGATGTCTCACACGAACTGCGCACCCCCCTGACGATCATGCTCTCCTCGCTCGAACTCCTGAAAAAAGAGCAAGGAAGCGACCCGGAATTTCAAGCGAACGCGCTGGACAATATGCGTCTCGAGGCTGAACGTATGGCGCGCCTGGTGACGCGCTTGCTCATGCTCGCCCGCACTGATGCCAACGCGCCCTTTGCCCGCGACCCCTTACTCATCGTCGATATCATCGAGGAGGCCTACCACCAGGGGTGTCCTCCCAATCGCCATCTCAGCCTGGAGTGTCAAGGATTAGAGAACCTTGAGGATGCCGTCGTCTCTGGCAATGCCGACTACCTCAAGCAGGTCTTGCTGATTCTGTTGGAAAACGCCTATAAATATACGCCCAATGGTGGCAAGGTGACGATCAGCGCAGAAAGGCGGGGGCAAGACCTGGCGATCACCATAGCAGACACAGGCATAGGGATCGATCAAGCTGACCTGCCCAGGCTCTTCGAGCGTTTTTATCGGGCTAAAAACGCTCGCTATCAGCCAGGAATGGGACTGGGCCTCTCCATTGCCAAGGGGATCATCGAGCACCATCGTGGGACGATCAGCGTAGAGAGTACATTAGGTCAGGGAAGCCGCTTTATCATCTCGCTCCCACTCCTCAACGCATAGCAGGATGCTACTTCTCCCTCATTCTCAACAAGAGGGCTGCACTCAGTTGATTCTTGTGCGAGCGTGCCGGAATCACGCGACTTCGTCGCCCTCCTTCGCTTGAAAGCCAGTCCACCCTGATTGTTCAATGATTGCGAGCGACCTGAGGACCATCGAGCGGGTCAGCGCTACGGCCAGAGTCGCATCACGGGCCGCGTAGGCTTCAACCAGGAGTTCTCTGTTGCTGAGCCGTTGCTCTATATACAGCCCAAGCCGCATACTCAGATGACGTAACTGCAGCGTTCGTAATCCGAGGGAATCCAGGATGCGTTTTAACTGGCTGTTGCCACAGAGGTCGGCTTCCCGATTGCGAAAGGCCACACTGGCCCAGAACACCCCATCGATATCGTGAGCGGCCGCCATTGCGCGGATGGGCAGCAAGGCCGCTTTGAGCGAGGCAATCGCCTCATCGGAGGCGGTGTTCACAATCAACTCTGCGGCAAGCATCAGGAGCTGTGCCCGGACTTGATAGATTTCACGCACCTCTTTCAGGCTGCTGTGCGCCACGTAGGGTCGTCGGCGCGGCAGGATGGTCACCAATCCTTCCTTCTCGAGAATCAAGAGCGCTTCTCGGACGGGCGTTCGACTCGTATTGAATTGTTTCGCCAGGTCAACCGAGTTGAGGTCATCGCCCGGATGCAGACGATCTTCGATGATAGCAGCAGCAATCCACTCCGCAATCGAGCCAACCAATGATTCTGGATCAACCGAGCGACCTAGTACGCGCGTGATAAGCTCATGGCTATGCGTCTCCATAGCATCGTCTCCTCTTTCCCCGAAGTCGGGCAGGTGCTCGGAAACGGGCAGCATCTTTCTCAAGCTATTCGGCAGATGCCGCGCTCCTCTTAGGTAACTATATCAATGTTTCCGTATTTCTGCCGACAGCTCTCCTGGAAACAAGCGCATTCCCCTCTGATTTTAGCACAAAACCAAAAAGTGTCGACAGATCCCTCAAAAACATCTTGACAACCTCAGAAGCCCATGTTATATTCCTTAAAGCAGATGAGTGTCGACACTTCAGAGGACCTTGCATGTTGCGGTCGAGTGCCAGCTTCGTTCTTCTGGACAGGACATGTCAGGCGTGATGAGCCGCGCAAGAGGAAAGAAATGCCCAAAGACGTCCATCGTCGGACGAGACCGAGCAGCACAGGGTTCTTCTCCTGATTTCACTGTCGACAGATACGCGCTCAGAGGCAAAGACACATCGGTCGTTTCACAGCGCTCATCGCGGATGCCATCCATTGCGGCACGACTCGATGAAGAGGAGGCATAGCATTGTTCCAAACACTCTTGCTTTCACTGGGCTTTGGCCTGATCACCGCATCTGTTCTGGCGATTGCAGCCGTCGGCATCACCTTACAATTCGGCGTCACCAACTATCTTAATATCGCTTATGGCGATATGCTGACCTTCGGCGTGTATGCCGCCTTTGTCGTCAACCAGCATTTTGGGCTGAGTATCTGGATTGGTCTGGCGGCAGCCATCCTGCTAACGAGCCTGCTTGCGTGGCTTATCAACCTCCTCATCCTGCGGTCGTTTACCAATCGCAGTAGTTCGCGGGTCGTTATGCTCGTCGTGACCGTGGGGGTCTCTCTCATCCTCCAAAATGTGATTCTGGCGATTTTCGGCGGGCAATTCCAGGAGTATAGCGTCGCTCCCGGAACTCCGCTGCACCTGGGTCCGTTCCTGTTCACCCCGCTTCAACTGGGCATTCTCGGCCTGGCCGTCGTCACCATGCTGGCAATCCACGTCCTCCTGCGCTACACCCGCCTGGGCAAGGCCATGCGCGCTGTCTCCGACAGCGCAGAGTTGGCTCGTATCGCGGGGATCAACACGCGCCAGATTGTCAATATGGTCTGGCTTATCGCCGGTGGGTTGGCCGGACTGAGCGGAGTGGTCCTGGCGCTCAATGTCGTCACCTTCACTCCAACCGTAGGCTTTGGGTTCATCTTTGTCATCTTTGCCGCTATGGTCCTTGGAGGGATTGGCAGTCCGTATGGCGCTATGGCTGGCGCGCTTGTCGTCGGCATTGCCACAGAAGTCAGTGCAGTGTTTCTCCCTTCCGAATACAAAACTGCCGTGGCGTTTGTCATCTTGATTCTCGTGTTGTTGCTTCGCCCTCAAGGCATCTTTGTCTTGCGAGGACGCGCGTAGCAGCGCAGGCGCGCGGCGATAGGTGAGGTCAATCGGTGCCCAAAGGAGGGAAACGATGTCACCGCTCTTTTTCTACCTGATGACACTGGCAACCTTTGGTGTCATTTATGGCATCCTGGTGATCGGGTTAAATATTCACTGGGGGTATGCCGGCATTCTCGATTTCATGTATATTGCCTTTGTCGCGGTGGGCGGCTATGTCACCGCGCTGCTCGGACTGCCACCGGCACAACCGGCATTCGGCGAAATCTATCTCCTGGGGCTGAACTGGTCTTTCTTCCCGGCCCTGCTCTTTGGCGGCCTGGCTGCGGTGGTGCTGGCCCTCGTGATGGGACTCCTTTCGTTACGACGCCTGCGCACCGATTACTTTTCCGTCGTCACCGTTGCGGCCAGCCTGATTCTTTGGACCATCGCAGGCAATGCGACGGCCCTGGTAAACGGCTGGGATGGCATTGCGGGCATGCCCCAGCCCTTTGCCGATGTCCTCAATCTCGATCTCAACAGCTACGGCCTCTTCTACCTGGGTCTGTGCAGCGTGTTCCTGCTGGTCGTCTACCTCTTCGCGGAGCGGCTCCTCCACTCGCCCTTTGGTCGCGCGCTGCGCAGCGTGCGGGAGGATGAGCTAGTCGCGCAGGCATTAGGGAAAAACATTTTTACCTTGCGCTTACGCTCGTTCATGATCGGTGCCTTCATCGCCGGCATTGGCGGTGGACTCCTCGTCACCTATGTGGATGCCTTTAATCCCAGCGCCTGGACCTCGGCAGAAACCTTTTTTATCTGGGCTGCGCTGCTGCTGGGGGGCAGCGCAAACAATCGCGGGGCGATGCTTGGCGCCTTGCTGGTGCCGGTGCTGTTCGCAGAAGCGACACGTTTTCTTCCCAACTTCTATTCTCCCGAGTTTGTGAACTCCAGCCGCTACATCGTGATTGGCATTTTACTGATTCTGACGGTGCGCTTCCGCCCGCAGGGCCTCCTTGCCGAACGCAAATTTCGAGTTCCGAAGCGGAAGCTGCTTGCGCCTGCGGAGGTGACAGAACATATCGGTATTCAAACCGCTGCCTTCGAGGAACCGGACGGCATAGCCCTGCCGCGCACAGAACATAAAGTATCTGGCGGGGAGGAGACACAGCATGACTGATGAAACTGCGGTTGGCTCTCCAACAGGAGGGGCGCAAACGCGGCAAGCCCCTGCCAGCGAAGCGGCGCCGTCAACGCCCATCCTGCTTGAGGTACAACACCTCGTCAAAGCCTTTGGCGGTGTGCGCGCGGTGGATGACTGTTCTTTCACCGTCGCGCGCGGCAGTATCACCGGGCTGATCGGGCCGAACGGCGCAGGCAAGAGTACGGCTGCCAACCTCATCACCGGATTTCTGCGGGCAGATGCTGGAGCTATGCTCTTTGATGGCGCGAACATTGCCCGGATGCCAGTTCACCGTATCGCGCAACGCGGGCTGACCCGTACCTTCCAGATCACGCGAGCGCTCGAACGGATGACGGTGACCGAAAACCTGCTCGCCGCCCCGCATCAGCAACTCGGTGAGAGTTTCTGGCTGGGATTGCTTTCCCCGCCTGCTGTGCGCAGGCAAGAGGACGAGCATCTGCAACGCGCGCTGCACCTCCTGCGCGATTTCGATTTATATGACTTGCGCGACGAGTACGCCGCAAACCTGAGCGGTGGGCAGCGCCGCCTGCTGGAATTGGCGCGTGTCGTCATGGCCCGGCCCACCTTGCTGGTGTTGGATGAACCATTTGCGGGGATCAACCCGGTCCTCTGTGCGCGACTCAGCGAGTATATCGAGGCGCTCTGTCGCGACCTGGGCATCACCCTCCTCATCATTGAACATAACCTGGCGATGGTCGAACGCCTGTGCAGCACCGTGATCGTGATGGCCCTCGGTCGCACCATTGCCGAGGGCACGATGGCCGAACTGCGCGAAAACCCGGCGGTCGTTGATGCCTACCTGGGAGAAGGATAGGAGGAGAGGCATGTCTATTACCGATCACGATGCACAGCGGCATGCCGCCAATCAGGAGCACCAGTCGATGGCATTACTGCAGGTGCAGGATGTCATGGGCGGCTACGGGCACGCGCAAATTCTGAACGGCATCTCTTTCAAGCTGGAGCCGGGCCAGATCGTTGCAATTGTCGGCCCGAATGGCGCGGGGAAGAGCACGCTCTTGAAAGCCATCTTCGGGTTGGTGCGCGTGTCTGGTGGCAAGGTGCTGCTGGAGGGGAAAACGATTACGAACGCGCCACCTGAATCCCTGGTGAAGCGCGGGATGGCCTACGTGCCACAGAGTAACAATATCTTCCCTTCGCTCTCTGTGCTTGAGAACCTGGAAATGGGCGCGTTCATTCGCAAAGACAACTATCATCCGCGCATAGAAGAGCTTTTCCGCTTGTTTCCCGACCTGCAAGAGAGCCGGCGAAAACCTGCCGGGCTGTTGAGCGGGGGGCAACGCAATATGCTGGCGATGGCGCGCGCGCTGATGCTGGATACCCGCGTGCTTCTCCTCGACGAGCCAACCGCCGGGCTAGCTCCGCGCGTTACGCTCGCTGTCTGGGAGCGTATTCAATCCATCCGCGATTCCGGCGTGGCGGTCCTCGTTGTCGAGCAGAATACGCGCATGGCGCTGGAGCGATCAGATTACGGCTACGTGCTGGTGACCGGACGCAATCGCTTTGAAGGGTCCGGTGCCGAGCTTTTAGCCAGTAAGGAGGTGGCGCAGCTGTACCTTGGACACTAATCGATGGAGGGTGTCCAGAGCGTTTCTTTTCGATACTTCCTTGTTTTCTCTTCAGAGGATCCAGAGCAACGAACAGCTCGAAATGTGTCAGGAGAAAGAACATGCAAAACCCTACGCCCTCCTCCTGGAAACGCGCTACAGGCGGCCTTCTGGTGCTGATCCTCCTGCTCCTGGCCGGGTGTAGTGAGGGTAACAGCGGGAACGCGAATACGTCACCCATCAAAATTGGGCTGATTGGGCCATACACCGGTCCTGAAGGATTCATTGGCCCGGCTAGTCTGAAAGGCGCGCAGGTGGCCGCCGACTATATCAACGCCAACGGCGGCATTCTCGGTCGACAGGTAGAGTTGATTACTGCTGATACCGGGGGCGATGCGGTAGATGCAGTCCCGGCTTTACGCAAGTTGATTAATATTGACAAGGTGGACATGATCCTTGGCCCAACGTCCATCGAGGCTCAGGCAGTCCTCCCGATTCTCCAACAGAGCAAAATTCCCGATATCATCTTTGGGGGGACGACCCAGCTTGACAACCTGGTGAGCAAGTACATCTGGCGCGCGTACCCTTCAGATAGTGAGCTGGGCACTGCGATGGCACGGTATGCCCTCGATAAAGGCTACACCAGAGCAGCCATCCTCTTTTCCAGCACCGAATCGGCCCAAACGCTGGTTGCCCCGATTCATGACGCCTTCCAGCGGCATGGAGGAACGATTGTTGCCAACATTAGCGTCGTCCCCGGCCAGTCTTCCTACCGTTCTGAGATCGAGCAGCTCTATGCCGCCAATCCGCAGGTGGTCTTTACCCAGGTCGATCCGCAGACAGGGGCTACACTGTTTAGTGAGATACAGGAGTTGAAAGGCCTGGGACTGCCCTTCATTGGTACAGATGCGACGGCTGGCTCTGACTTTGTGAAGGCCATCACGCCGCAAGTGGCCCATCAGGTTCTCACTGCCCTGACCGGCAGTTCTCAAGGAGGCGGTGGGAGAGCCGTATTTGACCAACTGTATATGAAGAAATTCGGCACAGCTCCGGTGCAACTGGCCGACTACAGTTATGATGGCCTCATGTTGCTGGCGCTGGCGGCGGACGCAGCTGGCACGACCAACGGCGACGCAGTCGGGGCGAAGATGAAAACAATCGCCAACCCCCCAGGAAACATGGTTTCAGACTACGCGAT
>CAZFWN010000232.1:0-8135 GCA_964522745.1 uncultured Ktedonobacterales bacterium
GCAGGGAAGCCTGAAAGGCAACCAGCAGCGCGATGAGCAGGAGTTGAAAGGCGAGCGCGCCGGCATCTTTGCCTGTAACGCTGGCATCCTTGCCGGCGCTCTAAGGGCTGCTAGGCGCTCTGGTGCAGGTGGATGGAGCCGTTGCCGGAGTGGAGCGTCACCTGCGCGAAAGGCGCCTGGCCCACCGCTACCGTCAGCGTGCCGCCATCCTGGCTGGGGACGCCGGGAAAGTCCGACTGAAACGAGCCATTGCCGATAGTGGCGTGCAACTGCATGGCGGTGTCCGCCGGGAGCGTCAGATCAATGGAGCCATTGCCTGCATCGAAGATATAGCTGCCGTTGTTGGCATCCAGCGAGCCGCTGAAGGTGATCGAGCCGTTGCCGGCGTGGAAGGTGGAAGTGCCGCTGGCCCTGGCATTGGAAATGTTCATCGAGCCATTGCCTGCCTCAAATGTCAGTTGCCCGCTGATCCCGCTGGCCTGAATGCTGCCGTTGCCGGCGCTCAGCGAGACCTGCCCGCTGCCACCATCGGTGCTGACGCCGCCATTGCCGCTGCTCAGCTGCATCGAGCCGGTGACGCCGCGCGCGTCTACCGAGCCGTTGCCGGCCTTGATGTTCAGATTCGCCGTCGTCGGCACTGTCACATCGAAATCAACCCCAATGTTCCAGCTAAACAGATCGATGCCAAAGTGCCCATCCTCCACGTTGACCGTCAGCGTCTTGCCATCGCTGCTCAGATCATACGTAATCGGAATTTGACTGCTATCTCCGCGAAAGACATGCTTGTGCGCCACAACGGTCATCTGGCCTGCCGGACCGCCGGTGATATGCACGGAGCCGTTGCCGTTGGTCAGTACCAGCGCCGGCGGATCGCCAACGCTAAAGGTGCGCGTCTCGGTAATCGTGGTGGACAGCAGGGCGCCGGCTGCCACCAGGCTGCCAAAGATGACCACCAGCGTCAGCACGCCGATGCCCATCCAGGCCCAGGGGTTGCGCCGGCGCGGCGGCACTGGCGCGAGCGGGGCGGGCTGCCAGCCCTGGCGCTGGGGCTGCTCGCGTGGGTCGGTATTGATCGGGCGCCGGTCCCCAGCAAGCATCTCTGAGGTCGCCCTTTGCTGCTCTTGATTCGTCATGCTCTGCTTCTTTCCCCAGCACTTCTGGCTGGCGCTTTTCTCTCACATCTGGCTGAACACTGCTGGCAGCGCGCGTTTTTCGGCGCTGCTGCCCTTCCCCTCAGCCCCCTTCGTCTTATAGTGTACCAGCCAGATGTAGAGGACCAATGCCAAAAGTGTGTCAAAGCAATGGCATTTTCTTGCTTTTTCTTCTGTAATCCCTCCTGATTAAAACAGAGCAGAACTTCCAGCCGGCGCTACAAGCAGAACATATCAGGCGGATACTTCCTGACGGCCCGTTGCCAGCAGATAGGCGTCCTCCAGGCTGGGGTCGATGATGACGGCGGCCTCGTGCGGGCGCGTCAGGCTGATGATGCGCAGCGTAACGCCATCCATCTGGTTGACCATTGTGCTGACAGAATAAGCTGCCTGCAACTGCATGGCGGTGGCTTGATCGGTGGTCACGCTCCAAACCTTGCCGGCGGTGCGCGCCAGCAGCGCCTCCGGCGTGGTGTCGGCCAGAACCCTGCCCTCTTGCAGAATCATCAGCCGGTTGGCAACGGCCTCGACATCGCTGATGATATGCGTGCTGAGAATGATGACGCGGTTGCTGGTCAGGCTGGCGAGCAGCGTGCGGAAGCGCACACGCTCGGCGGGGTCCAGCCCGGCAGTGGGTTCATCGACGATCAAGAGTTCCGGGTCGTTGAGCAGCGCCTGCGCGATGCCAACGCGCTGCTTCATGCCGCCAGAATAGGTCGTCAGCTTGTGGTCAGCCACCGCCTCCAGATTGACGATCTCCAGCACCTCATCGACGCGGCGGTTGGCGATGGATTTGGGCAGCCCCTTCATGGCGGCCAGATAGCGCAAGAACTGTCGGCCTGAGAACTCGCGGTAGATGCCAAACTCCTGCGGCAGATAGCCCAACACCTGGCGTACGGCCTCGCCATGCGCGCGGGTGTCTTGCCCGTTCCAGTGGATGGTGCCCTCGGTGGGTTCCAGCAAAGTAGCGATCATGCGCATCAGCGTGGTTTTGCCGGCGCCGTTGGGTCCGACCAGGCCAAGCATGCCCGGCCCGCATTGCAGTGAAAGCTGGCGCAGCGCCCAATGGCTGCCATAGCGCTTGCCCAGGTGGTCAATGATGAGTTCCATAGCATTTGCCTTTCTCTTGGTATTCAGAGGCTTTCTCTCTGTGGTCTGTCACTTTAAGCGGGGATATTGCGAAAGCGCTTAAAAGAAACTGCCGCGATCAGCACGAGCATCAGCCCCAAGCCAGTCCAGACCAGATGGGGACCCAGCCAGGCCCACAGGTCAACAAACTGGTACTCCAGCGAGTGGAGTATCTGAAGCACGTGGGCATTGGTCGCCCCCGTCTGGGGCTGGTTATTGATACCTGCCGCGTGGAGCTGGTTCTGGAGGGCAAGGCGATAGCGGTCTGGCCAGGCTAGCAAGGTGGCGCTGGTGGGGTCCCAGTTCGTGTACCAGACCGGGGGGCTGCTTCCTGGCCCAGTGGCGTCTGGAAGGATAAGGGCGATGAGGAACCAGAGTACGATTACCCCGATGGTGATCATGTTCGTGCGGCGGGGCAGCAGCGTACCCAGCGCGAAGGTGATGCTGCTGACGAAGAGTACGAGCGGGAGCACGAGGATCGCCCAGACGGCCAGGATGAGGCCGATCTGAGGAGCCGGGTAGTCCTCCCCCCCAAGCGCTAGATGTGTTGCCAGGGCCATAATGAGCATGATTGCCAGGAGCAGCACGGCCATCCCCAGGCTGAGCGCCAGGACGACCACATAGCGGCCCCAGAAGTAGGCCCACGTGGGCAGCGACGTGGTCATAACCAGCTCGTGCGTGCGCCGCCTCAAGTCACGTGCGATGGCATCGGCACAGAGAAATGGCAGCGTCAAGGTGAAGAGCGACAAGACGCCAGTGGTAAGCTGAGCAAGCATTCGCCAGACACTATCATAGGCGAGGTCACCCCCATAGAAGGGACCCACTTTCTCCAAAGAGGTTGAAACGCCAACAGAGTTTACTCCACGCTCGAGCCAGATCACCAGGAAAAAAATGCCGAAGGTGACAAGGACGAGTATCCAGGTGAGTCGGCTGGCGCCCAGTCGGCGCAGCTCCCAGGCCATCACGCTGAGTAAGGGATGGGGCCGTTGCATTGCTTTTGTCTGTTGAGCAGACACCGTGTCTACAGTCGTCATACTGCTTCCTTTTCTCATTGCGGATACGCTCTCCTCAGTTCATAGTATTGCGGAACCGCTGGAAGGCAAACGCCACCAGCACCACCAGCAGCAGGCTCAGCCCGGCTTCGATCAGATGCGGCGCGAACCAGGACCCAAGGTCGGGCAGGGAGTTCTCGACGGTGAGGAGGATGTGCTGCGCCTGCGCCTGGCTGGTGACCGTGCGAAGCTGGTTCTGCAAGTCAGGCTGATACGGGACGAGCAGCCCGCTCACGGTGGCCGCGCTGGTCGGGTCCCACGCGCTGTACCCAGCAGAGGGAGCATTGGAACGGTCTAGCACGCTGGCGAGAAAGACCACCCCGATGACCCAGGCCAGCAGGATGACGATCTTGACCAGCGTGGACTGGCGCGGGAGCAGGGTGCCCAGCGCGAAGCTGACGCTGCTGAGCAGGATGGTCGCCGGCACGATCATGCCGACCCAGAGGAGCAGCACGGCGCCGACCTGGGGCGGAGGATCAGTCGGGACGGTCAGGTGCAGCAGCAGGTACATCAAGAGGATGGCCGCCAGCAGCAGCACGGCCAGCCCCAGGCTCACCAGCAGGCCCATCAGATAGCGGCCCCAGACGTAGGCGCGGCTGGGCAGCGCGGTCGTCATGAGCAGTTCATGGGTGCGGCGTTGCAGGTCGCGCGTCACGCCGTCCGCATTGACAAAGGGCAGCAGCAGGCCCGGCAGCAGCAGCAGACCTGCTTGTAGGGACAGCAGCAATCCCCAGACGCTGGTTCCGGCAACGGAGATGTCGGACACGGAGCCGTTAGAGGAGTTAGCAGGGATATGGCTTGGGCCTTGCGTGGCCCAGATAAAGAAGAGCGCGAGGCAGAAGAAGCCGAGGGCCTGAATCCAGAAGAGGCGGCTGGCGCGGAAACGCCGCAGTTCCCAGGTCAGGACGCTCAGCAGTGGGGAAGCGCGCCGCGTGATTGCCGTCTGCTGCTCAGAGATGGTGTGTGTTGTTGTGGTCATCGTGTCTCCTTTATAGCTGAAGGAGGGTCACGGCGGATTTCACTCGCCCCCTCGTTTCGCATCCCCGTTACGAGTGATCGCCCAAAAAGGTTCGCGCCCCTGGTACGAGAAGTGACTGGGAGCGCGAGGGGCTTGCCGGGTCATCAGCCCATTGATGACGTTTGATTTTTTAACGGGTATCCTCTTGCACAGCCGCTCGCCGATTCAAATCGGTGAGCGGCTGTTCCCCTATGAGCGCGGCATGAGATGAGGCATGGATGCCTGGATACGCACGAGAGCGACTGCCAGCAGCGCCAGGCCGAGGCCGCCCAGCAGCGCTTCTGAGAGCGGGGTGAGCGGGAGTACCTGGAGCGGGGAGAGGGTATCGAGGGCCAGGACGGCCAGCCAGCTTCCATAGGCCAGGGCGGCGGCAGTCTGGACGGAGAGGCGCAGCGAGAGCAGCAGCGCCAGCCCGGCCACCAGCAGCAGCGGCATGAACCAGGAGAGCAGCAGCGCCAGCATCTGCGCGGTGCCGCCTGCCCAGAGCGCGAGACCGAGGGCCAGCCCCAGGCCGAGGTCATAGCCCAGCACAATCACCAGGCGGGCCATCGCCAGTTGCAAGGGTGAGGGCAAGCAGACCATCTCCAATTCCAGCACCTGCAATCCCGTCCCGCGAAAAGCGATGCTGGTGCCCAGGTAGGCCAGAAGTGGCCCAGTGGCACGCAGCAACAGCACGTCCAGATCGGGCCGTACGTTGCTCAACACGACCCCGGCGCCCAGCAGGGTGATGAGCGCGCTCACCAGCCAGAAGGCCAGACCGAAGAGGCTGACTTGCATGCGCGCCGTTGCCAGGAGCCAGGAGACGCTGGCGCCCTGGCGCTGCTGGTGTTCGCGGATGGCCTGGCGCACGGGCGAGACGCTGGGCAGCGCGGGTGCCAGCCGGGCCAGCAGGCGCCGCGTATCGGCGGGTGTTGGCTGTGGCGCCTGCCACTCGGCCAACTGAATCAGGGCGGGCGTCAGGTCATCGATCTCTGCTGGCGTGGCCCCGTGTTCGCGCAGCGCGTCGGCCAGATGCTCCGGGCGATCCAGCGGCCAGGATGATTGGGAATTGTGCATCTAGTCCACTCCTTCCTGTACCGGGGCCAGCACCACCCGCAGGCGGCGGGTTCCCACCGAGAGCCGCGATTTGACGGTGCCGAGCGGTATCTGAAGCGCCTCGGCAATCTCGTTGAGGCTGAGTCCTTGATAGAAGCGCAGCAGCAGAACCACACGGTATTCCTCGCCAAGCTGCGCGAGCGCGGCAGCGACTTCGCCGCCCTGCTCTGCCGCCAGGGCGCGCTCTTCCGGGCCGGGAGTCGCATCGTAAAGCTGGAGCAGCGTGTCCTCGTGATCGGCCTGCGGCCAGCGCTGGCGCGCGGCGGCAGACTTGAAGTGATCGCGGGCCAGATTGGTAGCAATGGCGTAGAGCCAGGGCTTGAAGGGACGCCCGGCCTGGCAGGTGCGCTGTTGCAGCACGCGCAAGAAGGTCTCCTGCACCAAATCTTCCGCCAGCGGGCGGTCTCCGCCGGTCAGGCGATAGAGATAGCCGAGCATCGGACTGTGATGGCGCGCCACCAGTACGGCCAGCGCCGCCTGATCGCCGGCCATCACGGCTGCCATCACCTGTTCATCGCTTGCCCATTCCATACGACGGCTTTGCTCCCTCCGGCCAGACATGCCTTTTCCCTGATACGAGCGGGAAGCACAAAAGGTTCGCAAGCGGGCGTTTTATCCCAGCAGCCCATTGAGGATGCGGTTGGCGAGCGTGGCAAGCTGCATGCCGTCGGCGCGATTGTTGAGCAGAACGACACCCAGGCCCGCCTGGGGCAGCAGCATGATCTGGCCGCTGAAGGTGCTGATCGCCCCGCCGTGCGAGACGCGCGGCTGCCCGCGATAGCTATCGGTGTACCAGGTCAGGCCATAACCCTCCTCGACGCCATCGATCAGACTGACCTGCTTGCGCTGCATCTCGGCGAGAGAGGCTGGCGCGAGCAACTGCTGGCCGCGAAAGCGCCCCTGGTTAAGATGCAGGATAGCAAAGTTTGCCAGGTCCAGCGCGCTGGAGAGGGCGAAGCCGCTGGGATGATGGCCGGTGTTTTCGGCAAAGCGATGCTGCGCGACCAGATCGCCGCCGATAAGACTGTGCGCCTGCGCCAGCGGGTAGGTCATGGCGATCAATGGGTCAAAGGTCGTGCGGCGCATCTCCAGCGGATCGAAGAGCAACTGCTGCATTACTTCGGCGTAGGGCAGGCCAGAGAGTGCCTCGATGAGATAGCCGGCGATGTTCAGGCCGACATTGCTGTAGGACCAGAGCGCGCCCGGCGGGGCCAGCAGCGAATAGCGCGGCGCTTCCTCGCGCACAAAGCGCTCCAGCCCGCCGGGGTCGCGTGGACCGAAATGCTCGGCATCCGTTGGCAGGCCGGAAGTATGGCTGAGCAGCATGCGCGGGGTGATACGCTGGGCGGCGTCGCCCTCGCCCAGCGTCAGCCAGGGCAGGTGATTGCTGATGGGGCGGTCTAGCGCCGGCTTGCCACTCTCGACCAGCCGCATCAAGGCGGTGCCCGTCAGCGGCTTGGTGACTGAGCCGATGCGAAAGAGGGTCTGCGGCGTGACCGGCAGGCCGCCGTCCTCGACGCTGGTGACGCCAAAGCCGCCGGCGTAGCACACCTCCTGCCCCTGGACAACCGCCAGCGCCAGGCCGGGCACCTGCCCGGCGGCCATCTCTTGCGCGATGCGCGCCTCCAGTTTGGGAATGTCGAGCATGCTGGTCTTCCTATCGCTTGTAGCGCCGGCATCTTGCCGGCGTGTTCTAGCCCTTTCTGGCCCGCTCGATCAGCGTTTGGATGTTGGCGCTCCAGCCGATGGACCAGGCCCAATCAGCATAGGCCGCCGGGGCCGGCGTGGCTGCTGCCTCTTCGGCGGATGTGCCGTTTTCGAGCGCGTCGCTGACGATCTCCTCTACTGCGGCAAGATAGTCAATCACCGCCGGAAAATCTGCTGGCGAGCCGATGGGGCCATGCCCAGGGACGCAGACGCGCAAGTCAAGCTGTTGTATCTCTTTCAGGATGTATCGCCACTCCTGTGCGCTGCCATGCCCGATCCAGAGATGCGATTGCACAAAGAGTAGATCGCCCATGAAGGCCAGCCGCTCTGCCGGAATCACCAGGAACGCATCGCTTGCCGTGTGCCCGCCGCCGTAGGTCAGCAGCGCTGCCGTGCGGCGCGTGCCCTGAAGCAGTTCGCGCTCCTCAAAGGTCTGATCGGGCAGGCGCAGCGTCAGCGTGGGGGCGCATTCAACAAGCTCACGAAGTTCTCCAATCTCCGGCAGCAGTTTTGCGCGCTCTTGCTCGTCTTGCGCCTGCTGCGACTGCGCCTCCAGTTTTTGTAGCTCAGTCGGGGCGTGTGTCTTGTATTGCTCCATCGCTTTCGGGCCACGAGTCCTCATTAATTCGCGTGTCTGGCCGGTAGCGATGATGGGTGTCTCCGGCGCGAAGACCTGATTGCCCTGAATGTGATCGGCGTGCCAATGACTGTTGATAACCAGGCTGACCGGGCGCCCGGTCAACTGCTCTGCCGCTGCGCGCAGGTCTCCCGCCGCCTGGGGTGTGAGGAAGGTATCGAAGATCACGACCTGATCGCCCAGGTCGATGATGCCGGCGTTGCTGCCGGAGCCGGTGCCCTCTTTAGCAATGGCGGCATAGATGCCCTCGGCCAGTTCGTGCAGTTGGAAATGCCGAGAGGCGGGTAAGGTTTTTCCTGTAGCCATGAATTATCTCCTCCTGGAGGCTGGCGAATAAATTCGCGCCT
>CAZFWN010000233.1:0-8065 GCA_964522745.1 uncultured Ktedonobacterales bacterium
CAGCAAATCAACCTGTGCCTCGTGCCCGACAATCACCTGACCGATATTCGCCCGCACCCGCGCTGCCGCCTGCTGCACCCGCGCCACTTTCTGCTCCAGCGCGCTAAACGGCGTGTTAGCACCACTCGATACCGAGTCCTTCGACGGTTCGTGTTGCTCCAAGAAACACCTCTTGCCAAAAAAATGAGCAGAGCGCCCGATAGTCCTCTGCCCTTGAAGATACGCTGATTCGTCCCGCAATTTCTCACGAGCGAGCGCTATTTCAGATGGATACTTCTCTCTTCCTCCCTGATAGTGTGCCATACAACATACATTTTGACCAGGAGCGTCGCGCCAGTCCGGTTTCTCTCATGAGAGCGACTTATGCTACAATGACATGGCCCTGCCGTTTCTTTATGCACATACTCACCGATCGCACTATCTAGAAGCGACGACCTATGCCAGAATCAGAAATTCCCGGCGCCCAGGGAGAATTAGAGAGCCTCAGCGACGCTATCGCCAGCGGCCTTGAGCCAGGAGAACTACTGGCGCTCATCGCCCAGCGGACCTGTCAGGTGTTGGCCGTCTCTCAAACACATATCTTTCTAAGACAGGGCAAGGGCTTGCTGAGAAAGGCATCTCATCCGGCAAGCGAAGCGCTGCCGCGCACCCTCAAAGCGCCGTCGGGCCAGAGCGCGGAGAACTGGGTTGCCAGGCATGGCCGGCCTCTTATTCTAGAGCGCAGGAGTGACCGGTCTGCTCGCGCAGCAGCACTCGCAGCAACCACCTCAGGCGTCGAGAATCAGCAGACGTTCGGCGCAGCCGTCCCAATCTGGTCAGGCAGACAGGTACTTGGGGTGCTACTCGTGCTGGACGAAGCGTCCCGCTCTGACATGAGAAGTTTGCTTCCTTTGCTCTCGGTGCTGGCAGATTTGATTTCTTTGGCGCTGGAGAATGGCCGCATTCTGGCGCGAGAGGAGCGGCGTTCCAAGCTGATCTCGCTGTTACAATATATGTCCTCAGAACTGCCGGATAAGATGCTCAAGGAAGTGTCTCAGGCTATTGAGGAGCGTATTGGCGAGGTAATGGGCGTCCAAAAAGTCGAGGTGCTGGTGTATCAACAAGAAACGGACGAACTCATCTCGCTGGGCGCCTCCGTGACCACACTTGGCCGGGTACAGCATGAGCTTGGCCTGGACCACCTCCCCCTGGGCAAAGCGGGCGTGCTGGCCGACGTCTTTCGCACCGGGCAGCCGTTTTTCTCCAACGATCTCGACAGCCTTCCCACTTTCCCGACAGCCCTCAAAGAGCATCTCGGTTTGAAAGCAGCAATGGCCGTTCCGCTTGAGGTAGAGGGACAGCGACGCGGGCTGATCACTGTCATGAGTACCTCGGCTGATAGCTTCAGTGACGACGATCTGCCTTTCCTCACCCTTATCAGCATCAGGCTGGGTCATATGCTGCATCATCAAGAACTCTCAAAGGAACTGGCCGAGGCCGAGACCGAGCGCCTGGCTCGTGCTGAGCGCGAGAACTTCTTGCTGGTCGTGGCCCACGATCTCAAAAACGCTCTGACTACTATTCGAGGCAACGCCCAGCTTGCCGTGCGGCGCGCCGCCAGGGGCGACACGGCTACTACTGAGCAAACATTCAGGCTGATCACCACCAGAGCGGGACAGGCTATCCAGCTTGTCAACGATATGGTCGATGTCAGTCAGATGGAGACCGGCCTCTTCCGCTTGTTCGTTGAGCCAGTGGAGCTGGTCGAGTTACTTCAGGAAGAACTGTCGGTTCAGCAGGAAACTTCTGGCGAACAGTACCCAATGAGCTTTCAGAGCGATTTCAAGCACATCACTGTGGAGGCAGACCGCAACCGGCTCAGCCAGGTGGTGACGAACCTGCTCATCAATGCCATACGCTACTCGCCCCAGGGTGGGAGCATCGAGGTGATACTGACCCAGGCGCCTCCAGAGCCAGCCACCACTTCAGCAGAACAAGAAGGCACCCCAAGCGCCTCATTTCCGCAGACCGTGATGGTCGTGGTCAACGACCAGGGCATCGGCGTACTGCCCGGCGAGCGTGAGCGTATCTTTGAGCGCTCGTTTCGCGGGCGTGGCGCCCGCTTCGCCTCTGGCAGCGGACTGGGCCTCTATATCAGCCGTGAGATCATCGAGCGGCATGGAGGGCGTCTCTGGGTTGAGCCACACGCGGGGCAGGGGTCTAGTTTCCGCTTCACCCTTCCCACCAGCCGCTCAGACCAGATAGAGGCAGAATAACACGTTCTTCTGTCAGCCCAGAAAGGAACCGTGATGGCATCTGAACTTGATGCAACTGTTACCCTCCGCGATGGGATGGCTTTTACCGCCGCATCTGGCAGCGGCCATGAGATCGTCATCGATACGGGCAGCGCCGATGGCGGACAAAACCAGGGGCCAACACCGATGGAACTGCTCTTGATGGGCACCGCCGGCTGCACGGCAATGGATGTCATCTCCATTCTGCGCAAGAAACGCCAGGCGGTCACCGCCTATCAGGTGCGTATTCATGGCACGCGCGCGTCCACCTACCCCAAAGTCTTCACAGAGATTACCATCGAGCATATCATCACCGGCCACGCAGTGGAAGAGGCAGCCGTTGCCCATGCTATCGAGCTATCGGATACCAAATATTGTAGCGCCTACGCGATGATGAGTAAAACCGCCCGTATGATCGTGACGCACCGCATCGTTGAGGCCGATGCGCTCACGAGTGCCAAGCCTTCCTGATTCCATCAGCCAGCGCGCTTATGTTGGACCGCTGCGTGAGCGGCGATCTGGCGGGTAGGGCGTATGGAATGGTGGATACAAAGGCTGGGAAGGCGACGGTGCGTGTGAATACCTGGGCTGGGATGACGAGGACACCCCTTGTGGCCCAAGGTTAGTCATTGACCGGGACACAACCGGCGGCAATGGACGCAGAGAGGATGCGGGAAGTTCTAGAGGTGGCGCGTTCGTCTTGATTGGGTCCAATGCGGGTCTGCCGGTCAGGAAGAACGTCAGCAGCAAGCCCAGATCAAGTCCGATAAAGCAGGCGACGACTACAATATATATCCAGCGATCACTGGTAATAAAGTTGGGAACCCAGGAGCCGGTGAGCGTCGTCCAGATGCCAGTCAAGCTGGCGATCAGCC
This sequence comes from uncultured Ktedonobacterales bacterium, assembly GCA_964522745.1. Classification (GTDB taxonomy): domain Bacteria; phylum Chloroflexota; class Ktedonobacteria; order Ktedonobacterales; family DATBGS01; genus DATBHW01. The sequence goes on from CAZFWN010000233.1 coordinate 3,149, forward strand.
CTACCACCATACAAACCCCAAGCAACAACGGTGATGTCCGAGCAACGCCTAGGCGGTTCTGAGCAACCAGTTTACGGTGGACGAAAGCGACGGCGAGAAAGAGAAAGAGCATGGCAACACACCAGACTACCGTGACTGCCGCTTGAAGGACATTATAGACCTCGCTGGAAAGCGCTGCACGCCCTGTAGGCGAGCTTGATTGCAGGAATACATAGGGCACCACAATAAACGCCGCGAACGCAAAGAGCGCTGCAATGATCGTCTGCCACAGCATCGCTATCCAGGGTTGGCGGGCGTTATTGAGTACCGCTAATTTTGAGGGCAGCCGATGATCAAGACTGGCAACCAAGAGCATGCGTGCAAAAAGGTAGTTGTAGAGCGCGGTATTGCAGACGAAGAACACCAGCATTACCAACGAGACGATCCCGCCGACTGTACCCCCAAAGACCATTTTCACGGCATCTGGCACCGCACCCGGATTACCGATCTCACTCGATGGAACGACCATCATCACGCCAAACGTTCCAATGAGATAAGCCAACACGACCCCAACCGCCCCCCAGCGCAGATGGCGCATAATAGACTGGTGTTCACGAACCTCTGCGCCCAATGTGATCGGTAGCTCGACGCCAAGCAACGCCAGGATCACTGTGCCATAGTAGGGCCAGCTTGCCGGCTTTATCTGCCAGCTTGCCGATGAGAAATCTTGCTGCGGTGGATGGCCGTTCAGCACCCACATCAGGCCAGCCGCCCCAACCAACAAAATTGCTATCAGATAGGCGCCGACCACCACATTCACCAGTGTTTGCACCGAACGCAGCGGCAGCAGCGCCAGGAAAAAGGACACAATGAGGACGAATAGGATCGCTATTCCCTGCTGCCAAGGTTCCTGAAGCCAATCAGGATTGAGAAGCTGGAGAATCGAGACAACCACGTCCGCAGTGGAAACCATCACCAGTATCCCTGGAAACCAGTGGCAGAAGCCAGAGAAAAACCCCCAGAAGGTGCCGAAGACCTTGGTACTCCAAAGATAAATCGATCCCTCGCCCGGAAAGGCCCGGCCAAGCTCAGCCACGACGATGGCACAAGGGATCAGAAAGGTCACAAAACCCAGCCCCCAGTAGATAAATGCTGCTGCGCCGGCGCCCGGTACTACCGCCGCATTGGCAATGAAAAGGATCACCGCGATAAAGATCATGGAGAGATCGGTGGTAGTCAGGACACGCGGCAGGTATCCTGCGGCCATGACCCGTTCAGATGGCAAGAATTCGCTATCCTGTGCATCTACGGCAGGTAGCTGCTCCTTGCTCCTGGCTCGCTGAATGGCCGCCATATGTATCCTCCTGAAAGATGCCTATTTGTTATTCTTAGCTACACTCAGCAAAGAGGTCTCTCGGTCGTTGTTAGATACTCCTAGCGCGATTCCCTGGCGGCAGCGGAAACTGTCCGGTCCCCTGGCGGGGGGCCATCAGTCCTGGTTGTTCTGGCGCAGGAAGCTGGAAAGCGGAAATTGAAGTACGCAGCGATTGTGCTACTGCCGAAAGATTGCGCGCAGCGCCCTCTTGCGTTTGCGCAATCTCGCCCATATTCTTTGCCAGCACCGCGAGATTCTGGATCATCGTCGCCGCCTTGCCGGCCACCGCCTCTTGCCATCCGGCCATCTTGGTGATCGCCTCAATATCTTTCGCTTGCTGCGCAACCCGTGTCCAGATCGTCTGAAGCACGCCACCTGCCTCATCGGCCAGATGGCCGAGTTCAACGAAGTCTTTGGCCGTCTGCCCGGTACTGATGGTAGCGCTATAAATATCGCCCTGTACGGTGCGCACCAGGGTGGTGATCTGTCGCACCGCGTCTTCTGTGCGCTCAGCAAGTCGCCTGATCTCTTCAGCGACGACGGTAAACCCTCTGCCAAACTCGATCCCTGCCTGCCCCGCCTGGACTTCGGCGTTAATCGAAAGCAATTGCGTCTGCTTGGCAATCTCTTCGATAATAGCGACAACATGCGTAATTTCTTTTGAGTGTTCGTTGAGGACGCGCATCTGCTCCTCTACCGTGCGCACCTGATCACTGCTGCGCTTTACGCGCTCCAGCACCTGGATAGTTGCCTGGCCGCCGCGCTGGGCGCTGCTGACCGTCTCAGACGCAGTCATAGCTGAGGTTCTTGCCAGCCGGGAAACATCCATAGCCGTTGTCGCCAATTGTCCCATTCCATCACTCGCCTGCCCAAGCTGGGCAGCCTGATGCTCCGCCACCTGCGCCAGATGAGTAGCCTGCTGTACAATCGACCCTGCCGCCGCGTAGGTGAGCGTCGCAGAACTTTGCACGCGCGCCACCAGCGTAGCAAGCTGCTCCACCACCAGATTAAACACATCAGCGAGTACGCCAAGCTGGCTATTCGTGACCTCTACTTGCAGGCGCAAATCGCCCTGGCCGACTGGCGTTACCTGACCGATAAACCGCTCAATCTGACCTTCCAGTTCGGTGCGCAAGGCTTCTTCCTGGCCCAGCAGACTGCCAATAGTATCAAGCATATCGTTCATTGAGGAGGCCACCACCGCCACCTCGTTTCGTCCGCCAATGGTGGCTCGCTGGCTCATATCGCCGTGATTAACAACGCGCGTCAGCCTGAGCAATTCATCAAGCTGGCGTATGATGGAGAAGACAATAAACCAGGCCAGAAACATGACCACAAAAAACCCCACCAGCGCCCAGGCGAGCGCGCTCCACACCGCAGCAAAGCTGCTGTCCTGATTGGCCTGATGGGCCGTCGCTATTTGCTGCTGATTGAATGCTACGAGCGCATCAAGATCCTTGAGTACGGTGGTATACTCCTGCTTGCCCTCACCAGCAAGGGTATTGCGCGCTTGAGTTAGTTGAGATTCAAAGCCGCTCTCAAGATCACCTGCCACAATTTGCGCTGTCTCGCGGTAGCCTCCCCAGTCATTGACAAAAGTATCGAGTTGCTGATTATCCCGACCAACCACGTCAAAATAGGTATTGACCTGTTGATCGACATCCCCTGTCAGGCCATCGATTTGTGTTATCAGCGAAGGGCCAGAGGCGCTCGTACCCGGAAAGGCTAGCTGGTCAGAGAGTTCGCCATGAATGCGCTCAATGTCGGATCGTATCTGGCCCAGACTGGTAGATGAAATCAACGCCTGATCAAATTTATCAGTCGCCTGCTGGAAGCGCGATGTATTCGCCAAACCAACTATCAGAGCGACAATCACCGCCAACAGACCAGCCAGCGCGAAGCCAATACCCAGGCGTTGTGAGATCGGTAAATGCGCAAATGAAAAGCGACGTCCCATCCTGTTCTCCCTCAAACCAGCAGGCAGAAACTCCGGGCAGTTCTCCACCCACCTTTATTTCTTAATACTTATACAAATGCTGTCGGGTCTCCTCTTCTGGAGATTGCTCCTGAAAGAAGGCGCTCTCTAATCGCTTGACCGCCAGATAGGATGAGGCAAGCAGCGGACCCATCTCCCTGTTTAACAGTGTATCGGCTTGCAGCGCATCGAGGGCCGCATCAAGTGTTTCTGGCAGTCGTTTGATGCCACTCTGCGCCCGTTCCTCATCTGTCAAATTGCCTGGATCGATGGTGACCGGCTCGCCTGGGTCCAGATTCTGGCGGATACCATCCAGCCCGGCGGCAATCAAGCCACCCAACGCCAGATAGGGATTACCGCTGTGGTCCGCTGGCTTCAACTCGAAATTGGTTGATTCGGCTTCGCGCCCCCAGAACGGCGAGGGAATGCGAATCGCGCCCTCCCGGTTATCAAAGCCGTAGGCGGTATAGGCCGAACTCCAGAAGTGCGGCAGCAGCCGGCGATAAGAGTTCGGGCTGGCACAGGTCAGGGCCACCAATGCCGGCAGATGCTCCATTACCCCGCCAATAAACGCAAAACCTAGCTGGCTCACGCCACCACGCCCGTTCGCATCATAAAGGAGATTGCGGCTCTGGTGTTCTGATCCAGGCGCGCCCCAGAGACTAAAATGAATATGCGCGCCGCTGCCAGCCTGGTCTAGAAACGGCTTGGCGGCAAATGAAGCAAGTACATTATGGTGCCTGGCGACACCACGCACTGTTTCGCGCACAATCAGCACATTATCTGCCGCTCGTAGCGCATCGGCATGCTGGATGGAGAGTTCCTGCTGCCCAGGACCAAGCTCCGGCATAAACTGCTCGACCTGGATACCCTCCATCTCCAGCGCGGCGATGATGTCATCAATGATCTGCGCCGAAGAGTCGAAGCCGATGCTGCTGTAACAGAGGCTCCGATCAAATGGCTCGTAGCCATCAGGTGTCTCGCGTACCAGATAAAATTCATGCTCTACGGCTGCCTGTACGCTGATGCCCATCTGCGCCGCCTCAGCGAGCATACGTTTCAGGAAAGTGCGTGGGCACGCGCCCCAGGGCTGGTGGTCCTGCGCAATCATATCGCAGAGCATCATGCCACTATGCGGGGCATAGGGGAGTACAACAAAGGTATTGGGATCGGGCACCAGGCGAAACTCACCGACTGGTCCCATCCCCTCCACTGACGCCAGGTGATCGATACCCGCAAACGCTTGCATGGCGAGGGTTTGACCAATCCCCTCAAACATGCGTCGCTCCAGCCCGCTCACATGCGAGGATTTCCCTCGGATAATCCCGCCATTATCGCAATACAGAAAACGAACCAGGCGCAAATGAGCTTCCTGCACGCGGCGGAGGATGTGTTGTGAGTCCATAAAACCTCCTTATCAACACGAGCCAATTGCTAAAGCTAATTTCTCAGAAGAGGAGAGAACGGAAGCGTAATCAGGCTTCCGTCCCCCTCTAGCACATGCTGGCGCTTGTATGCGTTCCGCCTCAAGTAGCCCTCGAGCCAGAGCCACCAGAGTCGGGGAAACGTGCTGCCTCTCTCATCACTC
>CAZFWN010000234.1:0-8033 GCA_964522745.1 uncultured Ktedonobacterales bacterium
ACAAGGAGTAGCTGAGCAACTCAACGTCACTCGCGGGACCATTGTTGGCTGGGAAGGCAACAGGACGCATCCGCAGAGCAAAGGGCTGGTCCTCGATCTTGCCAAAGTGCTGCGCCCTGGCTGCTGCTCCGAAAGATGCGGCCTGCAGCGCACTTCACCTGGGTGCCCTATCGTCAACCTGGCGCTTGTGGGCGTGGCCAGCACGTCTGTCTAGGCACGTCCCCTGGCAGAAACGGCCAGCCCTGCCCACGAAACGCCGTCATCGCCTGCCATCTTGACCCCTGCTCGGCGGCGAAGTCGCCGGGTGGACTGGCGGTCGTCCCAACAACCAGAGCAGCGCCTTACTCCTCGTCAGCCTATCATCCTGACCCCTGAACGCCGCGTCGCTAGGGGCACTCTACACTGGCCGTGCCGGTTAACCCCCCGGTAAAATTCGAGCCACCCCCGCCTCGCGCTCCGCCCGTGACCTCCTGTCGAAAATTTTCCGGCGTGCCGGCATGATCGGCATTCTGGTACGGGCTCAACTGGGAACCATCGACCGGTTTGACCCCGAGATCGCTGTAGGCACCAGAGAAGCTCGTGTAGACCGCGGCTGCCCACTGCCAGGTGACGGTCAGGTGCACATCCGCTGGGACGAACCAGGCCCCGCTCCAGGTCACGGGCGTAATCCCTCCTGGCAATCCCGTGACGGCTGGATAGACCGCTCCAGAGAGGAAGGTAGTGCCGCTCCCCGTCGTGGACGTGTCGGTCTGCCAGGAAACGCCGAACGTGGTCGTCGCGGTGGTCGCCCCCGGAGTAAAGGTCACCTGGCCTCGGGGGACAACCAGGGAGAGGGAAGAGAACGTAATGGTCTGCTGGTCGAACAGGAGGGTGATCGGGCTGGTCAGTCCTTGCAGTCCTTGCACGGTGAGGACGCTACTGAACCAGACGAAGTCGCCTGCTGGAATGGAGGTCCCATTAAAATTGGAGCGGATGGAGCTGGAGAGCTGACAAGGCGCCCAGGCGGTGGTAGTGGGTGCAGGGGGCGCACTAGGGGTCGTTCCGGCAGAGGGGCTCGCGGTCGCAGGAGCGATGGGGCTGGTGGTCGGGGTGGACGGGGCAGCCAACGTGATGGTGGCCGAAGCCGTGGGAAGGGAAGGCAACGGCGCAAGTCCGGTGTGCCCATGAGCCACCGACTGAGTGGGGTTGAACCAGCCCAGGCCGAGGAAGCCATAGCCTAAGCAGAGGAGCGACACAAGCATCAGTGTCATCACCAGGCGCTCGGTGGTCTTGTTGCGCTGCGGAGCCGGAAGCGCCGTCCGGAAGGCCACGAGACCTCTGCCCCAGACACGAGGCGCGTTCCCGGATGGCTCCTGGGAGCTTGGATCCGGAGATGCTGCTGCGCTCACAGCAAGCGCTGTGGGCGTGTGGGTCGGGGTGCTGGCCTCGGTGCGCGAAGCCTCTGTCTCTGGGGGGGCTGTCTCGTCCTCGTCTTGCTCAGCGTGGCGTGGGTGCGGCTGGTCCGCAGGGATGTCTGGGGTGCCCAGGAGGAGCGAGCGTGACAGTTCTGGCTCCTCTGGCGTTTCCGCTGGGAGCAGCGGGGAGAGCGCCGTTGGCAACGAATAGGTTGGCCACGCTTCTTCGCTGGCGCGGGTGAGCGCGGTGGCAAAGGCCTTCACGCTGGGAAAGCGCTTCTGCGGGTCTTTGGCAAGCGCGGTCAACACCACCTCCTCGACCGCTGGTGGTAAGGCAGGCAGTTTGTTGCGCAACGGCGGGGGGGCGGCGAGCAGATGCTGACTGGCAACCTCTAGCCAATCGCCGGCAAAGGGAACGTCGCCGCTCAACCATTCATAGACCAGGACGCCCAGAGCGTACTGGTCGCTGGCGGGAACCGGCTTGCCCTGGAGTTGTTCGGGCGCGACATAGGCGAGGGTGCCGGCAATGGCCGGAACAGAGGTGTGGTCGCGCTCGTCCAGCACCGCCAAGCCAAAATCGCTGAGCCAGACCTCCTGCTGGCGTCCCAGTAACAGATTGTCCGGCTTGATGTCGCGATGAATTCGTCCTGCGGCATGGGCATACTGGATTGCCTGTGCCGCCTGCTGCACGAGCGGCAGAATTTCCGGCAAAGGCAGGGGCAGACCGAGGGGGTACCGCTGACGTAAGGAGCCATAGGGGGCATAGTCCATCACCAGAAAAGGGGTGCCGTTGTCTAGCCCAAAGTCCAGGACGCGGACGATATGGGGATGGATGAGGCGAGCAAGGGTCTGCGCTTCCTCCAGAAACGCTTGCTGAGCAGCTGGATCCAGCCGCTGCGCGAGCATTTTGATGGCGGCCTGCGTTTTGAGGTAGCGATGTTCGCCCAGGTAGACCTGGGCATAGCCCCCTTCTCCCAGCAGCGCCTGCAGGTGATAGTGGCCTACCTGTTGGCCGACACGATCAGCCATCTCTCCCCCTTTCTCTCATCCCGCCCATCAGGGGGCTGGATGATGGATTCGGCATGCCCGCTGACCAGCACTGTCTTGCCCTCTTCAGCAAGCGGTATGCCAATTGGCAGCGAGCCCTCTCACCCGTCAGTCCAGTCCTGGCTCCTGGAGACACCGGCGCTAAAGTGCATGCTTGCTATAAGAGGTGTTTGCACCTGGTGCTCTTGAGCGGTTGAGCCTCTGCGCATGCGCGAGAGGAGGATTGGTTTCCAGCGATGTACGTTGAGGGAACACGCCTGCTCGATAGATGAGCAGGCGTGCTGGCCACGCCTTCAAGCGCCAGGTTGACAACGGGGCAGCCAGGTGAAGTGCGCTGCTGGCCGCATCTTTCGGAGAAGCAACCAAATGAACTCCAAGGTAGGCAGGAAGCAGTGTGGCCAGCACTCCTGCTTGAGAGGTCCGAATTAAGACACCCCACGTGGGGAAGGGCAGGTAGACTTGAAGCAGGGAAGTCGGATGTCAACGTAGAAAGGAGATCAGGCATGATCGACTAAGCATCACCGCACAGTCTGCTGCGTAGGGAAGGCAGGCGCAACCGTAGGACATCGAGCCGGGTGGGTTCCCGGCTCGATGTGCCAGAAAGCCGGGTCACTGACTGGCCTGGCGCCGACCCTTCTCCTCTCCGTCGTCCTGTTGCAAGGAGATCCTGTATGGTTCAACGGCTGGTTCATCTGTTGGTGCTGGTGGTGGCAGTGGCTTGGAGTGGCTGTGCCCCCTCTGAACCCCAGGTGACCGAGTTTGCGCTGCCAAGCCAGGCGAGCGGGTCGGTGCATCTCGTGGCGGCGCCAGACGCCCTCTGGGTCGTAGAGACCTTCCAGGGCAAGCTGGCGCGCATCAGCCTGACTGGTGCCATCACCGAGTTCCCCCTGCCACCACAGGTGAGCGTCGGCCAATTGGCGGCTGGGCCAGATGGGACGCTCTGGTTTACCGAGCAAGGAGCAAATAAACTGGGGCGTCTGGACCCCAGTGGCCTCATGCGCGAGGTAGTCCTCCCGCCGGTCAACGCCACCGTTCGCGCCCTGGCACCCGACTATCGTGGCCTGACCGTCTCAGGCGGCGCCGTATGGGTCACGGAGAGCGCCAATCGGGTCGTTCGGCGTGTGTCTAAGAGCGGCGCCGTGACGACGTTCCTGGTAGATGAGCTCGCCGCGCCACCCAATCTGCTCGTGACGGCAGGCGACGTGCTCTGGATCAGTTCCCTGAGCCGCGCGGTGGTTGGCCGCATGACCCAGGCCGGCACGATGACCACCTTCTCCCTGCCTCTGACGCAGCTCGGTGCGCTCGCGCCAGGGCCAGCAGGCGGGGTCTGGTTTGCCGATCAGTATGAGCCGAAGTTTGGCGTGCTGACGCCGGAAGGTCTGAAGCAGACCTTTACCTTCCCTAGCCTCCAGGCAGGCTGTCGCGATCTCGTGGCCGCTCCAGATGGCGCCGTCTGGTGCCCCCAAGGCCATCGCCTGGTCCGCATCACCCAGGATGGCATACTTTCACGTCGTGTGCTGCCACCAGGGGTCGAAGCAGACGAGCTGGTCGTGGGGTCCGATGGCGCACTCTGGTTCACCGATGGCACACATAACACCATTGGGCGCTTGCCGCTGGCTCCTTGACCAGCTGGGGTGCCAACGACACGCGAGACTGAACTCTTGGAAGGGGCATGGTCCACGTCTCAGGCGCACGTGGGCAGTAGCCAGCTCGGGAGCATCTCAGGAGCGTACCATCCAGTAACAAGCACCCACGCGCCTGCTGTGACGACAAGCTGGCACGGTTGGTGCGTGCGAGAGTGGGTTGAGACACCCGTTGTTTGAGCGGGTTCGTCGTGTTGAGGCTGCCAAAGCAGCCACCCTTTTTCAGTTCGAGGAGGAACACCTATGGCCGTCGTTGGCAAAACGGAGATCATTTCCCGGCTCGCCCAGAGCACCGGCAAGAGCCAGAAGGAAACCAGCGAGGTCGTGAATGCCACGCTGGATGCCGTTCGGGATGCGCTCAAAGCGGGCGACGAAGTACGCATCGTGGGCTTTGGCTCGTTCTCGGTGAAGACGGCGGCGGCCCGCACGGGCGTCAATCCGCAGACGCGCGCCAAAATCCAGATTCCCGCCAAGCGGCGGGTACGCTTCTCGCCAGGCAAAGAGTTGAATGAGGCGGTTGCCCCCTGAGGCGAGCACGCTAAGAGCGGCTGGACCGACTCCTCCAGCCGCTTGTTCATGCCCCACGGCTCGCCTCTGGCTGGCCCAGCCCTTCCTTTGCTACGCTGGTGCGCATCTCGCTATGAAAGCACTGGTGCGGGTCTCTTGTGCCTGGCTCCTCCACAGCGGGGTGCTGAAAGAGTGAGCCGCTCTCGCCATGCCGGCACGTCTTTCTGCGTGGCATGTTTCCCCTCGCTCACTGTTTTGGGTCACCGCTGTCAGGGTACGCTTCAGCGCTCCTGACGGGCCAGTGTCGTGCCTGTCAGGAGCGCTGAAGCTGGAATCAGCAAGGATGAAATGCCTCGTTGCCGCTGCCTAGCAGCCGGGGAACTTGAAGGAGATGATGCGCGTACTCCAGTTGAACGAGCCGGAAGTGGCCAGGTACTCAGTGGTGTACCAGAAGGTGCAATCATCCACCGGATCGACGCTCATGCTGCTGTAATCGCCCCAGCGGTGCAGGGTGCCGGTCTGCGATCCGCTGCCTTGGAAGACGAGGTTCTCTGCCTCCATGGTCCCGAGCGGATCAGAGGGCACGCGGCCCGTGTAGGCAATGCTGGGGAAGAGCGAGCCGCTGGACTCGCTGTAGCCGAGCGCGATGTCGCCGAACTTATCCATCGCAATGCTCCCCATCCACCGCGAGTTCGAGTTGGGTGAGAACGTCCCCTGCTGGAACACGGTGGGCGTCCCATTGGGATTTTGGATCTCGTACCACCGCACCCCCGTGACGGAGCTTCTCTTGTTCCCACTCACGGTGACCGAGTGGTTGACGACGAGCGATTCGTGCCCATCACTAAACCGGCGATAGGCCAGCCGATACATCAGCCGGTCGGCGAGCGAATCGAGCTTGTTGGAGGTGTTGGGCTGGGGAATGCACGTCCCGCCCCCGGAACACGCGGCGGTAAACGCCGCGACGGGGAGGGTGGTCGGGCCGGTGAACGTGGAATTGGCGGGCGTGGTGAAATCCACATGGAACCTCCAGAGATTGAGCAAGTTCGTGCCAAAGTTCATGTAGAAATCTGGCTCGCCGGCGGGCGGAGCAATCGTCCCATCGAGGTCGGACGGCAGCAGGCTGCCAACGCTGGAACTCTCCTGGAAGCAGACCTGGGTGGCGGCGGCGCCGGCGAGCATATTGGTCCGGTCGAACGCGCAGGCCCGTGCCCCAACGAAGGTGTTGCCATTGAACATATTAAACGAGAAGTAATAGCCATCCGGCCAGATGCCCAGCTTGGGATAGTCGTTGAAGTTGGGTTCCTGGAAGGCGTAGCGGTTGTACGTGCCGGTCGCATCAGAGGTGGTGGAGACGGCCACGCACTGTAGGAAGGGGGTGGTGCTGACGGAAAACTGGGTCAAGACCCACCGGTTGGCAAACTTGTCATACTGGGCGATGATGTCGCCATCGTTGTTGGTTTGACAGCCGCCGCCAAACCCTGACCACAGGGAATTGCCAGCCGTTGGCCCCATCAGGAGATTGCCGGTAGTCTTGTCATAGACGGCGAAGGCAGTGTTGACAAACTGCACAAACTGCGTGGCGCCCACCGCGCCGTTGGTATCGGACGGCGCGCAGTTACAGGGGTTGGCCGGGGTATTACTGGTGTCGCCAATGCCATTAAAGTTTAACCCCGCTGTCGTGCCGACCTTTGGACCGGGAGTCGAAGACTGGACGACAGGATCAGGCTGCGCATTCGCCCCCTGTGCCACCGGGAGGAGACGTAAGGGCTGGTCACGCCGCACGCCCGAGGCATGGTAGGCCTGGGCCATGTCACGCAACGGAGGCGAGACATCGTGCTGGAGGGCTGCTTGCACCTCGACTGGGGGCCCGCCTGTGGTGGCAGGCGCAGCGCTCACTCCCCCGACAAAGGTCAGCGTCAGGGCCAGAGCCGCGACAGCCGTGAGCGCCCACGCAAGGGTGAAGACACGGTGTAATCGACGCATGTTGAACGATTTCCTCCTCGCTCGTCTCAGCCTGGACCGCCGCCATTGGCGGTCCAGACCCAGGTTATTTATGCGACCCCAGCCGCTCTCTGTTGCGGCCAGAGGAAACCTGGCAATCGTTCGCACCCCAGCCACCCCATCTCAGGAACGCGCCACACCATATCCGCCAGCTTGCTTCCAGGGAAGCCCACCCATCAGGAGCGTGCCTATCACGCGCGCTCACTACGCAGGAACAGGAAAGCACATCCCGACAGAAGTATCGCTCTCTGGTTCTATTTCTCTAGTTGCAAGCGCGGCCAGGGCGGTTACGGTACAGGCACCTGAATGAGCAAACTGGACAAGAAAAACGCGAGCAATGAGGTAGGAGCAAGGAGCCACCCTGGCACAACGATTGTGCCAGACGGTGTTATAGAAAGCATAGCATGCGATGGGCGCTCTGTCAAGCCTGCCTGGACTCTGGGACTCTGAGGCAGAAAGAGCGCCGATTCAAATCGGCGCTCCAGCGGGGACCAAAACAGTGAGCGAGGGGAAACATGCCACGCAGAAAGACGTGCCAGCATAGCGAGAGCGCGTGTGGCGAGAGCGGCTCACTCTTTCAGTGTCCCTCTGCAGCGCTGCGCCGTCCTGCCCGGTGGCCTGGCGCTCGGCGTGCTGGACGCGGCCAGCCAAGCGCCGTTCGTGGTGGCCACCTGTGCTCAGTGCTTCAGCGGGCCACACCCGGCCACCCTGCGCATGTCCGTCTGCTTTCCTCAGCCAGGAGAACACGAACGCCGCCCTTCAGCCACCTCCCTGCTCACCTCTCGGCTTATCAGGTATCCCAGGAGGCTCCGCTCATGCTGCCAGAGCCTTCACCAGGGCAGAGTGCCTGTATCTCCCTCATCAACGCCGAGGTCATGGCGCTCGCCAGCCGAAAGCGCCGCCTCCAGCGGGGGAGGCGGCACCTCCAACTGGCGGCGGGGTTCGAGGACCAGCACGCCCTCCATGACCAACGCCTCCACCACGTCGCCGGGCTTCAACTCCCCCCGGAGCAGCCCCTCAGCGAGCGAGTCTTCGACCAGGTTCTGGATGGTCCGGCGCAGCGGACGGGCGCCAAAGGCCGGGTCAAAGCCCTTCGACACCAGGAAATCCTTGGTATCGTCAGGCACGATCAGTTCGATCTGCTGCTCGGTGAGCTGGGCGCGCACGCGGGCCAGCATCAGATCGACGATCTGGCGCACTTCCTCGTGCTTGAGGAAGTGGAAGACGATCAGGGCGTCGATACGGTTGAGGAACTCAGGCTTGAAGGTGTTCTTGAGTTCCCCTAGCACCTTATCCTTCATCCGCTCGTATTCTTGCTGGGCCGCTTTATCCTTGTCCTTGCCCTGGGTGAAGCCGATGTCCGCCTGCTTATTCATCTCACTGGCCCCGACGTTGGAGGTCATAATCACGATGGTGTTGCGGAAGTCCACCGTGCGGCCCT
>CAZFWN010000235.1:0-7899 GCA_964522745.1 uncultured Ktedonobacterales bacterium
GGCACTCTTCTTGCACGTTTCCGCCGCGCATCGGCGCGCTCAGTGAGACGATGTGAGCGCCAGCACTAACGCGAAGGAACGGCGGGATGAGCGAATACGACCCCAGCCAGGAGCCAGAGCCTACCGGGCAGCGCAGCAGCGGCTCCCCACAGCCGGCCACCCGGCCAGAGCAGCGGCAGCCCCCGCCACAGATTGGCTGGGCCGCGCGCTGGCTTGGGCAGGGAGAAACCATTGCGCAGGCGCTGGTGGGCGTGCTGCTCTTTCTGGCAGCCCTGCTCACCATTGGCTACGCCATCTACGACTTCATCTATCAGTTCACCACGTCTGCCACCACGCTGGCCGGCCAGGGACAAGCTGCCCATCTGAGCGATCCACAGCGACTGGCGGATGCGATCATTACCCTGATCAGCGACGCGCTGCTGGTGCTGATTATTCTAGAAGTCCTCAGCACCGTGCTGCACTATCTGCGCGAGCGCACTGTCTCGCTCAAGCCCTTTCTCTTCATCGGCATGATCTCCGCCGTCCGCGAGATTCTGGCGGTCAGCGCGCAGCTTGCCGTCTTTGAGGTCAAGGGCGAGGAGTTCTGGAAGCTGATGATCGAGCTTGGGGTCAGTACCGGCATTATCCTGGGGCTGGGCATTACGCTTCGCCTGCTTACGGGGGAGACGGCTACCGATCAATTTTAGGCAGGCGGTAGCCGTCCAACCTCAGGGGATGATAGATTGCAGATTTATGATGACGGCGCCGGCATACAGCGCGCCCCCCAGCACCCAGGGCGAGGCCAGCCACGCCAGCGGGCGCGAACCTCGGCACGAGGCATAGAGCAGCCACGCCAGCGGCAGACCAATAATAACGCGGCTGCTGGAGGCCAGATCGCTATAGACAAAGCTGTTCAGAAACACCACCAGCCAGATATGTGCCAGAATCACAAAAAGCCAGCCTGGTACGGCCTGCCACTGCTTCTTCAGCACCTCGCGCGCGATCCACCCCAGCGCCAGCAACGCCGGTATTACAATGACGAGCAGGGTGAGCGCAAAGCGCGCAGAGAGACCGGCGCGACCCAGCAGACCGGCAAACGGCAGACTTGACGCGCTGCCTAGCACTTGAGCGCCAGAAAAGAACAGCCCGGTTTCACCAAAGATCAGCCAGAGCGCCAGAAACCAGAGCATACAGGGTATGCCAGCGCAGAGCATGAGCGCTGCACGAACCGGCTGTTTCTGAAAGAGCAGGTTGAGCGCTGCGCCACCGGCAAAGATCAACGCTGTCTCGCGTGTAAGGCCGGCGGCGGCCAGCCAGAAGAGTGCTTCTTTCCAGCGCTCGCGGTCCAACGCCAGCGCAGCCAGCGCCACCAGAGCCACCGCCAGGCCATCAGGAACATCATGCGTCAGGGAGGCGAACTGCCCAAAGTAGAGGCCGAACGCCAGGCTGAACCAGGGCGAGAGACCATGACGACGCAGCAGTACCGCCAGAGCCGCCGTCCCCGCCAGCATGCCGACGAAATTGACGATCAGCAGCAGCCAGGGCACCAGAGCGGGATTGCCACCCAGCGAGAGCGCCCAGACCACCATCGGATACAAAATGCGATGATAGCGGTATGCCGGGTCATCCATTTGCACATGGGCATGTAGGGGATTGGTCGCTATGTAGTAATAGAACTGCCCATCATAGCCATAGCTCGCGTGCGGTCCTCCCTGCCCACCACAGCAGAAGAACAGCCCGATATGCGCGTAATCCAGCGAGCTGGTATAGCCGCGCAGCAGCGGATAAAGCGCGAGTACCAGCAGATAGACCAGCCCGACCACAACGGTGGGCCAGATGATCTCCCGCTGGCGCGCGAGACGTTGAAGCATTCCCGGCTGGCTCAAGGGATGCTCCACCAGAGCCGGTTTTTGCATACACTCTCTTTTCCTACAAACACTGACAAGCGTTCCCCCAAATGAATCTTATAAAAAGAAACGAACTGAACCGTAGAACATCATTATCTACCCTACTTATTGACAGGCCGCCCTCTTGTACAGTATGCTCTGGATGGCAAAAATGATTGCTTTTCCAATGGTTGTGAGTTCCACCATTTGTGGCGCCTGATCCCATGCCCTCGATAAAGGAGACGATGCCATGCCTGCATCTTCCCTGCGCGCTCGCCTTGGCGCACTTCAGCATGTGCGCGCGACTCGGCTCACGCGCTTGCTCGCTCGTCGGCGCCTACCAGGGCCAGCGCGCTGGGTGCTGGTAGCCCTCGTCATTGTGCTAGCGCTGACCGGGCTGGGCGCCTCGGCGCTGCCCCTGGCGCCCGTTGCGCCGCCGTTTAATGGCGTGGCCGCCAATCCGCTGCCCGAAAACAGCGCCGACTTCACGCCCGATGTCGTCTATCAGGTCATGGTAGATCGCTTCTTCGATGGCAACCCCAGCAACAACGACCCACCCGGCGACACCGGCCTCTACAGCGCCGATCATTCCAACTGGCACGCCTATTGGGGCGGCGATCTGGCCGGCCTGACCGAGAAGCTGCCCTATATCGCCGGACTGGGCACAACGGCCATCTGGATTTCGCCGGTAGTCGATAACGTCCACACGCCGCTCTATTATAACGGATCACCACTCCCCCAGGCAGGCTATCACGGCTATTGGGCACGCGATGATTATCAGATTGACCCGCACCTTGGCACCTGGGCCGATTTTGACCGCTTTGTGCAGACGGCGCATGGCATGGGCATCAAGATCATCATTGACTTTGCCGCCAACCATGCCAACCCCACCAGCGGCGGCGACCTGGGCAATCTGTACCAGGATGGCAAGTTGGTGGCAAGCTATACCAACGATACTGCCGGCTGGTTCCATCACAACGGCAGCGTCTTTAACTTCGATGACCCCTATTCCGACGAGTATCAAAACCTCTACGATCTGGCCGATCTGGCCCAGGAGAATCCCCAGGTCGATGCCTATCTCAAAGGCGCCATCAAGCGCTTCCTCGATCACGGCGTCGATGGCATCCGCATGGATGCCGTCAAGCACATCCCCGGCCCAAGCGGCGGCTGGCTGCGCACGCTTAACGACTTCGTCGAGGCGCAGGGGCCGCATTATATGGTCGGCGAATGGCCCAGCGTCGGCATCAGCGACCTGCTGCATAAAGCCCAACTGCGCTTTGCCAATAACAGTGGCATGGCGCTGCTGGACTTCAGCATGTACAACGCCATGCAAAACGTGTTTATCAGCGACGATGGCATGCAAGAACTGGCCGGCACGCAGCAGGAGATCAACCAGGATTTCCTCTGGCCCAACGACCAGCCCCTGTTTATCGATAACCACGACAATCCGCGCTTCCTCAACCAGACACTACGGCATGATCTGCTCCATGAAGCGCTGGCTTTTACACTGACCTCGCCCGGCATCCCGATCATTTACTATGGCACCGAGCAGTACCTCTACAACAACACCGATGGCGGCAACGATCCGTATAACCGCCCGATGATGCCCGGCTTTAGCACCACCACGCCAGCCTACCAGTTGATCAGCCGCCTGGCCCATCTGCGCCACACCAATCCGGCTCTGGCCTATGGCGGCATTCGCACGCTCTACGTCGATCACGACCTCTACATCTACGAGCGCCAGTTCTTCAACAACGTGGTCATTGTGGCGATCAACCGCAACGATACCAACACGGCTTCGCTTGACTTGCTGGCGACACACCTGCCCTCCGGGCGCTACAACGATGTGTTGGGCAGTCAGTTTAGCGGAGGCGACCTGCTGGTCAACCCAGACGGCTCGACGCGCCGCCTGACCCTCCAGCCCAGCGAGATCGCCGCCTGGCAATTCACCGCTGCTGAGCCGGCCACGCCGGAGCTTGGCAACGTCGGCCCGGAACTAACCCGCCCCGGCGATCAAGTGGTGCTGGATGGCGAGGGATTTGGCAATCTCAAAGCGGGCAGCACCGTCGAGATCGGCGCCTATACCGCGCCCATCCTGGGCTGGACGGCCCACTCGATCACCGCAGAGGTGCCCAACCTACCCGGCGGACTCTACACCGTCCGCGTCTGCCCCTTCGCCGAGCCATGCAGCAACCGGCTGCTGGAGCGCATTGACAGCGGACCTCAAGTACCCGTCACCTTCACAGTTGGCAACGTGCCCGAAACCACGCCCGCCGACCATGTCTATCTCACCGGCGACGCTTATGAACTGGGCAATGAGAGTGTCGATAAAAACGTGGCGATTCCGCTGCTTGGCCCCAACCCGCCGGTCTGGTTTGTCCTGGCGAGCGCCCCTGCCTGTCGAACCATCCACTTCCATTTCTTCATCCTGCACTCAGACGGCACGCGCACCGACGAAAGCGGCCCGGAACACGCCTACACCACCCCATGCAGCGGCACCAGCTTTGAAACCGTCGCATGGCAGAACTCATGAAGCAGGGAGGCATTCGCGCTGGGCGCCCGATCCAGCGCCACTGCCTCTCCGCCTCTCTTGACATACGAATTAATTGCCCGCTAGAATGCGGATGCTATTTCTCATTTCAGAAGGAGTAATGAATCGTTTGAAGGCTCAAGCTCAGGTATCTCCCCTTTCGCCCAGATTGCGCGTGGCTCTTCACCTGCTCTTTGGGATCACAATACTCAATTACGTCGCCCAGATTCCCTACTACATTCATTTCTATGGGGTACATCACGTTGCCCCCACTCCCTTTGCTGTGATTTTTCTGCTTGTGACGCTGGCACTCTTCCTGGCAGGGTATATCTTGCTCCTGCAAGCGAAGCCAGCAGGCGCATGGCTCCTGCTGGCGTTTCTCGTCCTCGAATTCGGGGGCTATCTGCTTCACAACCTGTCGGGCGCTTTTTTGCAAGACCTCCCTACCGACGATCTCTTGTTCTTCACAGTGTCGCTGATCGGCTACCTCAACTTCGCCGTTTCGTTCGTCTATTTGCTTGTCATGGCAATAAATCGGCGCAGCTTCTTTTTTCAGCGGCAGCATCCTGTCATGAAATGAGTGGGAAGAGAGGAACCTCAGTTCGGGTTTGCTCTTATCCCGAACTGAGGTTCCTTCTAGTTGCTCACCCAGGTGATCGCCCAGGGAGAGCGCGCCGGGCCGCGCGTGGCCGGGCTGGCCTGACCGGTAGTCAGGTTGAAGAGGACGATGCCCTGGGCGGGATTGGTCGCGTAGAGCATGTGTCCGTCGGCGCTCAAGGCCACGCTGCTGAAGGACTGGCCGCTCAGATAGTGCCCCACCACCTGCAAATCAACCAGACCAAACGCCCAGAGGCCATCCACGCCGGCGACGTAGAGCGTCTTGCTATCGGAGGAGACCACCGCGCCGTCATAGGGCAGCGGCGCCCCGGACGCGCTGACAGACGTTGGGCGGAAGTGCTGCGTCGTTCCCGGCTGGATGTTAAAGACATAATCTGCCTGCACGCTGATGCGCGTGATCGTCCCCAGCGCCGTATTGACTGCATAGAGCGTGCTGCCGTCCGGCGAGAGCGCCAGCGTGTAGTAGGCCAGCAGATCGGACGAACTGCCCACCGGCAGATCGAGGCAGCGGGCAAAGTAGCCATTGGGCTGGTCATCCAGCGGCAGGATATGGATAAAGGCTTTATTCTCCTGCCGGTTGGTATAGAGCGTATAGCTCATAGAGCCATCGGGGGCCATCTGCCGCGTCAGCGCCGTGCCCTGCATGTCTTCGCCGATCTCGGTTTTATCCACGATAATGGGCTGGTCCAACTGATCTGTTGTCAGATCATAGGCGCGGACATAATAGTGATGCGCGGCGTCGTTGGTATTTTGCAGCAGATAGACCGTCTGGGCATGAGGCGAGAGGGCATCCAGATCAAAGTCGCCAGCCAGATGCTCGGTTTTGAGCAACTTGCGCGCCTGGGTATCAACCAGCGCGATGGTTGTTGCGCTGAGGTCCGACGAGACCTGGCGCAGCGCCAGCCAGCGCCCGCTGGGCGAGAGCGCGCCGGTCTCATACCCATAGATGCCGGTGGAATACGTGCCGGGGATGGTAAAGGCGCCCAGCCGCGCGCCGGTCTGCGTCGAATAGACGGCAATCTCGGTCTGATCACCCTGCGGCGTAGCAACATAGAGCCGCTGATGATCGAGCGAGGTCAGCCCCGCCGGCAAGGAGACCAGGGGCGACGCGGCGCTGTCTCCTGGATGGAAGGCGACAAGGCGCTGGCTGGCGCTGGCGCCCCCGCCGCTATAGCCATCCAGCACATAGAGCAGTTCGCCCGGCGAAGCCGCAGCGGCGGGGGGCCGGGTCGTGGAGGGAGCGCTGCATGCCGCCACCAGCGGCAGCAGCAGGCTGAGCAGGATAGTAAGCCAGATCATCGCTTTCTTCTGCATAGCAGATCACCTTTCTGCCCTGCCGGGCACGGCTGGCACTCACTTCCTTCCTTCCTACAGACGCCCAATGTAATGAAAGTATCACCCAAAAAATCACAGAGCCGCTTTTTCTTGCAACAAAAAACACTTGACACTTCTTGTTGCTTGTGCTATAGTCAATACAGCTTCAGGTTTGCGCTGTTTATTTCACCACCCTAACTGAAACTGCTTTTGTCAAACGGCTCATCCTCGCCATCCGCTCAACAGGGCACGTCAAGGGAAAACAGCGACCCAACCACGTAACCAATATGGCTCCTTTCCCTGGTCTGTGCCTGAGCAATGTATTTGTCGGCACCTTCAACACGAAGAAAGTGGTTTGTGCGTAGTTGCGTCCCCGCTCAGCACGGCAGCGCGCAGCGCCCCCAACACAACGGCGTGCCTCATTACGTCCACCTCACAATGGAGTAGAATCGTCAACCGTCGTTTACCGTTCCCAAGTAATTCAACAGCAAACAGGACATCTATGCAGCATTTTTCAAGAAACACCCCCAATGGCGCACCTTCAAGCGCCGCCTCTGGTCAGATGGACCAGCCCGATTTTACGGAAAACACCGAGAATCCCCCGCTCCCAGCGTTCCTGCAACCCAGCGCACCCAACCGCCGCGAGGGGGGCTACGGCTCCGCCGTCGCCGAACGCAGAAGTGAGCCAGCGGTCTCCAAACACCAGATCAACATCAGCGAACTGGAGAACAAAACCCTGTCTGAACTGCGCGACATTGCCCGCGACATGGACCTCTCCGGCTACACCGCGCTTAAAAAGCAGGATTTAATTTTCCGGCTCTTGCAGGCGTACACCGAGCAGCAGGGCAATATTTTCAGCGTGGGGCTGCTGGAGATTGTGGAAGAGGGCTTTGGCTTCCTGCGGCCAGACCGCTTCTCACCAGGAAGCACAGACGTGTATGTCTCGCAGTCGCAGATTCGCCGCTTTGGCCTGCGCACCGGCGATATGGTCTCCGGCCAGGTGCGCCCACCCAAGGACAACGAGAAGTATTATGGCCTGCTGCGCGTCGAGGCCGTCAATGGCATGGACCCGGAGGTCGCCAAGCGCCGGCCTCACTTCGATAACCTCACGCCGATCTTCCCCGAAGAGATGTTCAATCTCGAAACCACTTCTCTCAACCTGACAGGCCGGCTGATTAATCTTGTTGCCCCGATAGGGCGCGGCCAGCGCGCCTTGATCGTCTCGCCGCCCAAAGCCGGCAAGACGATGATGCTCAAGTCTATCGCCAACTCGATTGTCGCCAACGCCAACGATATCCACCTGATGATCGCCTTGATCGCCGAGCGCCCCGAAGAAGTCACCGATATGAAGCGATCCGTGAAGGGCGAAGTCTTCAGCGCCACCTTCGACGAAGCCCCGGAGATGCACATCCGCGTCGCCGAGATGGTCATGGAGCGCGCCAAGCGTCTGGTCGAGGGCGGGCGCGATGTCGTCATCCTGCTGGACAGCATCACCCGCCTGGCCCGCGCCTATAACCAGGTCATCCCGCAAAGCGGGCGCACGCTCTCCGGCGGCATGGACCCCAGCGCGCT
>CAZFWN010000236.1:0-7891 GCA_964522745.1 uncultured Ktedonobacterales bacterium
GCTTGTACCGCCGGCGAGACGCCGGCCCTTGCCTGTAGCGCCGGCTTCCAGCCGGCTCGTCCAGTTGGGGAGCTGCACTGCTGGCGAGAAGCGCGAACGCCACTTGTAGCGCTGGCGTCCCTGGCGGCCTGTCTCCGTGACGCGGCTGGCATTGCTCCCACCAAGGGCTGGCAGTTCCGCTCGCGTGCAGGGGGCCGGCACGGGACGCCGGCGCTGCGCAGGGAGCGCGACTCGATGGCGAAGGGGGCCGGCAGGGCAAGTGGTACGGGCCGGCAGGATGCCGGCGCTACAAGGAGAGGCTGGCGCGCTTCGTAACGCTGTTCGTAACGGTTGGGAGACGCGGGCTGTGTACGCTAGAGGTGAGCGAGAGGCCATCGCCGCATTGGGCAGCGCAGGGCTGGCCGGCGAGGCGAGGCACGGGAGGAAGGGTGTCGTGCTATAATCACCATTTGAAGGGAAGCAGCCATGAAAAAGCCCCGTTTTGAGGCAGTGGTCCGCCACGAGCCGGGCCTTGCCATCATCGATCTGGCGGGCGAGATCAATGCCCTGGCCGAAGCAGGGCTGACAGCGGCCTACGCCGAGGCCGCGAGCCAGACCTTTGCAGTCATCGTGCTGAACTTTCGCCAGATCAGCTATATCAACAGCACGGGCATTGCCCTGCTGGTCCGCCTGGTGGTGCAGGCCCACAAAGCACATCGCCGGCTGCTCTCTTGCGGATTGCGCGACCAACCGCTCGAAATGTTCAAGATTACCCGGCTGGGCGATTTTATGACCACCGTTCCAGGCACCTTTGCCCAGGGAGAGAGTGACCCATGCCAGCAGCCAGAAACACCATGAGTGTCCGGCGCGTGAGCGCCGACGCCAGTATCATTGACATTCAGGGAGACGTCAGCGCGTTTTCCGAGCAGGCGCTGTGGGATGCCTACGCGCAGGCGACAACATCAACCACGCGGGTCATTCTGTTAAACTTTGGCAGCATGGAGTATATGAACAGCAGCGGTGTTGGCCTGCTGGTGGTGCTGCTGACGCGCATGCGGCGGCAGAAGCAGCGCCTTGTGGCCTTTGGCTTGAGCGACCATTACCGCCATATCTTTCACCTGACCCGTCTGGAGCATGCTATCACGCTCTTTGCCGGTGAAGCGGAAGCTCTGGCTGCTCTCGGCGTTGCCAGCGCTGTGGCAGCAGAGCAGCCTTGCGCCCACTGCGGGGCGCTCATGCCGGGATATGCGCGCTTTTGTGGGCGCTGCGGCATGCCGCTTCCCCCTGGACTGCAAGAAAGCAGCATGAGCAGAGGCTGAGGGAGACCTTATCAGCACAGGCAGACCACCCCAGGCAGAGTAGGCATTCTGGGCATTCTTATCCGGCCAATCCAGGCTGCAAGACGGCTGGAAAGAATGCCTCTTCTTTGCGCCCCCAGGCATTCTTTCTTATTCTCCGCTCCAGGCAGTAGCCCCGGTTTGTGATAGCACCTCATGTGCAGGGCTGTTTGACTTTTCGCCCGCGCAATGCTATCGTGAGAAAGCGGCTTGTGAGCATGCGCGGCATGCCTGATCGATCAGAGCCGCCTTCTCTTCTGATTGCCAGGCCGGGCGGTCTGGCGCACGGACAGGGTAACACGCATGGCAGACCACGAGGTTGAGGCGCGCGAGCAGGACGCGCCGCGCGAGCTAGACGAGGCACAGCGCCTGGCGCTGCGCGAGAATGCAAAACGTATCTTACAAGAGAGCGGCTGCGCAGCCATGCTGCGCGCGCTCAATCGAGAGCAGCTCAAGGGGCGCGGCTCCTTTGATGAGTATGATTCTGGTGTGATTTTCAAGTGGGGCAACTGGTCTACCCGCCGGCATGTGTGGGTGGATGTGCAGGGCGATGCCATTCGCTTTCGCCTGCTGCCTCATCTGAGATGTAAGGCGCCGGTGCCCGTCTGCGACGGCGAATATCACACGCTGCTGCGCGAACACTGGCAGCAGCGGGACATCTTACGCGAGGAACTGGCGAAGAACTTTGCCAGGCCGGTAGCCGAGCCATCGGCGGATTAGGCCGGCGGTCATCTTGGAAGGAGCATCGATGGCGACCAGCAAGAAACTCAGCTTTGGCATCAAAACGATGCCGCAATATACCACCTACGAGGACATTCTGCGCGTCTGGCGCGAGGCCGACGCCATCCCGGCTTATGAGCATGCCTGGGTCTTCGATCACTTCATGCCCATTGGCGGCGCGGACCCCGCCGGTCCCTGCCTGGAGGGCTGGACGCTGCTGGCGGCGCTGGCGGCACAAACCGAGCGCCTGCGCGTCGGCGTGATGGTTACCGGCAACACCTATCGGCATCCCGCCGTGCTGGCAAACATGGGCGCGACGGTAGACCTGATTTCACATGGCCGGCTGGATTTTGGCATCGGCGCCGGCTGGAACGAGCTAGAACACGACGCCTATGGCATCCCCCTCTACAAGCCGGGCGAGCGTATCGGACGGCTGGGCGAAGCCTGCGAGGTCATCCGGCTGATGTGGACGCAGGAAGCGCCGGACTTCGACGGCAAATACTATCAACTCAAGGGCGCGCGCTGCGAACCCAAGCCGGTGCAGAAACCCTACCCGCCCTTCGTCATTGGCGGCAGCGGCGAGCAGAAGACGCTGCGCGTGGTGGCGCAGTACGCTGACATCTGGAATTACAGCGCCGCCTCGCTCGACGAGTTTCGCCACAAGAATCAGGTGCTTGATGAACATTGCGCGGCGGTGGGCCGCGAACCGGCGGCCATCACCCGCTCGGTGCAGTATGTCACCAACCCAACACAGCTAGAGCAGGCGCGCGAAACGCTGCGCGAATATATTAGTGCAGGGGCGACGCATCTGATTCTTTATCTGCGGGCGCCGTTCGCCGAAGGCATCGCCCGCCGGGTGGCCGATGAGGTGATCGAGCCGCTGCGCGCCGAGTTTGGGGCGTAAGGAGCATCAATGGCAACCAGAACGAAATTAAGCTTTGGCATCAAAACGTCGCCGCAGCACACGACCTACGAGGATATGCTGCGCATCTGGCGCGAGGCAGATGCTATCCCGCTTTTTGAGCATGGCTGGCTCTTCGACCACTTTATGCCGCTGGGCAGCGATCCAACTGGCCCTTGCCTGGAGGGTTGGACCTTGCTGGCCGCCTTTGCCGCGCAGACGGAGCATCTGCGCGTGGGCATCATGGTCACTGGCAATACCTATCGCCATCCGGCGGTGCTGGCAAACATGGGTGCGACGGTGGACCTGATCTCGCATGGCCGGCTGGATTTTGGCATCGGCGCGGGCTGGAATGAGCTAGAGCATACGGCGTATGGTATCCCGCTGTACAAGCCGGGCGAGCGCATTGCCCGGCTGGCCGAAGCCTGCGAAGTTATCAAATTAATGTGGACAGAGGAAGCGCCAGATTTCAACGGGAAATACTATCAACTCAAAGGCGCTCGCTGCGAACCCAAGCCGGTGCAGAAACCCTATCCGCCGTTTGTCATCGGCGGCGGGGGCGAGCAGAAGACCTTGCGCGTGGTGGCGCAGTACGCCGACATCTGGAACTTTGCCGGCGGCCCGGTGGAGGACTTCCGCCACAAGAATGAGGTGTTGGATGGGCACTGCGCGGCCATCGGGCGCGACCCGGCGGCCATCACTCGCTCGGTGCAGGTGCGCGTCGATCCCGCCAATCTGGGAGCGACGCAGACGACTCTACGGACGTATATAGAGGCAGGAGCCGCGCATCTCGTCTTCATCCTGCCGCCGCCCTTCCCTGATGGGCTGGCCCGCCGGCTGGCCGCCGAGGTGGCCGAGCCGCTGCGCGCCGAGTTTGGGGCATGAGATGCGCCCGTTTTTTGTAGCGCTGAATCGATTCGGCGGAGTTCTATCTAAGCAGGAGAACCATGAGTCAAGCAATCACCGCAGAAGACCTGTATAAGTGGAAGTGGATCAGCGACCCGCAGGTCTCGCCTGATGGCAAGCAGATCGCCTACGTCGTCAAGACCGTCGATCAAGATGCTGGGGAGTATCGCCACGCCATCTGGGTCGTCCCGACGGACGGCGAGATCGGCGATGCCCGGCGCTTTACCTTTGCTCCCAAGAATGACCACACTCCGCGCTGGTCGCCGGATGGCACCTGGCTGGCCTTCGTCTCGGACCGCGAAGGGCCGGGCGGCAAAGAGAGCAAAGAAGACAAAGAGAAGGGCCGGGGCAAGGCGCAGGTCTGGCTGATGCCTACCACTGGCGGCGAGGCGCGCCAGTTGACGTATATGAAGCACGGCGCGGGCAGCCCGGTCTGGTCGCCGGATGGGCGCACGCTGGCTTTCACCGCGCAGACTGGCGGCGAGGATGAGTCGGATGAGGCCGAGGGCAAGAAGAAGATGCCCAAAGCGCGGCACATCACCCAACTGTGGTATAAGCTGGACGGTGTTGGCTGGATTTATGAGCGCCGCCGCCATATCTTCCTCGTCTCGGCGGAGGGTGGCGACCCACGCCAGTTGACCGATGGCGACTGGAACGATGGCGACGTGGCCTGGTCGCCCGATGGGCAGTCTATCGCCTTCTCCTCGGACCGCACCGAGGACCGCTGGGAGTGGGAAGGCGGCGACATCTGGGTGCAGTCGGTGGTGGCCGGCGATCCCTACTGCCTGACCGATGATGGCAAAATCGGCGCGGGCGCGCCCTCCTGGTCTCCTGATGGCAAGACGATTGCCTTCCTCGGCGCCTTGCAGCGCAAGAGCGGCGGGCATGTCGATCTCTATAGCGTGCCAGCGGAGCCGATCAACGGTGGCGCGCCGCGCTATCGCTCGCTCACTCAGGATTTTATCGGCACCTGCATGGACTGGATCGGCGACGATATGCGCGATGAGCATGGTCGCCCGACCCCCAGGTGGTCGCCCGATGGCAGCACGCTCTATTTCCTGGCAACCGTTGCCGGCAGCAGCCATGTCTTCTCCATTCCCTCGGCGGGTGGCGCGATTCGGCAGATCACTCAGGGCGAGCAGCACTTGATGGACTTCAATCTGGACCGCGCCGGGCAGACGCTGGCGTTGGCGGTGGCCGAGTACGACCATCCTGGCGACATCTTTGCGCAGCGCGTGGATGCGGACGAGAAGCGCCGGCTCACCGCCGTCAATGCTGACTGGCTCGGCGAACGCTACATTGCCAAACCGGAGCGGCTGGAGTTTACGGGCGCGCAGGGTTGGACCATCGAGGGCTGGATACTCAAGCCCCAGGGCTTTGACCCGGCCAAGAAGTATCCGATGATTGTGGAGGTGCATGGCGGCCCGAATACCGCCTATGGCTACACCTTCCATCAAGAGTTTCAGATGCTCTGCGGCAAGGGCAATATCGTTCTCTATACCAACCCGCGTGGCAGCATTGGCTATGGCCGCGAGTTTAGCGTGGCCGTGCGCGGCATCTGGGGCAAGGAAGATTATGAGGATGTGATGGCCGGCGTCGAGGCGCTGGTGCAGCAGGGCAACGTCGATGAGGCGCGCATGGGCATTACCGGCGGCAGCTATGGTGGCTTTATGACCAACTGGGCGGTGGGCCATACCGACCGCTTCAAGGCCGCCGTGACGCAGCGCAGCGTTGTCAATCTCGCCACCATGTTTGGCACCTGTGACTTCGGCTGGGACTTGTGCGATGATAACTTCGAGACCACGCCCTGGGATGACCCAGAGCGCTTCGCCTTCCATTCGCCGATTACCTATGTTAAAAACATTACGACGCCGCTCTTGATTCTGCACAGCGAGTCCGATCTGCGCTGCCCGATTGAGCAGGCCGAGCAGCTTTATACCGCGCTCAAGTACCTCAAGCGCGAAGTTGAGTTTGTACGCTTCGAGGGGCAGAGTCATGGCCTTTCGCGTGGCGGGCATCCCAAGCTGCGCGTCGAGCGGCTCAATCTGATTGCCGGCTGGTTTGAGAAATATATGCCGGCCTGATAAAAATGTTCTTTTGGAGGGTTGCGACATGGCGGATGGGGTTGATGAGCAGAAGTTGCCACCTCAGGTGGCAGAGGAGGGTCCGTCTGCTGGCGATCTGCCGGCGGGCGGGTCCGCCATGCCTGCCGGCGATCAGGACGGGGGGACGCCGGAGCATCCGGCGGCTCAGCTTCTCGCGGGCCAGGAAGCGACAGATCGGCAGGAGGCCGCACACGTCGATGCGCTCGCCCGGCAGGTTACCCAGCCAATTATTCCGGCCTTGCACCTGCCAGCAGCGCCCGGCGATGAGAGTCCGACGCTCACCCAGGCAGAGCTTGCCCATCTGCGTGCCCAGGCCGAGGATCAGGAGGCGCGCCTGACCAGCCAGGTCTTGGAAGGGCGAGCGGGCGCCGCTGCGGCGCCGCAGCAAGAACTGCTCGACGTCGTGACCCGCGAGGCCGTCACGCCTCTGCTAGGCGAGCGCGTCACGCGGGCGCTGCCGCTCCAACTGCTGACCGTCTGGCAGCATGAGGTGCTGGTGGCGCACTGGCGGGCCTTTGCCGCGCTGGAAGAATGGTCGTCGGCGATCACCCGCGCCTGGGAGCATACTGAGCAGCAGCTTCATGGTCTCAATGAGCAGTTGGAGCGCTGGCTGCCCACGCATCCCTTTGTCGATGAGGTTATCAATCTGGCCGAGGATGTGCATTCCCCGGCGCGCTGGTTCCGACGCTTCCTGCTGAAAAGCGAGCGCTCGTTCTCCAAATGGTTGCAGCCAGTGAGTGAGGGCGAGGAGGTGATGGTTGATCTGCTGGCGCTGGCGCGCTATGCCACCACTGAATTAGAGCATGCCGCGCCCTGGTATGTGCTGCAACGCGCGGTGATTGAGACCGAGGTGCAGCCCGACCAGGCGCAACTGATCGAACTGCTGGGGGGCGTGCGCGCCATTGCCGAGTTGATTCGTGAAGCCTTTGGTGGGCGTGACCGCGAGGTGCGCATCCTGGGCCTGGCATCAGGCGCGTCGGGCGGCGGACGGCTGGAGCTTGAACTGGCGCGCCGGCTGGGCAAGGACTGGCGGCTCACCCTTCAGGCTACCGACCCGGATATGCTGACGGTGGCACGCCCGCTGGCCGGGGCGCGTCTGGCCTTCCGCCAGGCGCAGGCGCGCGGCGAAGTGGCTCCAGAATCAACCTTGCAGGTTTCGGAAGCGCGGCCCAGCGATCTTTCGGCCTGGGAGCCGGGCGCGTTTGATCTGGTCGTGATGGTGGGTGGCCTGCACCACCTGCGGCTGGGCGATCAGGCACGCTGCCTGGTCGAAGCCCAGCGCGTGGGCAAGCTGGTCATGCTGCTGGAGCCGCTCTATGGCGAGGCCGAGCATATGCAGGAGTTCTGCCGCTCGCTGGTGAGCGATGGCGAGCGTGAGCCTGCCCTGCTAGCGCAGCTTTCGGGCTGGGCGCGCCGCGCCCTGGGCAAAGGCGCCGAGCCTTCGCTGCTGCATGCCACCGGCGCGCAGGACGCCTGTGTTTCCTGCGCGCGGGCGCTGTCGGCGGACGAAATGCGCCGGCTGGTGGCAGCCAGCGGCGCCATCTATACCGTGCGTCCGCTGGACGAGGGCAAGGCCACCGACCGGCCCCAATGGCTGGCCGTGATTGGGAGCAGCGCCGGCTAGTTGTTCAGGCTCAGATTCAATTGCCGGACCGCCTTGGACTCGCGGCGAGCCGCCTTGCCGGCGCGCAAGTTGCGGGCATTGGTGCGATCTTTCTGCGCCTCCAGATGTACCAGCGGGAAAGGGCGGCTGTAGCGCGCCTCGCTGTCTTTGGCCCATTGGTCCGACTGCTCGGCGCGGGTTTCGTAGGCCGCCGCCAGCAGTTCGCGCTTCTCCTGGTCTGGCAGATCGGCGCCTAAGAGATAGGCCAGCACAAAGTCTGGCTTGCCCTTCTCGCTGTAAACCTGCGCCAGCGCCGCCGCGTCTCCGCCGCCCGCGATGG
>CAZFWN010000237.1:0-7804 GCA_964522745.1 uncultured Ktedonobacterales bacterium
CGCTCTCCTATTCCAAAACCGGGAAGCAAAAGCGGAAATAGGTGGCGCTATTGGCGGGGGAGCAAGCCGCGCTCCATTGCGACGGCCACGGCGGAGGCGCGTGAGTCAACGCCCAGCTTGGCAAAGATGCTGTTGAGATAGGAACCAACGGTGCGCTCGCTGATATGCAGATGCCGGGCAATCTCTTTGCTGCGCTCGCCACGCGCCACGCCGGCCAGCACTTCGCGCTCGCGCTCGGTCAGGTCCAGCGGGCCACGCGCCGCCGGGGGAGCCGCCGGCGCCACGCCCCGCGAGGCGTGCGCCAGAATGCGCTCCATCACCTCTGGCGGGATGAGCATTTCGCCACGCGCCGCCGAGCGCAGCGCCTGAAGCAGCGTCTCCAGCGTGCAATCTTTGAGCAGATAGCCGCGCGCGCCCGCGCGCAGCCCTTGAATCATCAGGTCATCCTCGTTGTAGGTCGTGAGGATGACCACGCCAATCTGCGGCCAGCGCTCGTGGATATGCCCAATGGCGGTCAGGCCATCCATGCCCGGCATGCGCAGATCCATCAAGACGACCTCCGGCTGAAGCTCCTCCACCAAGCGCACCGCCGCCGCGCCATCAGCCGCCTCGCCCACCAGGACAAAATCCTCGCTCGTCGCCAGCATCAGCCGCAGCCCGGTGCGAACGACCAGATGGTCGTCGGCGATGACTACACGAATGGCCGCGCTCATACGGCAAGACTCCTTTCCGGGCCGCCTGGAATTTGCAAGCGGATGGTCGTTCCGGCGCCAGGCAGGCTCTCTACCGCCAGCGTGCCTCCGGCCAGGCGCGCCCGCTCGCGCATGCCCAGCAAGCCATAGTGCCCGCTCCAAATAGCCGCGCTGCCAGGCTCGAAGCCCAGGCCGTTATCTTGCACCTCAATCGCCAGCATCGATCCCCAGGCCACCACGCGCACCCACGCCTGCGTGGCCTGCGCGTGGCGCGCCACGTTCGCCAGGCTCTCGCGGAGCGTATGAAAGACTTGCTCGTAGAAGGGCGCCGGCACCAGCGAGAGCGCCTTGAGATCGGTCATGCAGGCAATGCCGGTGGCGCTGCGAAAACGGCTGACCTCTTCATGCACGCCGTTGGCGAACTCGTCAAACGACGTAATAGTACGCAAATCATCGATCACCCCACGCGCATCGGCCAGCGTCGTGCGGGCGCTGGACATTGCCTGCTGCAAGATGTCCTCAACGGAATCCAGCCGGCGCTGGGTCAACTGCGCCTTGGCCGCCTCCAACTGCATAATCAATCCGGCGACGTCCTGGGCGAGCGTATCGTGCAGTTCACGCGCCATGCGCTGGCGCTCAGTCACCAGCGTCAGCGCTTCGATACGCTCCGCCGAGGCTTTGAGTTGTGTGTGTGCGGTCTCCAGCGCGGCATGGGTCGAGGCAAGCTGTGCGTGGATGCGGTTTTGCTGGATATACAAGACGACATAGCCCACCGCAAACAGCAGCAGCGCCGGGTAGTCGGTTTTTGTCCAGAGCAGCAGCAGGACCGTCTGCCAGTGCTGCTCTGACGGCCAGACGCTCCACAAGCTGCTAGTCAGAAAAAGGAGCAGGGAGCCGCTCGCCACCAGCGTCACCGGCCAGACTCGTTGAAGCATGCTGATAGCTCCCAGGATAAGCGCCAGATAGAGGCTGAGTATGACATTCTCCTGCTGGGCCACAAAGCCGATGATGAGTACCAGCGCGCCCTGCCCCAGGAAGTAGAGCCAGTGGAACCGCGGCGCGATCAGATCCGACAGGCCCATCCAGAGCAAGGCACCGTAGAACAAGACCAGGCCGGTGAAGAGCGCAATGGTCATCGGGTTGGCTGCTGGCTCAGAGAAGAGCGCGCTTAACAAATTCGGAGGCCCATTGCCCCCCGCCGCCATGCTCACGACTTTTGGGTTCACGCCCTCCAGGGCCAGCAGCCCCCAGACATAAACCAGCCCCACCCAGAAGATCAAAAGCCAGCGCAGCGGGCGCGTCGCGGTTCGATGGTTCATGAGAAGTTTCCTCGCGTGATAAAGCGATTCATTAGCATGCCTCCAGGATACCATGCCCCACATGCGCCCGACCATGTCAGTTCGCTCTAGGTAATTCTGACATGGGCAACATTGCTGAGCGCAAACAACGGATGCGCGCGGCTCAGGCAAGGGCTAGAGTCGAAGGTAAGCGGAATGTCTCTCTTTGCCCACTGAGGCGTTCTGGTTCAGCAAGAGGAACCGTTTTTCCAGAAGGAGCCGACTCTCGCCATGTTTCACACGCTCTCACCCAAAGGACATCTCTTCTCTTCCATCCAGAGCTGGTTTGCCACGCAGCTTGAAGACCGCGCCCCCAGCCCCACCCCTGCCGGCAAGATGCCGGCGCTACAGGTTCCCGGCCCTGCGGGCGGGATCGCCTCGCTGGATGGTGTGCGTGCCATCGCCTGCCTGATCGTCATGGGCTATCATATCAACCTGATGACCCGCGACGCGCACCTCTGGCAGCCGGCAGACAGCCCTTTCACGAGCGCGCTGATCCTGTCCGGTGGGTCGGGCGTGACGCTCTTCTTCGTCCTCTCCGGCTTCCTGCTCTTCCTGCCCTACGCCAGAGCGCTCTTGTTTGACACCCCCTGGCCGGCGGCGCGCCTGTTCTATCTGCGCCGCGCCCTGCGCATCCTGCCCGGCTATTACTTCTCGCTCTTTCTGCTGGTCACGCTGGAAAAGCCCGAATACCTGGAGCCGCAGCACTGGAAAGAACTGCTGCTCTTTGTCTTCTTTTTGATGGACTCCACCCAGGCGACCTTTCAGCAGCTTAATGGCCCCTATTGGACGCTGGCGATTGAATGGCAGTTCTATCTGCTCTTGCCGCTGATCGCGCTGGGCATCCACGCGCTGGCGCGGCTGGCGCGGCCCGAATGGCGTCTGCGAGCAAGCGCGCTCTGCCTGCTGGGGCTGCTGGTCTGGGGCATCGCTACCCGCATGATTGGGGGCTATTTCCAGGCCCATCCTGCTGCCACTGCACCGATCCCGCGTCCGGCGCTCAATGTCCTGCTGTTCGTGGCCTATGGCTATCGGGGGAAATATCTGGAGGATTTCGCGGTGGGCATGCTGGCCGGCCTGCTCTACACCTGGGCGCGTTCAGCCGCCGGCACGCGCCTGCTGCGCAGGATGCAGCGGCTGAGCCACTGGCTCTGGGGCGCCGGTCTGCTCTTGCTGGTTTTCACCTCCATGCAAAACTATCAGGCCAGCTTCCACTACACCTGGCCGGTGGTGTCGAGCCTGTTTGCGCTGCCCGCCTGGACTTTTGAGTTCGGCTTTGCGCTGGGCTTTGGCTGCTGCATCCTGGCGATCCTCTTTAACAACGGCGGACTGCGGCGCTGCTTCTCGTGGACGCCGCTGCGCTGGATTGGGCTGATCTCCTACAGCCTATATATCTGGCACCTGCCGCTGCTCTTTGTCTTTCACTATCGCGTCGGCCCCAGCCTGGGCGGCCTGCCAAACCCGCTGGCCTATGGCCTCTACTGGCTCTGGGCGCTGCTGGTGGTTATTCCCTTCTGCTTCGCGCTCTACCGGCTAATCGAGCGGCCAGGCATGCGGCTGAGCGATCAACTGCGCCGCCGCATGCAGGCGCCACTAAGTCCCTCTTCAGGGACTCCCCCCGCCCCGGTTGGCGCGGCATCCGTCCCCGCTCAGTTCGCTACCACTTTCTCTGGATGAAGGATCACCAGCACGCGGGTGGGGTCGTCCCCCACCCGCTTCACCCATTGCTCAATCTGGTCTGCCGGCACATATTTCTGGATGATCGGGCGGACCAGTTCACCCACATTTTGCTCGATGATCTCGGCGCGCCCATAGGCGACCACGTACTTGTGCAGAGCCAGATCGTCAACAATCAGCGAGATGGCAGGATCGCGCTGGAGGTTCAGATATTTGGCGCGGTCTTTGGTCGTGGTGAAGATAAAGCTCTCTCCATCCCAGGCGTACCACACGGGGGTGAGCTGCGGCCCTCCCTCAGCGCGGTTGACGCCGATAATGGCGTTGTTGGCTTGTGTCAGCAAGGTGTGCATCTCTTCAGAGGTCATTGCGCTTGATTCTCCATACTCTAGAAGCGTCTCCTGTAAGGGCAAATCGTACCGACAAGGATTATACTTCAAAAAGTGAAGTATAGGAAAGAAGAAGCGATGGACATTTTCAAGACCACCTCACTTTGGACTGGTTCGTGCAGTTTTCTGTGCCCGGAGGAAGATTTCAGCCCAAAACAGAGAACACGCTCTCCTCCCTGGAAACGAGCATACGATGTCGTCCGCTCTGGCGCCGGGGACTGCGGCCCCCGATTTCATCCTGCACTCGACCCCCGATCAGGCGGTTGCCCTCCAAGACTTTCGTGGGCAGCCAGTGATTCTGGCTTTCTATCCCGCCGATTGGAGTCCCGTCTGTAGCGATCAGATGGTGCTTTACAATGAAGTCCTGCCCGAATTTCATCGTTTCCACGCAGCACTGTTAGGCATCTCCGTCGATGGCGTCTGGTGTCATCGCGCGTTTGCAGAGCAGAGTAAGCTACACTTTCCCTTGCTCGCTGACTTTGAACCCAAAGGCGCAGTAGCGCGTGCCTATGGCGTCTACCGCGCTCAGGACGGAACGAGCGAGCGAGCATTGTTTGTACTCGATGCGCAAGGGAAGATCCGCTGGAGCTATGTCTCCCCAGTGGGAGTGAACCCTGGCGCCGATGACATTCTGACGGCCCTTGAATCATTCACGAATGCAGCCGCCGCGACATAAGGTGGCTCTAGAAGAGCAGGCGCGTATTGCCCCATCTCACCCTTCCCGTTGGCCCGCGCGATCACGCGCAAGGGTCCACAACGGCGCCACTCACGCTGCTTGAGTATGGGGACTTCGAGTGCCCCTATTGTGGAGCAGCCTACCCCATTGTCAAGCAGCTTCAGCGGCAGCTTGGCGACCAACTGCGCTTCATCTTTCGCAACTTTCCCCTGGAGACTGTGCATCCCCATGCCCAGCAGGCTGCCTCGGCAGCGGAGGCAGCGGGCGCCCAGGGGAAGTTTTGGGAGATGCACGACACCCTCTATGAACACCAAAAGAGCCTTGATGATGCCCACCTGTTCCAGTACGCCAGGAATCTCAGCCTCGATCCGGCGCAGTTCGAGCGCGATCTGGCGGCGCGTGCCTTTGCTGATCGCGTGCGGGAAGATTTTCTGAGCGGGGTGCGCAGTGGGGTCAATGGAACGCCGACCTTCTTCATCAATGGTCAGCGTCACGATGGCTCCTATGATCGGGCGACGTTACTTGCCGCGTTGGAGGGTGCGGCCTCGCGCCGTGAAGGAACAGCTACCGTTTAGGAAATACTGTCAGCCCCCAAAGCGGGGAGAAACCATCAGATGAGCGCGACTTAGCAAGAACGCACAGAAGTGCATGGAGGACAGCACATGAAAGCAGTCGTCTACAATGGACCACGCGATGTCAGCGTGAAGAACGTGCCGGATGCGAAAATCGAGCGGCCCACTGATGTGCTGGTGAAGATCACCAGCACCAACATCTGCGGCTCTGACCTGCATATGTACGAGGGCCGGACCGATTTCGAGCAGGGGAGAATATTTGGGCACGAGAATCTGGGTGAGGTGGTTGAGATCGGCAGCGCGGTGGACCGCATCAAGGTCGGCGATATGGTGTGCCTGCCGTTCAACATTGGCTGCGGCTTCTGCCGCAACTGTGAGGCCGGCCTGACGGCGTTCTGCCTCACCACGAACCCGAACCCGAAGATGGCGGGCGCGGCCTATGGCTTCGCCGACATGGGGCCTTACGCTGGGGGGCAGGCCGAATACCTGCGCGTGCCCTATGGCGATTTCAACTGCCTGCGGCTGCCGGAGGATGCGCGGGAGAATGAGGACGACTACGTCATGGTCTCCGACATCTTTCCAACTGGCTGGCATGCGACTGAGCTTGCCGGTGTGCAAGCGGGCGACACGGTAGTCGTCTATGGCTCTGGCCCCGTCGGGCTGATGGCCGCCTACTCGGCCACGCTCAAGGATGCCAGCAAGGTCATGATCGTTGACCGCCACCCGGACCGGCTGCGGCTCGCAGAAAAGATCGGCGTGATCGCCATCGACGACTCCAAAGGCTCGCCGGTGGATCAGGTGATGAAACATACAGGCGGCAAGGGTGCCGATAAGGGCTGTGAGTGCGTGGGCTACCAGGCGCACGACCCACAGGGCCACGAACACCCCAATATGACGATGAACAACCTCGTGAAATCGGTGAAGTTCACCGGAGGGATCGGCGTGGTTGGCATCTTCTTGCCCCAAGACCCAGGCGGCCCTGACCAGTTGAGCAAGCAAGGCGAGATCGCATTTGACATGGGCCTCTTCTGGCTCAAAGGCCAGCACATCGGCACGGGTCAGGCCAACGTCAAGGCATACAACCGGCATCTGCGCGATCTGATCCATGTGGGCAAGGCCAAGCCGTCGTTCATCGTGTCGCACCGGCTGCCGCTCGGCCAGGCGCCGGAGGGCTACAAGCATTTCGACGCCCGCGACAACGGTTGGACCAAGGTGATACTCAAGCCCGTCACAGCGTAACCCAATCGAGCAGGGTAAGTAAACCTCCTCGGACGGCTCCGAGGAGGTTTGCAGACTCGGAAAAAGCCGCTGGATGAATTGCTGATCGTCAAGGAATAGCAGACTGGAGATTCCAGCGCCCCTGTGCAGCGCCGGCCCGTCACACGCATGGCGCTACCGGCACAGTGCTACCTCGCGGCGGAAGGTCAGCACAATGCCGCGCATCATCGTCCGCGCCCACATCATGCCGTGCCGCTTGCGCAGTTCCTCATAGACCAGCGCGATGCGCCAGCATGATCCCACCAGCGCCCTCAGCCACACTCGCGCACTCACCTCGCCAGAGGGCGCCTCCAGAATGCGCACGATGCGCTCGACCTCGATGGTCGCATACCAGCACAGCCCATGTTCGTCCATCTCGTGGCGCGCCTCGCAGCCCATCGTCATCGCGCTGGCCCAGCAGGGTTCCGAGAGCGCGTCGCAGTAATAGCGCGGCGGCCTGGCCTGCTGCGCCCGCCAGGCGACATGGGAGATCACCGACTCGGCCACCCAGCGCTGCACCAGCAGCGGCCCCAGGCGCCGCAGCACCGGCCAGCGCGGCTCCCCCACTGCCAGCGCGGTGATGGCCGACGCGCCGGCCCACGCCCGCAGCGGGCCAGCCCAGACCGCAAACCAGAACGCCAGACAAACGGGCAGGGAGAACGGCAGCACATCGGGCAAGAGATCAAACATCAGGATGCCTCCTCAGCAGCGCGCCGCAGCGCGGCGCACATACAATGTCCCCTCCTGGCGCGCTGAATCAGGCGCTCTGCCGACGAGCGGGCGGGCCGCAGTGTGTGACTGCGGCCCACCGCTGGCCGGTGGCGCCCCGATCCTGCTCAGGAGGGGACAGTGCCGAGGGATGCTTCCATGAATGGTACAATACCTCGTGCCCTCACTCCTGGTCTCGACCAGGTTTCGGGGGAATGACCGGGCAATGTAGTTCACATTGCCCGGTCATGCCGTTTTCGATTGTTCAAGAGCGCCCACAGCGAGTGGGCATCACCTTGCAGCAAGTATACACAACCTGGGAGGCGTTGTCAAGGACGAGGGTGACGCCCGATGACGCCGAATAGAGCTATGCAAAAGCCGCTCTCTGCCGAGAGCCTGGCGATTAAAATCGCGGCTCTTTGGCCTGCGGGCCACCAAGTCCGCCTACGCGGACTAGGTTGCTGCGTCCATTCGTCCGAACCCGCGCAGGCGGGTTTCG
>CAZFWN010000238.1:0-7753 GCA_964522745.1 uncultured Ktedonobacterales bacterium
AAGAAAGCAAAGAGGCGCCGGGAACGCTGGTTCTTGTGGCGTGGCAGCAACAACAGGGGTAAGGAACAAAAAGCCAACAGAATGGTGGCTTCCATTCTGTTGGCAAGAGCGTGCCCGACTGGTTCCAGGTACTCTGTCGCCACCATGGGGAAGCAAGAATGAGCGGCAAGGACATCAACTGGAGTAAGGAACCGAGCAGAAGGTGAGCAGCTCGCCGCAGTTGGACGTCAAAGCGACGCAGCGGTTCGGGCACGCTGTAGGCCCCAAGGCTAATCACTCAGTTCCTGGGAGCTGCTTTGAATCTACACTATCCTGAAGGTCTACGGCGGTAGCATCTTGACGAACCTGGCGCATTTGGGGGTGCTCTCATCCAAGCTGCTGCTCACGAATTGCCCGCGCCTGTTGATACAGCAGCCGGGCCTGTTCGGGTCTCCCCTGCACTTGATAGAACTGTGCCAGATCATGAAGAGCGATCGCCAACTCCGGGGGGGCTGGATGAACATGGCGTTTATAGATAGCTAGCGCACGTTGATACAGAAACTCGGCTTCTTCCTGGTTTTGCTCGCAGGAGAGGGTCGCCAGGAGATGGAGGCAGCGAGCAGTATGTGGGTGATTGGGGCCTAGCTGCTCTTCACAGATCGACAAAGCTCGCCGAGCCAAATGTTCCGCTTGTGCAGGCTTATTCTGGGCGGCGTAGACCTGTGCGAGCATCTTGAGACTAAGACCTACTGCGGGATGATTTGGCCCCATCCCCTCCTCTCGAATGGTCAGGGCCAGTCTAGCACTCTCTTCTGCTTGATCATAGCGCTGCTGCTTCAAGAAGAGGTCTGCCAATCGATCAAGAACAGCCGCGATCCGGGGGTGGCCTGGCTCAAAGTGCATTTCCCAGATGCTTAGTGCCCGCTTAAAGAACAACTCAGCCTCATCATAGCGTTCTTGCCCGCAATAGACATTTGCCAGATTGGTGAGGCTATCGGCGGTCTCTGGATGATCTGGCCCCCAGCGCCGCTCCCGAATGATGAGCGCCCGCTGGCAGAAACGCTCAGCCTGAACATAGTCCCCTTGTTGCCAGCAGACAACCGTTAATTCGTTCAAGGTTCGGGCAGTCTCGTCGTGATCTGGACCCAGGTACTGCTCACAGAGTGCGAGCGCCCGCCGCAGCAACTGCTCTGCGAAGCTTCGGTTCCCCTGTCTCCAGGAGAGGGCCGCATATAAAAGCAGCAAGGGCACGTGGCCGGGGTGGTCGGGGCCGTGAAGTTGCTCTCTCAACGCCGCCGCCTGTGCAACGAGTTGTTCGGCTTCTGGGTAGCGCCCCCGCTCGAAGAGGTAGTAGGCCACCTTGAAGAAGAGGTCTACTATCTCAGGGCGGCAGGTCTCCACTTCGGCAAGCAGCGGGACGCATGCCAGGGCATGAGGCAGATAGCGTTCGCAATGCTGCCAATTGGCAAATTGATCCTGGAATAAGGTATACCCACCTGGAAAGGCGGCATTGATCGCGCAGATGACGCGCTCACTCCACCGGCGGCGGGTGGCCCTGTCCAGGTGGTCTCGCAGCACCGCTTGGACCAGACGATGAAGTGAGAGGGTGTGGGTCTCTGGGTAGCGCGTAATGAGGGAGAAGCGCCGCAGCACTGCCAGAGCCAGATCACGCTCAACAGCATCGGTAGCGATTGGGCCAAGCATCTGGTCGAGATTGAGCGCGTCGGTGGCTAGCAGTTCCTCTGGGATGGCTTCAGGGTAAAGAAACGCACAGAAGCACAGGAGGTCTGCTGCGGCAGGATGGAGGTGTTCCACTTGCTGGATCGCGAGGCGCAGCGTGGCTGTCACCGAGCGTGGGTGTTCTCCCCGATCCGCGCCGCGCCTAGCCAGCAGGCGCGATCGGCTATCTGTATAGCGGTTGAGATACCCTTCGACCCCACAGCTCGTTTCCTCAATATAAGCCCCTGCTTGATCCAACGCGAGCGGCAGCCCCTCCAGCAGCGTCACCAATGTCTGGGCCGCTGCCTCCTCAGCAGGCAGAGGCGCTGTTCTGCCGGTTGAAGGAAGCACGCGCCCGCGCTTGAAGAGTAAGGCCATCCCTTCCTCACGGCTGAAGGGCGGCACTTCCAGAGCTTCGGCCAGCGCACCCAGTGCCTGCTGGCGAGTGGTGAGCAGGATGGCGCCTTGGCGAGCCGAGGGGAGTACCGCCTGGAGCAGGTCAAGATCCTCCACGTTGTCCACAATCAGCAACCAGTCTCGATGACTGGTCAGCCAGCGCTGTATGGCGGTGACTATTTGCTGCTGAGTCTGCTGATGTTCAGGTAGGTTCAGCAGTTCAGCGATCCGTTGGAAGCTTGCCAGCAGCATTTCTGGGGTTTCCGCAGCCAGCCAGAACACTGCACGGTAGTCGAGCGCGTGGCGATAGGCATATTCGATCGCTATTTGCGTTTTGCCTATGCCCCCCAACCCACAGAGGGCATGCGATTGCATGAGGGCTATGGGCTGCTCAGCCGATAGGCAGTGATGGAGGGACGCCAGCAACGCCTCACGTCCCGTGAAACACGGGTTGCGAGGAAAGGGCACTGTCCAATAGGGGGTGAGTGCGGTGAGACTGGCCTCTAAGAACTGGCGTGTCTCAGCCTCGCCGAGATGCAACTCGCGAGCCAGTTCCAACACCAGACTCCGCGTGGCAGGCAAATAATCGCCGCGTTCCCAGGCCCACAGCGTGTTGACATGGACCCCAACGCGCGCGGCCAATTGTCGCTGCGTCAATTTCCGCCGCTTGCGGGTGGTTTTGAGCATTTCGCCAAAGGCGATTTGAAATAGGTCAGGCATCCATGAGGCCCCCAAAGATACCGATGTTCGAAAAATCACAGGTGAATTGTGATAGCCGCAGTATAGCATCTTGGTTGGCATGAAGTCTCCTGCTTGTACTGACATGGATGTCGTAACAGGTGTTCCTGACTATTTCTCTCTAGAGGACACTGCCTTGAGAAGGAGGATGAGATGGCTGATCGTGTCGGCCAGCAATTGGGAACCTATCGTCTGACGCGGTTGTTGGGGCGGGGCGGCTTTGCCGAGGTGTATCTGGGCGAGCATATGGACCTGGGCACACAGGCGGCCATCAAAGTACTGCACGCGCAGTTGACGAGCCATGACACGCTGCGCTTCAACGCCGAGGCCAGCACGATTGCGCGCCTGAGCCATCCGCATATTGTGCGGCTGTTGGAGTTTGCCACCGACGAGGGAACTCCTTTTCTGGTGCTAGATTATGCTCCCGGCGGCACCCTGCGGGAGCGGCATCCCAGGGGAACGCCGCTGCCGGTGGAGACGATCTTGCCCTACGTACGGCAAGCGTGCGATGCGCTGCACTATGCGCATGAGGAGAAGGTGATTCACCGCGATGTCAAGCCGGAAAACTTGCTGCTCTCGGCTGACGGGCGGGTGCTGCTCGGTGACTTTGGCATTGCCACCGTAGCGCAAAGCTCGCACTCGCAGAGTACGCAGGAGGTGCTGGGCACCGTCACCTATATGGCGCCGGAGCAGATTCAGGGCAAGCCGCGCCCGGCCAGCGACCTGTATGCGCTGGGCATCATTGTCTACGAGTGGCTGACGGGCGAGCCGCCCTTTAGCGGCTCGTTTGGCGAGATTGCCACTCAGCACCTGTTTACGCCGCCGCCGCCATTGCGCGAGCGGGTTCCAGCGCTTCCAGAAGCCCTAGACTATGTGGTGTCGCGCGTACTCGCGAAAGACCCGCACCAGCGTTTTGAGAACGCACAGGGCTTTGCTACCGCGCTGGAGGAGGCTGCGCAGGGGAAGGGGCCGCTGCTCTTTGCCGTGACGCAGATCACCCCACCTTCGCTTGCCAACGAGCCACCCGAATCGGGGACGCGCAAAAGATCCTCTGTCAATGCCACCAGGCCGGCTGCCAATCCGTCAGTTACAGGGCCTACCGCGCCTGAATTGCCGCCAACGTTCTCTTTTCCCTCGGTGCAGGCCGCGACACCCGCGCAGCCCACAGGGCCGGTGAGTACCAAATCGCCGCGCCGCCTGCTCAGGAACATGTTGCTCGTTCTGGCACTGCTGCTGATTGGCATATCCGGCGTCGCGCTGGCGCTGAGTCGTCCGTTATTCTTTGGTGGTTCGGGCGCCTCCCAGACGGGCAACCCCAGCGCGACGGCTTTCGCTGGTGGCTCTTCTCCTGGTCATGGCATCGGCAGCGCTTCCACCGCTACGGCAACGCCTGCTGCCGGGTCAAATAACAACGGAGTCCCCACGTCCGGCCCAACGAATGGGCCGAAACCTACAAACACGGCAACGTCGTCTCAGCAGTCGTCACCGACGCCTACGAATACACCAACGCCGTCTCAGCAGCCATCACCGACGCCCACGAACACGCCAACGCCCACATGCTGCCCCGGCACGGCACCTCCTGGTTCCTATAGCAAGTGGTGGGTGGACACCTTTGCCAGTGCTCCTGGCTATTATGGCGCGGGCG
The DNA here is from genome assembly GCA_964522745.1 of uncultured Ktedonobacterales bacterium. Lineage (GTDB taxonomy): Bacteria > Chloroflexota > Ktedonobacteria > Ktedonobacterales > DATBGS01 > DATBHW01. The sequence continues at coordinate 4,478 of CAZFWN010000238.1, forward strand.
CCAACTGGCATCGGGTAGGCACCCTGTATGCTGCCACCAACTATGTCTTCTGCAAGGCGTGGGGCCCCATAGTCAGCGATAATTCCGGTAACTACAACCATTGGTGGTTGTGGACCGACCTGGACACGGGTGGGCAAGGCTGGGTGTCGGCTTACTACCTTACGCGGTGGGGCAATGACGTAGCCAAGGATAACTCTGGCAGGGTGATTCCCACCTGCTAGGCGACCGCCAGCAGTTGCGGGTGTGGGTGCTATATTGAGGATGAGGAGATGCAGGCAGAAATTGCCGCTGTCGAGTTGGCATTAAGCAGGCTCAATCTTCCAACACCAGAAGGGCTGAGCCTGGAGACCATTCTGGACGCTGGAGAGCGCTTACCAGGAATAGCAGCCTTAGGGGAAATTGCCACACAAGAAGAACCGCGGGAGATGGTCAGCTTATTGCTAGAGGCAGGAGGCTTGTATTATGACTTAGAATGCAAGATGATTGCAGCAATCAAGCCACACTCAGCCTGGCTACCGGTGTTAGAGTTAGCTCCGAGATTGGAAGAGAGCCAGGAAATTGTTGGAGTGCTTGTTATCAAAGATTGGCAACAACAGCAGAGTTGAGAGGCAAAAAAAAGGACACCAGGGTGCTTGATACATCCTGGTGTCCAGAGCGTGCCCGACTGGATTCGAACCAGCGGCCTTTGGCTCCGCAGGCCAACGCTCTATCCACTGAGCTACGGGCACAGGTACACGCGCGTGAAGGAGGTCTTCCTCAAACGCTCTGATAAGCATACCGCACTAAGCAGCAAATGTCAAGCGTTTTGAGGCCGTATTTTTGCCGGCGCGCCTTGAAGGCGCCCGCGCATCACTGGTGCAGTCGGGCGCCTTGCAGATCAGATCGAGAGCAGATGATTACTGATTGCGAACAGGCGGCTGAACCTTATCGGAGAAGTGGCAGGCCGAGAGATGACCAGTGCCCGTCTTATCCTCCAGCGGTGGCTCCACCTCTTTACAAATGGACTGCGCCAGCGGGCAGCGCGTGTGGAACCGGCACCCGGAAGGCGGATTGAGGGGGCTGGGCACATCACCTGTCAGAATAATGCGCTGCTTGCGAATGGTGGGATCGGGGATGGGAGCCGCCGAGAGCAGTGAGGCTGTATACGGGTGCTTAGGATTGGTATACATCTCGTTGCTCTGGCCCAACTCGACCATCTTGCCCAGATACATCACCCCAACACGGTCGCTGATGTATTCGACGACGGAGAGGTTATGGGCGATGAAGAGATAGGTCAGGCCGAATTCCTGCTGTAGATCTTTGAGCAGGTTGAGTACCTGAGATTGAATGGAGACATCCAGCGCGCTGACCGGCTCATCGCAGACGACAAACTTGGGCCGCAGCGCCAGGGCGCGGGCAATGCCAATGCGCTGCCGCTGGCCGCCGCTAAACTCATGCGGATAGCGCCGCACATATTCGGGGCGCAATCCGACCTTTTTGAGATAAAATTGCGCGGTATCTTCGCGCTCTTTACGGCTTGAGACGCCCTGCGCCCGCAAACCCTCGCCGATAATATCACCCACCGGCATGCGGGGATTGAGCGAGGAATAGGGGTCTTGGAAGATAATCTGCATATCCTTGCGCAGCGGCTTCATCGCGCCCAGGGGCAGCTTGAGAATGTCCTGGCCCTCAAACCAGACCTCGCCAGAGGTGGAGGGCTGGAGCCGCAGAATAGTTCGCCCGGTGGTGGTTTTGCCGCAGCCGCTTTCACCCACCAACCCAAAGGTTTCGCCGCGCTTGATGGAAAAGGACACATCATCGACGGCCTTGACATCGGCAACTTTGGTGCGGAAGAGGCCGCCCAGCACCGGATAGTATTTGACCAGATGACGTACATCCAGCAGCGCATCGCTGCTCACGCCTCTAACGTCTGCTTCGTACACACTGCTCGTCTCCACGTTGTATACATTGCCCGTCATGGGTGCTGGATCGACGAACGGGGTGTCTCCTTCAGTGGATTGGGGAGTATCGCTCTTCATGCTCATGCACATTCGCCAGTGAATGCTGGCATCCTCCTCAGCGCACTTCTTGATCGCCACCCGTCGTCGCCTCACCATCTGAGGAACCGGACGGCTCTGTCAAAAGAGATGATCCATAGGCTGTTGGCGCGTTGAATACGTCTGCCGAAGCCGAGACGCGCGTGGGCGCATCGCTGGTCGAGAACTCAGGCACCTGTCGTGGCGTCTCCAGCAGTCCACCCGAAGGCGTCTGATAGAGCCAGCAATGCACCTCATGATTCTTGCCAATATCAAGAAGCCTGGGAGATTGCCGCCAGCAGATGTCCATGACATAGGGGCAGCGCGGTGCAAACGTGCAGCCTTTTGGCAGGTTCAGGGGATTGGGCACCGCGCCCTTAATCACGTTGAGCCGCTTGCCCTTCATCAAGGTGCCTGGGATTGAATTGAGCAAGCCCTGCGTGTAGGGGTGTTTGGCTTCTTTGAGTACCTGATAGACGGTGCCATGCTCCACCACGCCACCAGTATACATTACGACGACTTCATCGGCCATCTCGGCAACCACGCCCAGATCGTGGGTAATCAGCATGACGGCGGTATTAAACTCGCGCGAGAGGCCACGCATGAGGTCAAGAATCTGGGCCTGGATGGTTACATCCAGCGCGGTGGTTGGCTCGTCAGCGATCAGCAGCTTTGGGTCGGTTGCCAGGGCCATCGCAATCATGATGCGCTGGCGCATGCCACCAGAGAGATTGTGCGGATAGTCGTTTATGCGGCGCTCTGCCGCCGGGATACCCACCTTGCGCAGCATCTCCACTGTGCGGTCACGCTGGTCTTTGCCGCGCAATCCCTTGTGCAGATGCAGCACCTCGCCTACCTGATTGCCAATGGTATAGACCGGATTGAGCGAGGTCATCGGTTCCTGGAAGATCATGGAGATCTGGTTGCCGCGCACATGCCGCATCTCTTCTTCAGACAACTCCAGCAGGTCGCGGCCCTCAAACCAGATCTCACCCGCTTCAACCCAGCCGGGCTTATCGACCAGGCGCATGACCGAGAGTGAGGTGACACTCTTGCCGCAGCCCGACTCACCTACAATGCCCAGCGTCTTGCCGGGCTGCACATGAAAATCAACGCCATCAACGGCCTTGACGATCCCATCATGGGTTCTAAAGTAGGTCTTCAGCCCGCGAACATCGAGCAGATAGTCTGTCGATAGTGGTTGCTTTACTACCAATGCTCTTATCCCTTTCCCATGAGAGCCAGCAAAGCTGGCCGGACT
>CAZFWN010000239.1:0-7739 GCA_964522745.1 uncultured Ktedonobacterales bacterium
ATCTGGATCGGAGCATGAGGCGGCCCAGGTGCGCCTCCGTTGCTGGATGGGCCAGGCCGGCCCGGTGGCCGGCAGTAGAAGAGTGACTTGGCTTCCGGCTAAACGTTGTTCTAGCATGAACTGCTTTTTTTGCGCACACTTCAGGCATGCCCGGTTGTGCAACCGGGCAGCTTCTTCTTATCTCGAAGCATGTTGTGGCGAGGAATTGAAAGATGACGATTGATCAGAGCGAGCAACCGACCGGGCGAGATTCAAACACGCTGCCACGCAGCGCCACGCGCCCCAGGCCAGCGGGGGCCAGACGTCGCAAGCTCAACAGACGGCAGCGCTTCTGGGCCTCCGCCTGGCCGGCAGCCGTCCTGGTCTTCGCCTTCTATGGCATCTACCTGCTGGTCTTCTTTCGCGGCCACCATGACCCGCGCGATTTCATCCATATCGAGACCTACTACGTGAAGCTGAGCCAGGTCAGCCCGACTATCAAGATTGACCCGCAGTATAAGGGCTACCTTTATAGCGGCTACGATGGGCAGTTCTTTTACTTTATGGCGCTGGACCCGGTCAATGCCCGCTATTATATCGATGCCCCAGCCTATCGCTATACCCGCATCCTCTATCCAATCACCGCCCGGTTTCTGGCGCTGGGCATTCCAAAACTGATCCCCTATACCCTCATTCTGATCAACTGGCTCTCGCTCGCCGGTGGCACGCTGGCAGTCGCCGCCTGGCTCAAGCGCAAGGGGCGCTCGCATTGGTTTGCGCTGGCCTTTGGCTTCTATCCCGGCCTCTTTATCGCCTTTCAAAATGACGTATCCGAGCCAATGGCCTACGCCCTGGTAGCCTGGGGTGTCTATCTCTTCGACTTTGGTGGGCGCCGCCGCCTGCTCTGGTCCAGCATCGTCTTCGCGCTCGCCGCTTTAACGCGAGAGACCACGCTCGTCTTCCCGCTGCTCTATGGGCTGGCCGTCCTCCTGGGTTCAAAGGACATGGGCGCCTGGCGCGCGCGACTGGCAGCCAACTGGCGGCGGGCGGCCCTGCTGTTGGCCGTCTCGCTCGGCCCGTTCCTGCTCTATAAAGGCTTCCTGACCCTCTGGCTGGGCGAGATCGGCATCTCTGGGCGCGAGGTTGGCGCCTCGCGTGATGTCGCGCTGGGGTTCATCCCATTTCAGGGCATCACCGACCTGTGGCCCTGGACGGGAGATGTCTGGTCCGCTATCGTCTGTATCATTCTCCCGGCCTTGCTGGTCGCCGGCGTCGCGCTTTGGGCAATGCGGAAGAAGGTCCAGCGGGTAGAACTCTGGGCGCTGCTGGTCAATGTGGTAGCATTCGTCATCCTGCTTGGCTCCAAAGCCTATGTCGATTTCACCGCATCGGAGCGGGTGACGGTTGGCGTTGTGCTGGCCGCGCTCTTTTGCCTGCCGGTGTTTGATGGGGTAACCGGCAGGTCGCGCTGGTGGTTCTGGGCGAGTCTGCTGCTCTGGGAGACAGCCATCCTCCTCAAGATCACCCATAGCCTGATCGGCTTCCCGCAGTTGTGATACGTATCTGCGCTTTTGGCAAACTCCCTTCTTGACGGTCTCTTCGCAGAACGTCTATACTACCATGAGAGAACCATGAACAACGCGCACAAACACAGCAGCACAAACGACGACACCGGGGAGCAGTGATGGCATCAAGACACGCGGGCGGAGCCTCGCTGGGCAATGGCCGCTATGAATTGCGCGAGCCTATCGCCGCCGGCGGGATGGCAACCGTCTACAAAGCCTGGGATACACGGGTCGAGCGCGTCGTAGCGATCAAAATCCTGCGTTCTCTGGCAAAGACGGATCGCCGCGCCATCGAGCGCTTTCGCCGCGAGGCCCACGCCGCCGCGCGTCTCTCGCATCCCAACGCCGTCACGATCTATGATTTTTTGGAAGAGAACGGCGAACACTACCTCATCATGGAATATGTGGACGGCGTCAACCTGAAGCAATATCTGGGGCAAAAGGGCACGCTCGCCCCTGGCGAAGCCGTCCAGATCACCAGCCAGATCTGCTCCGTCTTACAGGTCGCGCACGCCCAGGGCTTTATTCACCGCGATATTAAGCCGCAAAATATCATGATCGCCAAAGACGGCCAGGCCAAACTGACCGACTTTGGCATTGTGCGCGTTATGGAGGCCGCCGGCCTGACGAACACCGGCATCGTGCTGGGCACCGCCGATTATCTCGCGCCAGAGCAGGCGCGGGGCGAGCCGCTCAGCCCGGCCAGCGATCTGTACTCGCTGGGCGTGGTTCTCTACGAAATGTTGGCGGGCCGCCCACCGTTTCTGGGATCATCCGCCGTACAGGTGGCGATGCAGCACGCCAACAACGTCCCGCCGCCGCCCTCCAAATATAACCCGCGCATCCCCAAACCGCTGGAACTGGTCGTCAAGAAAGTGCTTCAGAAAGAGCCGGAGCGTCGCTATCCCGACGCCGACTCCATGCGTAAGGCACTGCACGACAGCCTGAAAAAGAGCATCGAGGAAGGCGCCACGATTCCCGGCAATCTGCCCGCCGTCGATAGGAGCGCCAACCGGCGCACGACGGCTCCGCCCGCAGGCGCCCGGCTCCCGGCTCCCGGACAGGCGCCCTTCCGCGCAGCGCCCCCCTCCGAACGGCAGATGGCGCCGCTCGCCGAACCAGCGCAGCGCCAGAAAAGTAACCGCCTGACGACGATCTTGATCGTCCTGGCAATTGTGATCCTGCTCGGCACGCTGGCCGTCGGGGCGTATCTGGCAACGAGAAAATCTGGCAAATCATTCGGCCTGCCAGAGCCACCCGCTGCGCTCAGCCAGCACGCCTGGCAGACTGACCGGCCAGCGCTCTCCCAGCCGTTCGAGTTATCCACTGCTGCCCGCGCCTTCGCGCACCCTGCGGCCAGCCAGCACACCAATGAGTGAGAAAGCAGAAAGTGAGAACCCTTCATGCAGCGCGAACAGGTGAAAACAGAGCATGCCCCCGGCGCCATTGGCCCCTATAGCCAGGCCATCAAAGCCGGCGGCATGATCTTCGCCGCCGGCCAGATTCCGCTCGACCCCACAAGCGGTGAGATGATCAGCGGCGGCGTTCAGCAGCAAACCGAGCGGGTCATTCAAAATCTGAGCGCGGTACTCAGTGCCGCCGGCAGTTCCCTCGACGCAGTTGTCAAAACCACCGTCTTCCTCAAAAGCATGGACGACTTCAAAAACATGAATGAAGTCTACGCGCGATACTTCAAAGCACCTGCCCCAGCGCGCAGCACTGTGGCCGTTGCCGACCTGCCACGTGGCGCGCTGGTCGAGATCGAGTGTATTGCCCTGGCGGGCTAGGGGATTTCCCCGGCCCTACTCCACAGGCAGAATTAACGCCAGGAATAGATACAGCAGCCCAATCAGGAAACTGAACGGAACTATCAACACCAACGCAACCAGGCGAATGACGGTGGCATCGATGCCAAATGTTTCACCCAGGCCACCACATACCCCTGCAAGCATTTTGTTCGTTGTACTTCGATGAAGATGTCTTTGTGCCGTTCGTTGCATACGCTTTGCACTCCTTTCTAAAATCAGCCAGCATCGTTCGTTGCTTCGTTGCACAACCTATGCCAGACCGAGCATCGGCCTGCTCGCGGGAGCATGCCAGCGTTCGTGACCGCACACTATCGTCTGGAGACTATGTCACTACACGAATCACTCTTTGATGACCCCTCAGAAGGCATCATCAGAACCGCGTCTGGCGCCGGGCTGAACCCACGCTACACCTTCGAGACCTTTATCGTGGGCAGCAGCAACCGGATGGCCCACGCTGCCTCGCAAGGGGCAGCCACCGGGAATCCAGGGAAGACCTATAACCCACTCTTCCTCTATGGCAGCGTGGGCCTGGGCAAGACCCACCTGCTGCATGCCATCGGCCATGCCGCCCTTGACAACGGGCGAAGCGTCATCTATCTCTCCTCAGAAACCTTTACCAACCAGATCGTCAATGCCATCCGCTATCACTCCACCGAAGAATTTCGCGCCAGATACCGCGCCGTCGATGTCTTGCTGGTCGATGATATTCAATTTATCGCCGGCAAAGAAGCCACTGAAGAAGAATTTTTCCATACCTTCAACAGCCTGCACGAACACAGCAAGCAGATTGTCATCTGTAGTGACCGCCCCCCCAAAGCGATGACTGGCCTGGAAGAGCGCCTGCGTTCACGCTTTGAATGGGGGCTGATCGCCGATATTTCGCCGCCGGATCTGGAACTGCGCATCGCCATTTTGCGCGCCAAGGTCGATGCGATGCGCCGCGTGGTGCCCGATGAGGTCATTGAAGCTGTCGCCCGCCGCGCCGATACCAATATCCGCGAATTAGAGGGCAGCCTGAACCGCGTGCTGGCTTTGGCCGAATTACAGCACCATCCGCTCACCATTGACCTCGTCCGAACGGCCCTGCAACACCTGTCTATTGAACACCGAGGCGAGCAGGTCAGCCTCAACCAGATCATCAACACCGTCTGCCAGTATTACAATATCCCGGAAGCGCTCTTGCGCGGCAAAGGCCGTGAACGCACCGTTGTCGTGCCACGTCAGGTCGCCATGTATCTGATGCGCCAGCAGACCGATCTCTCCCTTGATGACATCGGCAAGGAATTAGGGGGACGCGACCACAGCACCATCGTTCACGGCTGCGAGAAGATTTCCAGAGAAATGAACAGCAACGCCACCCTGAAGCACGAGGTGGAGGCCATCCGCCAAATGCTGGGGCACTCCTGAGGGGCAAGATGCACGGCTTTGGAATGTCTCTCGGCACCCAGCAGCCATCGGGCGCACTTGTGCGACATGATTGACACCTTGCAGATACTCCCAAGATGCTGCCTTGCAGCATTCATCAGGTGCTGGACCTCTGCCTAACCCCCTGAACCCTCTCTTGCGCAAAATGCGACAGGAAAGCTGTCCCAAATCAGACCCTTCAACCCTCTTTCTTTGTGACCATCATCTGTAATGGTCATGCCGCCACTGTCTCACCGCATGAGACAGTGAAAGAGCTATGCTCAAAAAAAGGAACACTATCGTGAAAATAGTCATTTTTGGCGCCAATGGCGCGACAGGGAAAATCTTGACGAAACAGGCGCTTGCTGGGGGATACGCGGTGACAGCAATCACCCGCCACCCGGAAGCATTCCCTCTCCAGCACGAACATTTGCAGGTGATGCGCGGAGATGTGTTCGATCTCGCAGCGGTGGAACAGGCAGTGGCCGGACAGGATGCTGTGCTTTCCACCCTTGGTGTCCCCTTTAGTCGCAAACCGATTGCCCTCTATTCAGAGGGCATAGAGCATATTGTGCAGGCCATGAACCGTTATGGCGTCCGTCGCCTCGTCTGTGTGAGTTCCAGCGCAACCGATCCGCAGATTCGCTATCTTGATAGTGGGGGTGGGTTCATTTTTGAGAAAGTCCTGAAACCAATCGTTATTAACACGATTGGCCGGACGACGTATACAGATATGGAGCGTATGGAAACGCTGGTAATGAACAGTCATCTTGACTGGGTGATCATCCGCCCCTCTGGTCTTTTTGAGACGCCCTCGGTCACCAACTATCAAATAGCTGAAGCGCATATCAACAAACAATATACCTCCAGGGCAGACCTGGCGGACTGTATGCTGCAACAACTCACCTCTGATCGCTATCTGCATAAAGCTGTAGCGGTGGCAACCATCTCGGCGCAGCCTAGTATGCTCGCGTTTTTTGGGGGAGAGGCATTCCAGAGACAGCCTAAATAGGTGAAAAGCAGCTTGTTTCAGGCCGAACCGCGAAGAGAGCTGTCCCAAAAGAGACAGCTCAACCCTCTTTCCTGGTGATGATCGAATACACGGGTCATGCTAACAAGGTGTCTCCTAAACAGAGGAAGAAAGAACCTATGGCAAAAATAGACAAGGCTCCGATGTTTGTCCGAGTAGGCAATGTGATGACAACGACCCTACTGCGCGCGGGCTTCAAATTCAATGGTCTGGGTCTCAAGGACCACCCCACGTACCTGTTGACGGTGCGCGGGCGCAAAAGCGGGCAGCCGCGTACAATCCCGATTGTGATTATTGAGCAGAAGGGACAACGCTATCTGAACTCCCCGTTTGGAATGGTCAATTGGGTGCGCAATCTCCAGTCAGCGGGAGAGGCCATCCTCACGCGCGGGCGGCGTTCTGAAACAGTCACGGCAAGAAGACTGCCCCCCAGAGAAGCAGCCCTCGTGTTGCGAGAAGATATGAAGAACGGCAACCCCTTTGGTCGCAACTTTGGTGTGAGCGCAGAATCTTCAGTTGAAGAGTTTGAGCGCGCGGTACTCACTCATCCGATATTCTTACTGGAAAAGAAGTAGCGCTATGGAAGAGCCATTTGAAACCCATCGATCTTACCTCTTTGCTATTGCCTACCGCATGCTGGGGAGTGCGATGGATGCCGAGGATATGGTGCAGGAGACCTATCTACGGTATCAGGCCGCGAAGCCTGAGACCATTCACTCGCTCAAAGCGTATCTCACCACGATCCTCACGCGCTTATGTATGGATCAACTCGATTTAGCGCGCCGGAAGCGAGAGTTGTACGTTGGCCCCTGGTTGCCGGAGCCGATCCTCACAGCCCCGACTTCAGACGCAGCCGATCCAGAAAAGCGCGTCGAGACGGAAGAATCGATCTCGCTGGCGTTTCTGGTCTTGTTGGAGCAGCTTCAACCGTTCGAGCGAGCGGTCTTCCTCCTGCGCGAAGTCTTTGAGTACGAGTTTGCCGAGATTGCTGCCATGCTTGGGAAGAGTGAAGCCGCCTGTCGCCGCTCGTTCAGCCGGGCAAAGCCCCATCTGCGTGAGCATCGACCACGCTTCCCTGCCTCGCGCGAAACCCATCGGCAGTTACTCAATGGGTATTTCCAGGCGGTTGAGACTGGTGAGACGACCACGCTGATGAACCTGCTCTCAGAAAATGTGATCCTGTGGGCAGATGGCGGTGGGAAAATCAAACAGGCCGCGCTTCGCCCGATTCGCGGGCGTGAGGCGGTGGCACGCTTTAGCCTGGGAACAAAGCGCTTTTGGCCGGAGAACGCTCGCGTCGAGCTAGAAGAAGTCAACGGTCAAGCCGCCCTGATCATCCGCGCCGGCGATCACGTATTCTCCGTCCTGACCATTGAGGTGGAGAACGGGCAGATTCAGGCGATTCGGATCATTGCCAACCCGGAAAAACTCGCGCGAGTCTGAAGAGAAACGGGAGGCTTAGCGCTCTCCGTCCCATTCGGCTTGAAACTCTTCGAGGAACTGCTCCAGCACCGCGTGGCGGTGCGCGGCCAGGCGTCTGGCCGTCGCGGTGTTCATGCGCTCTTTCAGCTTGAGCAGCTTTTCGTAGAAGTGGGTGATCGTCGCGGCCTGGTGGCTTTTATACTCTGCCGCTGTCATCGTCTCGCGCGGCGCTTCCTCCGGGTCGTGCAGCAGCCGGCCCTTCGCGCCGCCATAGGCAAAGGCCCGCGCAATGCCAACCGCCCCAATGGCATCCAGCCGATCAGCATCCTGCACAATCTGGCCCTCCAGCGTGCGCATCGGTGCCCCACCGCCGCCCTTAAAGGACATCGAGGTGATAATCTCCAGCACGGCGGCAACCATCGCCGCATCCGCGCCATGCTCGGTGAGCCAGGCGCGCAGATCGGCCAGCGCCTGTGCTTCGTCCGGGTTGATCTTCCAATCGGCCAGATCATGCGTCAGCGCGGCCAGTTC
>CAZFWN010000240.1:0-7718 GCA_964522745.1 uncultured Ktedonobacterales bacterium
CATTAACCTGTCTGGGTTTGAAGGAGAATAAGCGCCCATGCTCGAAGTCAATGATTTCAACGCGATTCGGATTAGCCTTGCCAGCCCGGAGTCGATTCGCTCGTGGAGCTATGGCGAGGTGACGAAGCCGGAGACGATCAACTATCGCACGCTCAAGCCGGAGAAGGATGGCCTTTTTTGCGAGCGCATCTTTGGTCCGACGAAGGATTGGGAGTGCTACTGCGGCAAGTACAAGCGGGTGCGCTTTAAGGGGATTGTCTGCGATAAGTGTGGGGTGGAGGTGGCGCGTTCTAAGGTGCGGCGCGAGCGCATGGGGCATATTGAACTGGCGTCGCCGGTGAGCCACATCTGGTACTTTAAGGGGACGCCCAGCCGCATTGGCTTGCTGCTGGACCTGTCGCCGCGTAATCTGGAGCGCATTTTATACTTTGCGCTGTATGTGGTGACGGAGATCGATGAGGCGGCACGGCGCGAGTTTGTGGGCCAGATCGATGAGGATGTGCAGGCGCAGATTCAGCAGAGGGAAGAGGGTACGACGGCGCGTATCCAGGAACTGCAAGAGCAGCGCGACGCGGCGATTGAGCGCTTGCGGGCGCAGGCGCAGACGGTGCGTGAAGAGGCCGAGATGCGCCGCAGCGAACTGTTGCAAGAGGCCAATCGCGCCGAGAAAGCGGTGCGCGACGTGCTGCGCGCCAATCAGGGCAAGGTGCTGACGGAGGATGCGGTCTTTGAGCCAACCGGCGAGCGCATTGCCAAGAAGGGTGATACTGGCGCGAACCGGCACCTGGAACTGCTGGAGAAGACATCGGAGGCCGCTCGCAACGCGGCGGCTGAGCAGGCGCGGGTTGAGATTGACCGCGCGCGCGTGGAGGCCGAGCGCGAGGCGGAGCGCCTTCGCTTGAATACCGAGGGTGAGATTACTGCGCTGCAAGATCAACTGGTGGCGCAGAGCAATGAAATGCAAGCGCAGGTGGATACCCGCCGGCGCGACCTGGAGGGGCTGCGGCGGGGCGATCTCTTGCAGGAGCAGCGCTACCGCGAACTCAATGACGCTTTCGGGCATGTCTTCCGGGCCGGGATGGGCGCGGAGGCGGTGCGCGAACTGCTGGCGGCGATTGATCTGGATAAGCTGGCGGGAGAACTGCGCCACGAGATCAATACGACGAGCGGCCAGCGACGCAAGAAGGCGACGAAGCGCCTGAAGGTGGTGGAGGCGTTCCGCAAGTCGGGAAACCGGCCTGAGTGGATGATTATGACGGTGCTGCCGGTGCTGCCGCCGGACCTGCGCCCGATGGTGCAGTTGGATGGCGGGCGCTTTGCGACGTCGGACCTGAACGATCTGTATCGGCGGGTGATTAACCGCAATAACCGGCTCAAGCGGCTGCTGGAGTTGGGCGCGCCGGAGATCATTATTCGCAACGAGAAGCGTATGTTGCAGGAAGCCTGTGACGCGCTGATCGATAATGGCCGGCGCGGGCGCGCGGTGGCTGGTTCGGGCAACCATAAGCTCAAGAGTCTGTCGGATATGCTCAAGGGCAAGCAGGGCCGCTTCCGCCAGAACTTGCTGGGCAAGCGCGTGGACTATTCCGGGCGCTCGGTGATTGTGGTTGGGCCTGATCTGAAGCTGCACCAGTGCGGTTTGCCCAAGAAGATGGCGCTGGAACTCTTCAAGCCGTTTGTGATGCGCAAGCTGGTGGAGCAGAACCTGGCGCACAATATCAAGAGCGCGAAGCGCTTTGTGGAGCGGATCAAGCCAGAAGTGTGGGATGTGCTGGAAGAGGTCATTCGTGACCATCCGGTGCTGCTGAACCGGGCGCCGACGCTGCACCGGCTGGGCATCCAGGCGTTTGAGGCGGTGCTGGTGGAGGGCAGTGCGATTCAGTTGCATCCGCTGGTGTGTTCGGCCTTCAATGCTGACTTCGACGGGGATCAGATGGCGGTGCATGTGCCGCTCTCGGAGAAGGCGCAGGAGGAGGCGCGCAAGCTGATGCTTTCGACGCGCAACATTCTGTCGCCGGCGACAGGCGAGCCGTCGATTGGTGCGACGCAGGATATGGTGTTGGGCTGCTACTATCTGACGATGGAACGCGGCGGGCTGAAGGGTGAGGGCCGGCGCTTTGCTGATGTCAATGAGGCGCTGCTGGCCTATCATCATGGCGTGATTGATCTCCAGGCGAAGATCAAGGTGCGTCTGCCTGGTGTGCAGGGGGTGTTCAACGCTCCGGGGCAGTTGGCTGCTGCGGTAGATGGCAAGCCTATCGAGACGACGGCAGGCCGGATCGTCTTTAACGATGCGCTGCCAGAGCAACTACAGTTTAAGAATTACCCCATGAAGAAGGAGAATCTGCGCGAGGTCATTGCGGAGTGCTTCCGCGAGTATGGGCGGCAGCAGACGGCTGATCTGGCTGATGAGATCAAGCGGCTGGGATTCTTCTACGCGACCAAGGCTGGGGTGAGCATTGCTATCAGCGATGTGTTGGTGCCAAAGGAGCGCCAGGAGATTCTGCAAGAGACGGATGGCCGGGTGCTGGAACTGGACGATCAGTACCGCGAGGGGTTGATCACTGAGAACGAGCGCTATCAGCGGCTTGTGGAATTGTGGAATACGGCGACGGATCGCGTGACCGATGCGGTGAAGACAACGCTCGATCCCTATGGGTCGATCTATACGATTGCGAACTCTGGCGCGACCAAGGCGAAGTTTCAGCAGATTCGTCAGCTTGCCGGGATGCGTGGCCTGATGGCCGACCCGTCAGGTCGTATCATCGAGGTGCCGATCCGGGGCAACTTCCGCGAGGGGCTGACGGTGCTGGAATACTTCATCAGCAGTCATGGGGCGCGCAAGGGGTTGGCGGATACGGCGCTGCGCACGGCGGAATCCGGCTATCTGACGCGCCGGCTGATCGATGTGGCCCAGGATGTGATTGTGCTTGAAGAGGATTGTGGCACGAACGAAGGCGTCTGGGTGACCGAGAAGGATAGCCAGGACATTATGGAGCCGATGAGGAACCGGCTGGTGGGCCGGACGTTGGCAGGGCCGGTGTCGGGCTTTGAGCAGGTGGGGGTAGGTGACGAGCTGACGGATGAGGAAGTTGATGCCATGCTCAAGAGTGGGGTTGATAGGGTGTATGTGCGGTCGGTGTTGCAGTGTCTGGCGCCGCATGGGGTCTGTCGCAAGTGCTATGGCCGCAATCTGGCCTCTGGGAAGCTGGTGGCGCTGGGCGATGCGGTGGGCATCATTGCAGCCCAGTCGATTGGTGAGCCTGGGACGCAGTTGACGATGCGTACCTTCCATACTGGCGGTATTGCCGGCGCGCAGGAAGATATTACGCAGGGTCTGCCGCGCGTGGAGGAACTCTTTGAGGCGCGGGTGCCCAAGGATAAATCCATTATTAGCGAGATCGATGGGATGGTGGAGATTACGGTGGATGACAACGGGACGCGCAAGCTGAAGGTGGTTTCTGCCGAGGTCTTCGTGGATGAGTATCCGCTGCCGGCGGGCACTGAGGTGGTGGTGCATGATGGTGACCGTGTCGAGGCCGGCCAGGCGCTGGCGCTGCGGGCGGCGGATGATGCGGATGGTGCGGCGCGCGAGATCAAGGCGCGGACGGCAGGCGAGGCGTTCTTGAATGCTGAGAACAAGCTGGTGGTGCGTTTCGAGGAGCGCGAGGAGCGCGAGTATGCCGTGCCGGGGGCGATCAATATTATTGTTGATCCCGGCCAGCGGGTGCAGGCGGGCCAGCAGTTGACGCAGGGGTTGGTCGATCCGCAGGATGTGCTGCGTATCCAGGGCCGTGATGCAGTGCAGTTGTATCTGGTCAAGGAAGTGCAGAAGGTGTATCGGTCCACCGGCGTGTATATCAATGATAAGCATATCGAGGTGATCTGCCGGCAAATGCTGCGGCGGGTGCGCATGGATGATCCGGGTGACACTGATCTGTTGCCAAACGATCTGGTTGATCGTTTCATTTATGAGCAAACCAATGCGCGGGTGCTGGCGGAAGGCGGCGAGCCGGCGACGGCCCAGACGGTGCTGCTGGGGGTGACCAAGGCGTCGCTGAATACGGAGAGCTTCCTGGCGGCGGCATCGTTCCAGGAGACAACCCGTGTGCTGACGGATGCGGCGGTGCATGGCTCGACGGATCATCTGGTGGGTCTGAAGGAGAATGTGATTATCGGTAAGCTGATTCCCGCCGGCACAGGGGTGCCAGGGCGCGAGCTGCCGGGGAAGCCGCAAGTTGAACGAGTGGCATCTCCTAAGGCTGAACAGATTCCCGCTATCCCGTCTCTTGACATGCTTTTTGGTGCGTGATACCATGTTGTATTGTGCGCCAGGTAAAGAATCGGCGTGGGGCTAGATGTCCTATTGGCCCCACGCTTGCATCAACGAACGCCCTGGTGAACACTGTAGACAAGGATAAGAAATACACATGCCGACGATGAATCAGTTGGTGCGCAAGGGGCGCAAGGAGAAGGTTAAGAAGGTGAAGGCGCCGGCGCTGCAATTTACCTTTAACGCGCTGACGAATCGGACCCGGAGGCTGCGTGGTGCGCCGCAGAAGCGTGGAGTCTGCACGCAGGTGCGCACGATGACGCCGAAGAAGCCGAACTCTGCGCTGCGCAAGATTGCCCGCGTGCGCCTGACGAACCAGATGGAAGTCACGGCCTATATTCCGGGCGAGGGGCATAACTTGCAGGAACACTCGGTTGTGCTTATTCGCGGTGGGCGCGTGAAAGACCTTCCCAGCGTGCGTTATCATATTGTACGGGGCACCCTGGATAGCAATGGCGTGGAGAAGCGCCGTCAGGGGCGCTCAAAGTATGGGGCGAAGCGACCCAAGGCCGGCCAGGAGGCCGCGAAGGGGCGCCGCTAGCAGGTCAATCGTTCGTCTCTAATAGAACAGAGAGAAACGCCGGGTGTAGTACAGATATGCCTGGCAGGCTGATACCGGCTGCGAGTGGAACAGGTACAGGATACGCAGCCAGGTCAGCGGGAAACACACGGCCAGCGCAGCCGCGCTGGTGCTGTCGAGTGACCTCCATCGCTCAAGGAATGCTGTGTACCAGCGCTTGAGCAAGCAGGAAAGGCGCTCGCGCGTGTGGGGTGCTGAGACGTATGGTCTCGGCACCCCTGCCGCTGTCTTAAAAGAGGCTTGTACCTGGAGACTCTGGTGGAGAGACTTGAAGGAGGGAAAACTTGCCAAGGCGTGCAAAGGTAGATCGGCGTGTCGTGATTCCCGACGCGAAGTACAACAACAAGAATATTACGAGATTTATCGGGAAGTTGATGTTGGATGGCAAGCGCAGTCTGGCCGAGCGCATTATGTACGAGTCTTTCGACATTATTGAGCAGCGCCAGAAGCGTAATCCGGTTGATGTTTTTGAGCAGGCGCTGCGTAATGCAACGCCAACACTGGAAGTGAAACCCCGTCGTGTCGGTGGCTCAACCTATCAGGTGCCGGTGGAGATTCGCGGCGAGCGGCGCAATGCGCTGGCGATGCGCTGGTTGATCCGCTTTGCGCGTGAGCGCAAGGGCAAAGCGATGGCTGAGCGGTTGGCGGCGGAGTTTATGGACGCGGCCTCAGGCCAGGGTGCAACGATTAAGCGTCGTGAAGAGGTCCATAAGATGGCTGAATCGAACAAGGCGTTTGCGCATTATCGCTGGTAATGGGCTGTTCGCCTTTGGCGCTCCTGAGGTCTAGGGAAATACACTGGTAAGGAATTATGGCGAGAGAATACCCGCTGGAAAAAACGAGAAATATTGGCATCATTGCGCATATTGATGCGGGCAAAACCACCACGACAGAGCGCATCCTGTTCTATACCAAGCGCATTCATAAGATGGGCGAGGTGCATGAGGGGGCGGCGACGATGGACTGGATGGTGCAGGAGCAAGAGCGTGGCATTACGATTACGGCGGCTGCGACGACCTGCTTCTGGATGAATCATCGTATCAATATCATCGATACGCCGGGCCATGTGGACTTCACGGTTGAGGTGGAGCGCTCGCTGCGTGTCCTCGATGGTGGAGTGGTCGTGTTTGATGCGGTGGCTGGCGTGGAGCCGCAGTCTGAGACTGTCTGGCGCCAGGCTGATAAGTATCATGTGCCACGCATTTGTTTTGTGAATAAGATGGACCGTATTGGCGCCGATTTTTGGCGCACGGTGCAGATGATTCGTGACCGGCTTGGCGCGGTGCCGGTGCCGGTGCAGATTCCGATTGGCCGGGAGAGCCAGTTTAAGGGCTTTATCGATCTGATTGAGCAGAAGGCCGTTCTCTTTGTAGATGATCTGGGAACGAAATCCGAGCAGACCGAGGTTCCCGCCGAGATGGCCGATGAATTCGCAACGCACCGCGATTTTCTGATCGAGCGGGTAGCCGAGACCGACGAGGAACTGACGCTCAAGTACCTCGAAGGCGAGGAGATTACGGGGGAAGAGATTCGAGCGGCTTTGCGTAAGGCCACCATTGCGGGGAAGTTAATCCCGGTGTTGTGTGGCTCAGCCCTCAAAAATAAGGGTGTGCAGGCCATGCTGGATTCGGTGATCTACTACCTCCCCTCCCCTCTTGAGATTCCTGCTCCTGTGGCGATCAACACCAAGACCGGAGAAGAGCAGCCGCTAGAAGTGAGCGATACCGCTCCCTTTGCGGCGCTGGTGTCCAAGATTGTGTCCGATCCCTTTGTGGGGCGGTTGGCCTATTTCCGGGTGTATGCTGGAACGCTTGCGGCTGGTTCTTATGTCTATAACTCGACCAAGGGCCAGAAGGAACGCATCGGGCGCCTGTTGCAGATGCACGCCAATCACCGCGAGGACATTACGGAGATTCACGCGGGCGACATCTGCGCGGCGGTGGGTTTGAAGAATACCTTTACCGGCGATACGCTCTGTGATGCGGAGCATCCCGTGACATTGGAGTCGATCCAGTTCCCCGAGCCGGTGATCTCGATTGCCATTGAGCCGAAGACCAAGGCCGATCAAGATAAGATGGGCGTTGCGCTCGGTAAGCTGGCGGAAGAGGATCCGACCTTTAAGGTGCGTACCGATCAGGAAACGGCGCAGACGATTATTTCAGGGATGGGTGAGTTGCATCTGGAAGTGATCGTGGACCGTATGTTCCGCGAGTTCAAGGTGGAAGCGAACGTTGGCCGGCCTCAGGTGGCGTTCAAGGAAACGATCACCGGGACGGCGCAGGCCGAAGGGCGCTTTATCCGGCAGTCGGGCGGGCGCGGCCAGTATGGTGATGTGTGGCTGAAGGTTGAGCCGATGGAGCGCGGCAAGGGCTTCGAGTTCGTTAATGGGATTATTGGTGGCTCGGTGCCCCGCGAATATGTCAAGCCAACCGAAGAGGGTGTGCGCGAGGCGATGGAGGGCGGCGTGATCGCTGGCTATCCGATGATCGATGTGCGCGTGACGCTCTTCGATGGGTCGTATCACGAAGTTGACTCAAGCGAAATGGCGTTTAAGACGGCAGGGTCAATGGGTTTCAAGGAAGCTGCTCGCAAGGCGAATCCGGTCCTGCTGGAGCCGGTGGAACTGCTGGAGGTGGTGGCTTCGCCAGAGTTCTTCGGTGATGTGCTGGGCGATCTCAACCGTCGCCGGGGCCATATTATTGGGACGGAAGAGCGCGGTGGTTCGCAGGTGATCCGGGCGAACGTGCCGCTGGCAGAAATGTTTGGCTATGTCAACGATTTGCGCTCAATGACGAGTGGCCGGGC